>JAOTXY010000054.1 GCA_029862125.1 Gammaproteobacteria bacterium | reverse complement strand
GGGGTCGGTGGTTCGAATCCACTCGCGACTACCATTTATGGTTGGTGCTAGTGTGCAGCTGCGGTGGTTCGACAAATTTGCCGGGAGCAAATTTGGACGTCCGCAGGACGGCCCGAAGGGCGGAGGACAGGATGTCCGACGCAATCCACTCGCGACTACCAATTTTGTATCAAGTGGCCTTTGGTAGGGGTCACCACTGGAGAAAAAGCATGCCTAAGATTACTCTTCCGGACGGGTCTCATCGCGATTTTGATAAATCGGTATCGGTAATGGATATTGCCAATGATATCGGCCCTGGGCTGGCCCGTGCGACGCTCGCAGGCAAGGTTGACGGTGAGCTGGTTGATGCGGCTTACCTGGTTGAGCAAGATGCCAAAGTCGCGATCGTTACCAATCGGGATAGCGAGGCACTCGAATTACTACGTCACGACGCCGCGCACGTCATGGCGCAGGCGGTGCAGGAACTCTATCCCGGCACCCAGGTGACCATCGGTCCGGCGATCCAAGATGGTTTTTATTACGATTTTGCGCGACAGGAGCCATTCACACCCGAAGACCTGGTCGAAATTGAAAAGCGCATGCACGAAATCGTCAAGCGCGATCTGCCGATCGAGCGTGAAGTCATGGATAGGGATGCGGCCAAAAAAACTTTTGCAGATATCGGTGAAAGCTACAAGGTCCAGATTATCGACGAGATTATCCCGGCTGGTGAAGAAGTTTCGATTTATCGCCAGGGCGAATGGTTCGACGTGTGTCGAGGGCCGCACTTGCCGTCCACCGGCAAGCTCGGCGATGCCTTTAAGGTTATGAAGGTCGCAGGCGCCTACTGGCGCGGTGATTCGAAAAACGAAATGCTGCAACGAATCTACGGCACCGCGTGGCCCGACAAGAAGCAGCTTAAAGCCTACCTGCATCGGCTCGAAGAAGCCGAGAAACGCGACCATCGCAAGCTTGGACGCCAGTTGGAACTGTTCCACCTGCATGAAGAGGCCCCGGGGTCGGTATTCTGGCACCCCAAGGGCTGGACCCTGTTCAATTTGCTGATTAACTATATGCGCAAACGCCAGGAAGATGCCGGCTACATCGAAGTCAATACGCCGGACGTTATGGATCGCAGCCTGTGGGAAACCTCCGGGCACTGGGAAAATTACCGTGAACACATGTTTTCCACTACAACTGAAGATGAGCGTGTATTTGCGTTGAAGCCGATGAACTGCCCAGGGTCGGTGCTGATGTTCGCGCAGGGTTTGAAGAGTTACCGTGACCTGCCGTTACGCATGGCGGAATTCGGCAAGGTGCACCGATATGAGCCTTCCGGTGCTTTGCATGGTTTGTTGCGGGTACGCCACTTCACCCAGGATGATGCGCATATTTATTGCACCGAAGAACAAATGGAGAAGGAATGCATCGATGTCATTGCTCTGGTACTCGATATATACAAGGATTTCGGATTTGAAGATGTCGTGATCAAGTTTTCAGACCGGCCCGAGAACCGTATTGGTTCAGATGAAATCTGGGACAAGCTGGAAGGCGCTTTAACCAATGCACTGGACAGTATGCAACTTGAGTATCAGATTTTTCCGGGAGAGGGTGCATTTTACGGCCCCAAACTCGAATTTGTGCTGCGTGATGCGATCGGACGTGACTGGCAATGTGGCACTTTACAGGTCGACATGAACCTGCCCGAACGGTTTGATATTTCCTATGTTGGGGAAGACGGTGATCGGCACCGACCGGTCATGTTACACCGTGCATTATTCGGTTCACTGGAGCGATTCTTCGGAATTCTGGTCGAGCATTACGAAGGCAAATTCCCGGTCTGGTTATCACCGGTTCAGGCCGTGGTGATGAATATTACCGACAAACAGGCGCCATATGTCGAAAAAATCGAAAAAATGCTTAAAAATCAGGGAATCAGGACGATTTCTGACTTGAGAAACGAAAAGGTCGGGTTTAAAATTCGCGAGCACACTTTGCAGCGCATTCCTTACCTGCTCGTGGTCGGTGATCGCGAAGTTGAAGAAGAGCGTGTTGCAGTGCGAAGCCTCGGTGGTGAAGACCTGGGTTCATTAGCGATCGACAAGTTTGTCGACCTGGTACAACAGTAATCCGGTTATCAGGCCGGATTAATTTTTGCGGATAACATTTTAGGGAGAGTCCCAAATCGCAGACAACAAACAGAGCCGTCTCAATGAGGATATTACAGCGCCGGAAGTTCGGCTTATTGCAGAAGACGGCGAACAAAAGGGTATAGTTTCGTTGGAAGAGGCCCAGCAGTTGGCATTAGACGCGGGCGTGGATCTCGTAGAGTTGGTACCCGATGCTGAGCCACCAGTCTGTCGATTGATGGATTATGGCAAGTTCAGGTTCCAGCAAAAGAAAAAGTTGCACGATCAGCGCAAGAAGCAGCGCCAGGTGCACATCAAGGAAATCAAGTTTCGACCAGGGACTGAAGAAGGTGATTACCAGGTCAAGTTACGCAAACTGACCGAGTTTATTGAGATCGGTGACCGGGTTAAGGTGACGGTACGTTTCCGGGGACGGGAAATGGCGCACATGGAACTCGGCACTCAGCTACTTAAACGAGTAGAAGAGGATACCAAAGAATTTACGACTGTGGATCAGTTTCCGCAGTCGGAAGGGCGCCAGATGACGATGTTACTGGTGCCGAAAAAACGCTAGCGAATTTGTGCTGGCCAAGACCCAAAGACGCGTCTCCGGCGTCCAGGGCTTATTAATAGATGTTTATTTAACTGGAGTTAAAAATGCCAAAGATGAAATCAGTCAGTGGTGCTGCCAAGCGTTTCAAACGAAATGCGGCAGGCGGCTATAAGCGTAAGCAATCACACTTGCGTCATATCCTTACCAAGAAATCGAGCAAGCGTAAACGCCAATTGGGCGAGAAGCTTGATGTTCATGCTAATGACGTGCAGCAAGTGCGTCGTATGCTGCCATATTCTTAAGGGGGATTGAGCCATGCCAAGAGTAAAGAGAGGCGTTACTGCACATGCACGCCACAAGAAGGTTCTGGATAAAGCCAAGGGCTATCGAGGTGCACGCAGTAAGGTGTATCGCGTTGCCAAGCAGGCCGTCACCAAGGCCGGTCAATACGCTTACCGTGACCGGCGCCAGCGCAAGCGTCAGTTCCGTGCGCTCTGGATTGCACGTATCAATGCCGGGGCCCGCGAAAACGGAATGTCTTACAGCGTATTCATGAATGGCCTGAAAAAAGCCTCGATCGAAATCGATCGCAAGGTGCTTTCGGATATCGCCATATTTGACAAACCTGCCTTTACTGCACTGGTTGAAAAAGCCAGGGCAGGTCTGGAAGCTACGTAAAATTCCGCATATCAACGGCAGAGAAGGCGTTTCTGCCGTTGAATTGATGCCCTGATACGTGTCTCAAGATCTCAAAAATCTGCTGCAGCAAGCCTCCCTCTCGATCAGCGAATCAGCTGACATGGCGGCGCTCGATGCTGTACGTGTCGCCTACCTGGGCAAGAAGGGTGAATTGACAGCGCAATTGAAGAATCTCGGTCGCTTGTCAGCTGAGGAGAGACCAGCCGCGGGCCAGGCGATCAACCAGATCAAGGTTCAAATCCAGGAGTTGCTGGAAACGCGTAAATCAGAACTGAGCGATGCCGCAATTGTTTCACGTTTACAAACGGAAACAATTGATATTTCCCTGCCAGGAAGACGCAGCAGTGCGGGTGGTTTACACCCGGTCACGCTAACCATGAACCGCATCGACAAGATGTTTGGCAAGCTGGGTTTCGATGTTGCCGAAGGCCCGGAAGTCGAAGACGACTTCCACAACTTCGAAGCATTAAATATTCCTGAGCAGCATCCGGCACGCGCAATGCACGACACCTTTTATTTCGATGACGGGATGTTGCTGCGCACCCATACTTCGCCGGTGCAGATTCGTGTCATGGAAAACCGGGAGCCACCTTTACGCGTCATTGCGCCGGGAAGAGTCTATCGTTGCGATTCGGATTTGACGCATACCCCGATGTTTCACCAGGTCGAAGGCCTGCTCGTCGATGAGGACGTATCTTTCTCGGTTTTGAAAGGTACGTTGGAAGAGTTTCTCAAGATGTTCTTCGAGCAGGACGACCTGAAAACCCGATTTCGGCCCTCGTACTTCCCATTCACCGAGCCGTCGATGGAAGTCGATATAAGCTGTGTGATGTGCGCCGGTAACGGCTGCAGGGTTTGTAGCCATACCGGTTGGCTGGAAGTGCTTGGTTGCGGCATGGTGCACCCTGAATTATTCCGGCATACCGGGGTAGATGGTGAAAAATACACCGGCTACGCTTTCGGTATGGGGGTCGAGCGTCTCGCGATGCTTCGCTATGGCGTCAACGACCTGCGCTTGTTTTTCGATAACGATTTACGCTTTTTGCGACAATTCACGTGAGCGGACCTGGCGATGCAAATTAGCGAAAACTGGTTGCGTGAATGGGTTAATCCTCCGGTTGATACGGAGGCCCTGGCTAGCCAGTTGACGATGGCCGGGCTCGAGGTCGGGAGCTTGAATGTAGCTGCGCCAGCGCTACCCGGTGTCGTGGTCGCCGAAGTTGTGGCGGTCGAAAGCCATCCCGATGCCGATAAACTGAATCTTTGCCAGGTTAATGATGGTAAGGATACATTCTCGGTTGTCTGTGGTGCCAGCAACGTGCGTGCCGGCCTGAAGGTAGCTTTGGCACGTATTGGTGCCGAGCTTCCCGGGATCAAGATCAAAAAAGCCAAACTGCGCGGAGTCGAATCCCAGGGCATGATTTGCTCGGCAACCGAATTGCAACTGGCTGAATCCTCCGAGGGTATTCTCGAGTTGCCAGGCGATGCGCCCATCGGAATGTCGATTGTCGAGTACCTGTCGCTAGACGATAATATTTTTGATATCGATCTTACCCCGAACCGGGGCGATTGCCTGAGTATTGCCGGGATTGCTCGTGAAGTTGCCGCGATCAATAAAATTGCGCTGACGCAAAATGGCGTGACCCCTGTCGACAGTAGCATCGGCGATAGCTTCGAAGTTGAGCTGCTGGCACCTCAGCAATGCCCACGTTACGTGGGACGTATCATCAAGGGGATCAATCCGCAGGCTCAAACACCGATGTGGATGCAGGAAAAGCTGCGCCGTTGTGGCCTACGTCCAATCAGCCCGGTGGTTGATGTTACCAATTACGTCATGATGGAACTCGGTCAGCCGATGCACGGGTTCGATTATGACAAGCTGAATGGCGGCATCCAGGTTCGCTTAGCGAAACCTGCAGAAAAAGTCGCGTTACTCGATCAAAGTGAAGTCGAGTGCGGTGATGATACCTTGCTAATCGCCGATCATGCTGGCGGGGTTGCCCTTGCGGGCATCATGGGCGGGTTCGGCAGTTCGGTGCAGTCCGATACCCGCAATATTTTCCTCGAAGCGGCCCATTTTACTGCAATCGAGCTTGCCGGTAAGGCACGCAGATTTGGCATGCATACCGATGCGTCCCATCGTTTTGAACGTGGCGTGGATGCGCAGCTACCTCCGATAGCAATGCAGCGAGCAACTGGCTTGTTGCTCGAGATTGTCGGGGGCGAAGCTGGACCGATTATCGATGCGGTGGCTAACGACTACATGCCACAAACCCCGAATGTCGAGCTGCGCTACGAGCAATTGAATCGCTTACTGGGAATCGAGGTAGCACGCGAAGAAGTCAGCGATATTCTACAGCGCCTTAATATGCAGCTTGCGGAGGGACCCGTGGGTTGGCAGGTAACTCCGCCAAGTTATCGTTTCGACATCAATATCGAGCCAGATCTGGTTGAAGAAGTGGGGCGCCTGATCGGCTATAACAATATTCCGGGGAAACGAGAAGCCTCGCACATCCAGATGGATAGCTTTTCCGAGCAGAGTGTCAGTGTCAATCAGATTCGCGACACCCTGGTTGAACGGGGTTATTTTGAAGCAGTTACCTACTCGTTCGTATCCCCGGAGTTACAGGATTTACTCGATCCTGGCCAACAGGTATTGCCGCTATCTAACCCGATCTCGGCGGACATGTCGGTAATGCGTACCCGTTTGTTGCCTGGACTTATACAGGCGTTACAGCATAATTTGAATCGCCAGCAGTCTCGGGTCAGATTGTTCGAAACCGGTTTGTGCTTCATTCCTGATGGTGACAATCTCGTGCAAACTCCGCATATTGCCGGCGTTATTACCGGAAGCCGCATCAACGACGGTCTCTACACGACAGGTGAGGGCGTGGACTTCTTCGATATAAAAGGCGATCTCGAGTCGATGCTGAGGCTGGCCGATGAGTCAGAATTTGGTTTTACGCGCTCAGACAACCCTGTATTACATCCGGGTCAGGGTGCAGATCTGGCTTTCCGGGGAGAGACTATAGGGTTTGCTGGAGCGCTGCACCCGTCGTTGTTAAATAAACTCGATATAAATCAATCAGTTTTTGTATTTGAAAGTAAAATTTCGCCGATATTAAGCAGAAAATTGCCTAATTTCGTCGAAATGTCGCGATTTCCGTTTATCCGACGTGATATTTCGATCACCGTGGAAGAAAATTTACCTGTCCGTGAACTGGTAGACAGCATTTATTCGCTAAAAAATGAAATATTGCAGGAAGTATTTGTATTTGACGTCTATACTGGAAAAGAAGTGAGAAATAATCGAAAAAGTGTCGCTTTGGGCTTGATTTTACAGGACTTTTCACGCACTCTTGTTGACGAGGATGTGGAAAATTTCGTTGCCAAAGTCCTCGTACAACTAAAAGAACACTACAACGCAGAATTGAGGGAGAGCTAATGTCATTGACCAAGGCTGATATGGCCGAAATGCTATTTGAAGAACTTGGTCTCAATAAGAGAGAAGCTAAGGAAATAGTCGAGCAATTTTTCGAAGAAGTAAAAGTAGCACTTGAAACCGGACACCAGGTTAAGTTGTCCGGTTTTGGTAATTTTTTAACCCGGTCAAAGGCTGAAAGGCCCGGACGCAACCCGAAAACTGGCGAAGAAATACCCATTTCTGCCAGGAAAGTGGTTACTTTTCGGCCCGGTCAAAAATTAAAAATAAGAGTAGAAGCGTATGCTGGAAGCGAGCAACAATAACGAATTACCGGTAATACCAGGTAAGCGTTACTTCACTATTGGTGAAGTTGCTGAGCTCTGCGACGTCAAACCTCATGTATTGCGCTATTGGGAGCAGGAATTTCCCCAGTTGAAACCGGTCAAACGGCGCGGCAATCGAAGATACTACCAACGTCATGATGTATTGCTGATCCGTCAGATCCGCGGCCTGCTTTACGACGAGGGTTTCACTATTGGTGGGGCACGCCAGCGTCTTGAAGGTGAGGGCGCGAAAGACGATGTCAGCCAAAGCCAACAAATCATCCGCCAGACCCTGACGGAGCTCGAAGAGCTTCTGACCTTGCTAAAACGCTAAATCTAGCGTCAAATACCACTTTATAGACGGGGCGTAGCGCAGCCTGGTAGCGTACCTGCATGGGGTGCAGGTGGTCGGAGGTTCAAATCCTCTCGCCCCGACCAATTCAAAGCAAAAAATAAAGGCCTCTTACCCAAGTTTGAGGCCTTTATTTTTTGCTTTGAATTGGCGGGAAGATGGAACCGTGCACGAGGTTCACAAAAGCGCATGGATGCGCTTTTGCACAGCGCGTCAGCGCTGCCCGCAGGGCGCCCGCCAGGGATGGCGGGCGTGAAATCCTCTCGCCCTGGGATCCCGTGGTCGAGCCACGGGATGACAGTTACCAGGCCACCTACACCAGTCTGAGGCTTTTTGTGGAAACTGAGCCGTATCTCGAAACTTGCACTCGGTTTCGAGCGTAGCTCCGAGCGCGGAGTCTCAAAACTCGCTGATCGACTGGAGAAACGTCTCGGTGTCGTCCTGGCTCGCGCCGACGTCTAGAGCGATATTCATGATCGCAGTGCGCAGGTCACTTTCGGGATTGGCCAGGTGTTCATCACAGACCATCGCCGCGATCGGGCCGAAATGATGCACCGCGGCGGTTTTGATTGCCTGCTTCAAATGCCTATCGATCCGGTGCCGGTCGGATGCCCCCTCGTGCTCGAGGATGCCCACGTTGCTGATTTCGGTCGTGGCGGTATCGTCGATCGTATCTGTGGTCAATTGCGACAATATCGAGCTGGTATCGAGTTTTTCCGTGACCGAGTCCGAGATATCCAGCGCCATCTGGTTAGTGATCTTGGCGCGCTCGATCTGCATGATGAACGGCAATGCGTCAATGCCTTTTTTAACGCGGTAGGTCAACAGGACAATATCACCCTGATCGAAACCGATCTGGAACGCGTGCTTGCGATCGCAGAGACCGGTGACCAGGCCGCTGTAGGCCTCACGATGGTGGCTTCTCACCAGGTCGACAAATTGGTCGTATAAGATCCAGTCGCTCACGTCTGTTGTTCAAGCCTGCAGCTTCGATTCCGCTGCGCCACTATGCGGCTTTCTTGGCCCGGGCGTAAATTCGCTTAAACGCAACCCGCAAGCTGACCTGCATACGCTGAAAGGAATCCGCAAGCTGCCCGATCTCGTCGTTCGATTCACTCACGATGTTCTGTTTCAGATCGCCGTGGCTGATCGTGTCGGCGTGTTTTGCCAGGCGGGTAATCGGGCCAACGATAACCTGGTTCATGACGATCGTCATGATCGCTACCAGCACCACGATTAGGATCAGTAGCGTTATAACGTTAGCGAAGGTGGCAGCGGCCAGTTGCCGTGCCATCTGCCTCTTGGATACAAAAACCGCAATCTGGCCGATTGACTTGTTGCCGTTATTGACGTCGTTTTGCGACTTGATCAGGTCACCGGCAATGGCGCCGTTCGATGGCACCGGCAGACCCGCGGAACTGCGTTCGCGCGCCGAGAATATCGACTTGCCGCCTTCATCCCAGACCACGATTGCGTGAATATTGTCTTCCAGCATTTCGGCTTCGAGGGTCGAGTCGACCAGGTCCTGGTCGAGGTCCCACATCGGCCCGATCAAGTGCTTGGACAGGCGCTGCGAGGTCACCTGGGCCAGTTTCTCCAGGTCGGCGGCCAGCTGCCTTTGATCGTTGACAGTGTTATATGCGCTCAGTCCCCCGAGTACCAGCGTACAGGAGATGATGATCACGACGACGACCTTCATGCGAATAGTGCTGTACCAGCGAATATCTTTAGTTGCCATTGTTGATTCCTAATTTCAGAATTACTTGCGTAACCGGTTGACGATGCGATCGAACTGACCGTTCTGGCGTATCTTCGCCAGCCCGCGATTGAAGTCCGCGATTACTTTATTGCCGTCGGCAATATTGCGCGACGCCATCAGATATAGCCCGTGCGTTTCCAGCGGTGGCTCGACGAATTCGACGTTGCCGATGCAAAAGCCTTCCTTCCTCGCCTCGTAACGAAACAGGTCGAAGTTCATCACCGCCATGTCGATGCGTCCGCGGAACAATTTGCGGATATTCAGGTTGGGGAAGCTTGCGACTTGCTTGTTGAGATAATTGGCCGCATCGAATTCCTCGCTGTTGGCAAACCCACGCGAAATGCCGATGCTGTAGGGTGCCAATTCGCGCAGGGAGTCATAACGGGTAATCCCGAGCCCCGGGCGCGCGATCAGGCCGAGCTGCAGAAAATAAATCGGATCACTGAAGATATACGTTTGTTCGCGTTCCTTGTTGTGGTACGCGCCCATGACGATATCGGCCTTACCTTCCTCTACTTCCTTGAGCGCTCGGGTCCAGGGAATGAAATCGACCTCCGAAACGTGGCCACCGGCGCGGAACGCGGCCTTGACGATGGCCGTGGTCAAGCCCTCTTCGGGTAGCTCGGAACCGTAGTGCGGTGCCCATTCGACGGTCAGCATGGATATTTCGCGCGCCTGCACCGAAGGCAAGAGCACAAAGGCCAGCAGAATTGACAGTAAGGATTTTTTACTAAGCATATAACCTACTCCCTAATTTCATATAGCAACAGACACCATCGCGGAACGTTTGCGCTTACTTCTGCAAGAAATAAATCTTAAATAGGGTTTTTATTATTTGTAGCCTATTGGCCAATATAAAAAATTTACTTCGATCGATAAATAAACCCTGACAGGCATGATGCCTGCCCGGGTAATTAAGTATGGTTTATTTTGAGAAATTTTTCATAAAATCATCGCTTCGGTCGAGCCTCTGGCGGTCCCGGTTCGCGATTGGCCTTCAGCTTACGCTGTCAGGCCGAGCATCTTGCTACCCTTCGATCCTTCGATTGCCGAAGCGATCGAGATTTTTCGCCTGCGGCGCACCCGGCAACAATTTCCTGAAATCCCCGGTTGTATCACCAACCCGTCGCGGACACTCATAGTCCATATTTAAGTCGATTTAGCGGTCATGCCGTAACCAGGTTTTTGCAACTTTCCCAATGTAGTGCATAAAATCATTGCCAGTTCTACCCGGCGCTTCCTCTGATAAATCGTGCAGCCTTGTCTTGTCCGGGGAAATATCCGGCATCTTATTATTGATTAACGCCCTCCTGGATACGCTCATCATTTCCCAGCGCTTGAGAAATTCCGCTTGCTTTTCCTGTTCCGGAATTTCTTTTGATATCTCTGCCGCTAAATTGCTTGCCGATGTACTCCTGGTTTCATGCTCCGCCATGATGATTGTCGCACTCGGTCCTACAATGTCAGTTAGCAGATTCGTCATCGAATTCAGCTCGTCTCTATTGATTAACGCTCGCCTGTTCATTGACGTTCGATTGCGCCTGGATATGCTCATCACTTCCCATCGTTTGAGAAATTCTACTTGCTTTTCCTGTTGCGGGATTTCTTTTGAAATTTCTATCGCTAAATTGTTTGCCGATGTGCTTTTAGTTTCATGCTCTTCCATAATGATTGTCGCACTCGGTCCGACAATGTCGGTTAGCAGGGTCGTCATCGAATCCAACTCGTCTTCGCTCGGCGAATAGTTTTGTACCGATTTTGGTACGACCGAGGCAGCTTGTCTTGAAGAGCTCGCTACCTTCGACTGCAGATTGGGCAATGCCCGTTTTATCGCCTGCATGAATTCCAGCACAGTTTGATATCTTTTCTCTCTATCAACTTCTAATCCCTTGGTTACAACGGGAATTAGCGCGGTAGGGTAGGCTGCCGAGTAATCGATCCGGTTTCCGGGAGGCATGTCGACAATTTCGGTTAACCTGGAGCGATGGAATGGCGAGTTATCTGGCATCATTTTGAGTAATTCCAGGAATAACCTTGCAGCTGAGAATACGTCAGCACGGGCATCAGCCTCTAATCCAAACCTTAGCTCAGGTGCCATATATCTTGGTGTACCCATGAAACTACCGATCATCGTCAAATCCGAATTTTCCATGAGCCTGGCCATGCCAAAATCGGTCAACTTGATATGGCCACTTCCGCCTAAAATCAAGACATTGGAGGCCTTGACGTCGCGATGAACAATATTTAATCCATGTGCCGTATGCAGTGCTTTGAGCAACTGCGATATGATCTGGAGGCTACGTCTCAGACTGATGCCGCGCCCATGTTTAAGCCGGTGTTTAATAAGCTTGTGCACCGAAACCCCGTCGACGTATTCCATAATGATATAAGGTTTATTTTGGTGCTCACCATACTCAAGGATGCTGACAATGTTGGGGTGAATGCATTTTGCAGCCGAGATCGCCTCGCGTTTGAATCGCGTTAACAGTTCTTCGCCCACCTTACCGGTAGTCAGATGCGGATGCAGAATTTTTATCGCGACGCGGCGTTGGATGTCAGGGTCGTATCCCGCGTAAACAGCGCCGATCCCGCCTTCGCCCAGCAACGATTTAACTTCGTATTTCCCGATCTTTTGAGGTTTATCTACCATCGTGCCTGGCCTGGATTTTATTTACCCATATAAGGTAATGATACCACCATGTACTGATGAACTAACCAAAGTTACAAAAACGTTGAATGTCTTGAGTTTCATACGACTGTCTCAGTGACAATAGGGAGACGCAATGCCATGTTACTAAGGTTATTTAACATAGGAGGAGGCAATTCAGCATCCCTCAAATGGGTTAATCCTGCATTTTCGGATATGCACTTTAGTATTTCTAGTGTATGTCGAATATTGAACTGTTTTAAATCTGTCGCATCGACAAAAAAAATATGAGCCAAATGCTGGGGGTTAAAACATGCACATAAATTAGAGTCTTTAATGCTAAGAGAATCGACCGAGTCCAGTAACTCGACATTAATTGGAATTCCTGCATTGTTACTATATATAGTAGTAAGAGTCAACAGAAACCACCATATATAGGTTTTTCTTGTAAAAACAGAAGCATTCTGCTCTAAACTGTCAGGCTGAACGCGACCCACATGATTACAAACAATACTAAAAATGTATTTGGTTGCATAACCGCTTACACTTTAATAAAAATCGGTCCTAGCCTGTAGTAGATAGATTTTATGCTTGTAGTCGGGCCATTAATTCATTTGATCTGGTAATTGTCAGGAATTTCGGATGTCAGTAAAACAGGAAGCGCAAACGCACGAAAGGTATCGACATTTTTTAACCATAACCACGCGCTGGATGGATAACGACGTCTAGGTCACATCAGCAACGTTCAGTATTACAGCAACTTCGACACCGCGGTAAATCGATATTTAATCGACCAGGGTGTGCTCGATATTCACCGGGGCGAGGTTATCGGCCTGGTGGTTGAGACGCATTGTAATTTTTACAGCAGTGCGGCCTTTCCCGCCGACATCGAGGCTGGTATTCGGGTTGCTCACCTTGGTCGGAGTTCGGTGTTACGAAGTTGGGCTGTTTGTCGAAGGTGACTAGGCAGCAATCGCCCAGGACCACTTCGTTCATGTTTACGTGGATCGCGAAAGTCAAGAATCGGTGGATATTCCAGATAATCTGCGCTCGGTCCTATCTACAACGGCATCAAACCAAGCTTAGCTCGATCTGGAGAGTATCGAACGCTGGGTTGTGATGGGCTAATCGAAAGCTATCACGACGGCTCGATTTTAACCCAGTCGGCAATATTTTCGTTTTCACGGCTATGCATAACTTCAACAGTACGTCCTGCTTCGCAATCGTCGATGCTCGCTTCGATATTGGTTTTTTTCTTTTTTGAGCGATCGAGCCACATTCGAGTCGACTGGGTGATAGTTATTTCTTTTTCGCCGGTACTGGTTTTCATCACGAAGCTATTAGTCTGCCGGTTTACGACAGTGATACTACCGATATAGCTGTGCTTGTTTGAAATACCTGGCGACATTCCGATGGGAATAAACTGTTCGGCGGTTTGTTGGGCGTAACTCAAAGACGGCCCCCAAAAAGCAATCATCAAGAGCAACGTTACAGTTGAGATTTTACTCATATTTAAAGCTCTCATTAGAAAACCTCCATTATCGATATCGACGGAACCTATTCCGACAGATTGTTGCGCGCATCAATATGCGCCGAAATCGCATCCTTGACATACTGGTTTCGATCTTTTGGCTTCGAAGCGGATATTGCCTTTTGAATCAATTCGAGTGTCGCTGCGAGGTGGGCCGTTGCTTCGGGGTGCAGGCCCCCACCTGTCAATACTTGCAGGGCATCATCGGTTTCGGAAAACGCGCGCTCTAACAATGGTTTGCTGTCCTCGATTGATTCGTTTGATTCTTCTGTGGTGCGCTCGAGCAAATCATTGCTACTGCGTATATTTTCCAACGCGTTAATAACCCGTAAAAATGCGGCAACAGCTACGACCTGTGTAGCGTCTAAATTAATTGCACTGCCGGTCGCATTAACCAGTAATTGGCCTGCAGGAGAATTGGTAAATGCATCTCCATTGTAAAATGCGACTGATCCCTCGATTGTTTCCACCGAGTTATTATGAAAAAATGGCCCGGTGTCTGCTGCTTCGACAAGTGTTGGCGTATTAAATTCGCCATTACCCGGAGATCCGAAGCCATCATCCGGCGGTACCAGTTGATCGGTAAGCCGGGCAGGTTGATCGGGTAGATTCTCCACACCGGTGTTGAAATTCAAATTCCCGGCGCCAGCCCCGAAGATAGCAGGATCACCGTTAGCGCCGGCATTGAAGTGGCATGCGTTACACTTCCCTAAACCGTTGTCCAGGAAAATTTCCTGCCCCCTCGAGGCGACGATACCTTTTAATCCAAGAGGAAGTTCTAATTCTACCTGTCGACCGAGAGACAATTGAAAGGCTTCAAGCGCATCGAGTTCTTCATCCGTGGGAAGCCTGAAGTCAACACCGGCAATCCTGTCGGTCGTTTTTGTGAAATGTTGAATCACGGCGCCGACTGCAAATGATCTCAGGGAACCATCGCCGGGTGCACCGTCACCAGACCATCCGGTGCGGGGTCCGTCACGACTGTCGATCGAGGTTCTCTGGGCGAGCGTATGGGGAACACCACGCATATTGAAATTAGCTTCAAGATCGTCAAATCCGTCCTGATTTTCCAATATCAGCGCAAACCCTCGCATTAGTACCGGGTTTTCAAAGTTTTCGGCAAGATCCGAGTTCGTTTCGGCGACAAACAGGGGATCGCTGGAATCCAGGGTTGCTATAAATGAGGGAGTCAGCCCAAAATTGTCTGTCGGTCGATGGCAAGTAGCGCAGGTACGTCCGTTTCCGGAAAAAGTTTCATTGAGGAATATTTGTTCACCTATTTCCTCCAAAGTAGGTGGCGGTGGATCTTCACAGCCCGATACGAGTAGTGTTGTTGTAAAGAGAAATAAGGCAATGGTGACGTAAAACTGACCAGACGATAACTTGTTGACGATCCTAATCATCTCTGTACTCCGTTTCGAGGCACTAAGCACGAGAAATCATAAACTTTTAGGTTTTAAAATTCACAACTATTCCCTGTTGAGCGTAATATTGAGAATCATTTCTCCTTGTTAAGTGTTGAAAACTCAACAAATTGGGTATTTATTAGCTTCCCGGCAATAGATATGGCCGTCCCTGGCCCTAAATGTTTGGGAATGGCTTGATTATTGATCGACGATCAAGTTGCCATTACTCAGCAGGTTATCGAGAATTTGCTGATCGGTGAGCGTACCGTTCGCGGTCAGGTCGACACCGCTTAAAACGATCTCCTGGCTGGTTTCAAATGTGCCGGTGTCACCGTCGACGTCGATGCTGATAGTAGTATCACCAGTAACGCCGTTATAACTGAAATACAGGAAACCATCCAGCGAGCCCAGGTCTTCACCTTGCAGCATATCTGAAAGATCGAGCACATCGCCGCCGACACCGACGGTAAAATCGGCAATCGTATCGATTGCGGGCGTACCCACCGTACCTTCGTCTCCGGATTCAAGTGCGAAGATATCGATTCCGTCACCACCAACGAGACTGTCATTTCCACTGCCTCCATTGATTCGGTCATCACCTGCATCGCCGAAGATGACATCGTCACCAGATCCACCTGTCAGCACGTCGTCACCGGCTCCACCTTCCAGGCGATCATCGCCGGAACCGCCGAATACCTGGTCGTCACCTTCACCACCGAGCACTACGTCGTCTCCTGAGCTGCCATCAACAAAGTCGTCTCCAGCTCCACCGTCAAGAGTATCGGAACCAGCGCCGCCACTCAGACTATCCTGGCCATCTCCACCACCGAGGTAATCATCGCCGATCCCACCGGATAGGGTGTCGTCACCTGCGCCACCGGACAGTGAGTCATGGCCAGCATTGCCGGCTAGAATATCGTCACCGTCGTCACCAATAATGGCATCGTTGAGGCTTCCACCCGCAATATTATCGATGCCGCTGGTGCCTGCGATGGTTTGATCGATAGTGTAAAGCGCTAACTGGGCACTATCTGATTGACCATCTGTATCGGTGAGCGTGTAGTCAATAAGTTGCGGCTCTTGCATGGAGGCGCTTGCGGTGGCAGGTATTTGGTAACTGATATTTCCGAGACCAAGGTCGTAGCCAGTGCCCGTGTACTCGATGTCAAACTGAGTGACCCCCGAGAACTGTGAGAGATCCAGCGTTTCTGAACCGGAGCCTGAAGCCGACAGGACTATAGTATCCGTGGATAAAAAGCCATCGCCATCGGTATCGTGCGTGACGATAACCGTCGCCTGATCGTTGTTCACACTCTGGAAGTCGTTTATCTGCAGAACCAGGTTGCTGATGCCATCCGGTGCGGCCGTTGGGTCAAATGTGACCAGTAATGCTTCACCTTGACTCAATAACTGACCGTTGCCACCGGAAACACCCACACCGTTGCCTGAATACTCAAGGCTGCCACCACCCGCACGAACGCTGATATTGATGTTCGTATCAGCATCGACATTAGCCTGAGATGTTGTATCGGTCGATACATCGATCGGAGCACCGGCCTGATCAGGAGTAAACTGGTAGAAACCGTTGCTACGCATGATGAATTCGGAGCCATCGTTCGAATCAGTTACCGTCGCCTGCATGATTCCGTTACCGTCAAGATCGGTTTCGTAGTCGAAGGTCCAATTCAGATTGCTGCCGTTGGTTCCATTTGCCGGGTTTACCGTGAATCCGCTGGATGGTACAGGGTCATAGTCGACAAATCTCAGTGTCGAATCGCCACCAGTCGTATTCGCAATTTCTACGGAACCTATCCCGGTGTAAGCGGACAGATCGATCGTAGTTCCACTGCCAGCGGTATGTGTAAATGATCCCAGCACGGTAACACCGTCGATGTCGTAAACCGTGATATCGACTTCGTCACCACCACTGTAGTCATTCATGGTCAAGGTCAGGTTTTCAACACCGTAGGGTAGAGCACCCAGATCGAAGTCGATCACCATGGACTCGTCGTTGTTGAGTCGACTGTTGCCTACGCCGACACCCTGGTCACCACCACCGTTGTCAAAACCAAGTGTATCCGGAACGCCGCCGTCAAAGCCGCTGATCGTGAAATTGGAGGCATCGATATTGGTCTGGCTGTTGACTTCGATATTTTCGCTGTTACCGGTGGGGTCGGGCAGAGGTACCAGGGTGAAGTCAGCGCTATCAAGCGATATCGAGGTTCCTTTGTAGGTAAACTCAGTAACCACCGCATTATCGACAATCTTGTCGACACCACCACCCTGGGTAGTGAACGGTGATATGTTGACGCCAAACTGCGGACCGCCATCGGTACCCAATGCGGTAATAACATTACCGGCTGCGACTTCAAACGGATCCAGGCTGTGCAGGTCGTCCCTGGCATCGGGCGCATCGTCAATGATATTGATAGTTGCGGTTGCTGAGGCGGTATCACCGTCACCGTCGATTATGGTGTAATCGAAATCAAAAACTGAAGGTGCCAGCCCATTCGGTGCACTTAAAGTGTAAGCTCCGTCTGCAAAATTGAAAGTAAAGGTGCCGTAGGCGAATCCATCATCGGTACCCAGTTCAATTGTGCTGCCACTAACAACAACTGTTGCAACAAGTGCTGCCGGAACGGTTACCGTGCTGCCATCGTAACTGAAGGTATAATCGGTGCCGCCGAGGTCGGTGGTGAACGATTGAACATAACCACCGTCTGCACCAAACAGAACATTGGAAACCGACCCGTTAGCGGTAATGTTGCCGCCAAATGCAGTTGGGACAGTAGACAGTAATTCAGATTCGAGTGCGGATACATCGGTTACGATTAATGCATCGTCCACGGCACCACCGCCCTGACCTAATGAATCAATATTGTGGATATAGTTCAGGTCAGATAAGTCACTGGGCAAACTCGATCCAATACCAACCGAATAAGAATCCACTGAGTTGCTATTTACAAAATCAATATACCCACTGCCAATTGGCGAGGTGCCAGCATTGGCTTCACCATCGGATATGAAGTAGGAAATATTCTGCACGTCGTCCGCCGGAATCTGGCCTGCCAGATCGGTAGTCAGCTGCGTTTGAATTTCATCGGTTGCGTCAACGTAGTCGGTACCACCCCCAGGTGTTACGCCGTTCAAAGCCGTTTCGAAGGCAGCGAAATCGCTATAGGTGCCAACGAAACTGGCATCTGAGTTGAATGTGATCAGCGTAATCTCAACCTGGGTAGACTGATTGAAATATTCCGCACCCAGTGCCGATAAAGCCTCTTGAGCAATTTCCATTCTCGTCGATTCGCCCGCATCGGGGGGATTATTGCCCGTATCAGCGCCCCAGCCCATGCTGCCCGAATCATCCAGCGTGAAGATAATATTAAAAATCTTCTCTTCAGATTCGGGAACATCCTGAACAACGTCGTTTGCCACCGGCGCATCATCAATTACCGAAATCGTCAGGGTATCCGATAAAGCGACGCCCTCTGTGAAGGTATAGTTAAATACTTCGTCAACATCATTACTGGTTCCGTCAGCTGTATTCAACACATAGACATAATCGCCTGCATTGAAGCCGGGAGTCGTATTGTCGGCATATACGGTGAGGGTGCCTATCGCGGTGTTGATGGTGATTACACCACTTACCGGAACTATTCCATTGACATCATCGATGGTGCTAGTAGGGGTAGAAGCAGCGTCGTTTGCAAATAAATTACCAGTGACCGTATCGCTGCCACCACCGACACCTGTGCCATTGCCGAGTGCGCTTTCATAGACGGTGCCGATATCGGCCTCGGTAGAACCGACGTTGACTGTCGTCGTTGCTGATGTGGTCAAACTGCCGTCAAATACGTCGTAAGTCAGCGTATCCTGTCCCGGTGTAGCACCCGCATCGAATTCGAGCCCTGCTAGCTCCGCCAGAGTCAGCGTATTACCGACTGATACTGGAGTACCATCTGACAGGGTGACGGTGCCTACACTTGCAGGTAATCCTGTAATCGTAATAACCAACAGGTTATCATCTGTATCAGGATCGGTAGGGACAGTTATATTAAGCGCATTGTCGTTGCTGTTATCCAGCACGAAAACATTGCTATCAAACACGTCGGGCGCATCATTGACCGCAGTTATCGACAGTGTGCCGGCATCCGAACCAAACAGGTTGGCATAACTTTGATCAAATGCCTCGATGGTGATATTGCGCACCGAGGTACTGGGGTTTTCGGAACTGTTTTGATAGGTGATTGAATCCAGAACAGCTTCATATTCGTCTATATCAACACCACCGGTTAAGGTGAGTTCCCAGGTGGAGCCGGTCACCGAAACGTTGGCTACTACACTGGTGCCTGCAGTCAGATAATTAATAACATCCTGTGATGCGATGTATCCGTCTATGGTAACCACGACTGACGATAAATTGGTGCTATCGACGTCGGTAATATTAACGCCTGAAATCAGTGATACCGGGCTATCATTTTCGGTGTACGCGGTATCAGGCACGTTAGTAACCACAGGTGGATTAGGGGCAGCGGCACTGACTTCAATTGTTATAGAAGCAGTATCCGTTTCAAGATCATCATCGATCAGCCTATAGTCGAAACTGGTGGTACCGGTAAACCCGAGGTTAGGGTCGAAGGAAAAACTCCCGTCATTTGAGTCGTAGAAAACAGTACCATCGGCATTAGGAATACTGTAAATCCCGGAACCAGGAGGCGTCTCGGTGTAACCGGGGGCTGTCACATCTACAACTGCGTTGTCGACCAGGGTATCGTTGGCCAAAACATTGGTAATGATCAGAGGTGTATCAACCGCAGTTATGTAACTGTCATCAACCGCGTCGGGCGCGCCGTTATTGGCACCTATGGTACCGATACCCTGGACACCACCGCTGATGGTATGAGCAGCTATATCAAAGTTGACGGTCTGATTAAAATTGGTCAGGTCAAGAGAAAGGATTTCATCGCCTTCAAACACGTCGGTATCGCTGTTAACCGTAACCGTTACAGTCGTCGAAGTGCTGCCAGCCGTTATCGTTCCTACTGTGCTGGAAATGCCAACAAAATCAGCTCCAGCCAGGGCACTGATATCAGCGGTTTCATAATCAAAAGTTAAATCGCTACCCAGTGTTTGATCAATAGAAATGGTAAATGTTAATGCTGTTGTGCCCGCTGCAGGTTCCTGTACAGATACATCAGTGACAGTTACTGTAGGTAAGGTATTAATTGTGACATCGGTGGTTGCAGTATTACTATTGTTCGAGCCGTCAGTGACAACCACGTCAATGCTGCGGGTAGTATTTGTAGTCGATCCGTCATTCGAGAACTGAATCGCCCGGATAGCATCCTGGTAGTCGGACAATGACGCGGAACCTGACAAGGTAATGATTCCCGTCACCGAGTCATAGGCACTTGCTGTTATGCCGGCGGGCATCGAGCCAACAGTTAGTAAATCTCCACTTTCGACACTGTTAACCGTGATGGTTGCTCCGGTAAGGTTGGTGTCGTCGACATCAGTAATATTGATATCAGTATCGGCGATGTAAGCTGCGCTGCCGTCTTCGGTAAAGGTCACGGCATAATTATTGCCCGCAGCTGCGCTGTCGTTAGCATCCAGGTCTATAACTGGTGCATCGTTCACCGATGTTACGGTCAAGTTCACCGCGGCCGGGTTAGAGACCTGGCCGTCATCATCTTCAACGGTATAGCTGAAGCTGTCGGGTCCGAAGTAGTTGGCGTTCGGGGTATACGTCACGACACCGGTGGTCGCATTGACACTCACGGTACCATTGCTCGGACCGGAGGTAATCACGACCGTGGTCGGATCGATAGTACCGTCAAGATCGGTATCGTTGGCAACGACATCCACGTCTACGCTGCCATCTTCAGCCACACTGGCACTATCAACCACCGCAACGGGTGCATCGTTAACGTCGGTGACCGT
>JAOTXY010000143.1 GCA_029862125.1 Gammaproteobacteria bacterium | reverse complement strand
GCCGCATCAAGCAGACCGTCAGGCAACCGGTCACTTTCTGTGAAAACTACGTGCCCTGGACTGAAAAGCTCGAGCCTCTCGCTGCTGAACTCGACTTTATTTCGTTACATACGTACCCGGTGTGGGAATTTCACACCATCGAAGGCGCGATCGAATACACGCGAGAGAATTATCGCAGCGTCGCCGATCACTACCCGGACAAGCCGATCGTCATCACCGAGGCCGGCTGGACCACCAACTCGAACGGCCGCGGTATCGAACCCTGGAATGCGTCGCAGGAGTTCCAGGCGCACTACTATAACCAGCTCATCGACTGGAGCAATGAGCACCAGGTGCTGACTTTTATATTTGAAGCGTTTGACGAGCCCTGGAAAGGTTCGCCGGACCCAATGGAACCCGAGAAACACTGGGGAATTTTTACCGTGGATCGTAAGCCCAAGCTGGTCATGCAGGAGATCTATGCGCACCTGTGGCCGCATCGGCCCAGGGAAAACGCGGGATAATTCCCGGGATTCCAGGTAAGAAAACTATCTAGGCAGTCGCTAGTTCACCCGAAGCTTCGGCACTGGTTGCCCTTGGAACCAGGTGCGCGGCCAGGGCGATGTGCCGGTTATCCAGGGGTTTACCATCGATAAGACACTTCAGCATGTTGAAAGCGCATGCTGCAATCTCGTTTACCGGCACAAATATAGTCGTCAGTGGCGGTACAATTTGACTCGCGACATCAATGTCATCGAAACCGATAACGCTGATTTCGTCCGGTACTTCGAGCTCTTCCTGGTGCAGCTTGTTGATCGCGCCCAATGCCATCGAGTCATTCGCGCACATGATTGCGGTCGGCCTTTGTTCGAGCGACAGGAAATACTCGACCCCGCTCACGCCTGAGCCAAAGGTATAATTACCGCGAAATACTAATTCCGGTGCGGCGGCGATGCCGTTTTTGACGAGCCCGCTTTTATAACCTTCATATCGATTCTTGCCGACATCGGAATCTTCCAGCCCGGTAATAAAGCCAATGCGTTCATGCCCGAGCGAGCACAGGTAATCAACCGATTCAACCTGGGCGCTAAAATTATCGATGATGACAGAAGGAATGGTTTTATCGGCTGCGCTATTGTCAATGACCACTACTGGCACTATTTCCTTAATCTCCTGGATAAAATCTTCAACGCGCGGGAAGCAGGTCGCGATGACGCCATCAAGCTTGTTCAATGTCCGCTGCAGGCCAGATTCATTGGCATCGGTAAAATAAATCAGCGAATAACCCTCGTGTACGGCTGCTTTCTGGAGCGCATCAAAAATCTTCGCATAGTAGGGACTCGACAGACCGCCGGCGATTCTGCTGTCGAGAAAGTAACCAATCGTGCTGGTTTTCGGTTTTTGTGTTTTCCGGTCGGCGACGTAGGTACCCTTGGTCGGAACCTTGTAGAGCAGGCCCTCGTCGACCAGGTTTTCGATGGCCTTGCGAATGGTCATGTAGGAATAGCCAAGTTCGGCGGCCAGCTGGCGTTCGCCAGGTAGCTTGTCGATGATCTTGCGCTGCTTGATCTGCTGCCTGATATGGTCTTCGACCAGCAGGTATTTCGGTATTGTTGTGTCCAATGTCAATGTCCCTGGTATGACTACTCTTCAGTTATTTGGGGATCAATTTCCCTGATCCAAGTTCGCGACTCGTGCGTACCACGTAAACGGCCGCCAGTTTTAATTATTGTCGACTAATGCCAGCACTATATCATCTGCTACATAGCTTTACTCGAAAAAAGCCTATAGCACACCTCCACTCCGTGGATAAAGAACAAGGCTGGTTGTGCTGTTACCGCCCTAAAATAGGGCTTGACACGAGCAACCAGACCCGTTTACAGTGCTATATAGCACAATACTATAACAGTTTTATTAATAACTAAAGGCCAACCGAAATATAACCGAAGAGCCGGGAGTAACCTCCGGCAATGGTTGGCGACAGCAGCAAGCATCCGGTAAATAAGCCTGGGCTTGCTGTTGTGACATCATGAGAACCTGGAGGTTTGGCAATGCATTTCAATAGACTTGCTCAGCGGCTTCGCATCCCTGCGATTGCGCTTTTTTCTATTATTCTCGCAAGCTGTGGATCCGGTGATGGTGAGGATCCTGTAAATGCATCGGGGAGTGATATTGCAGTTGGTGAACTGCGAGTGATTTTCAGGGATGACTTCGGTGGCCCCGCTAGTGTGAGCCCACGAACCGCCGGCAAGTTATCTGCGCAACCACTGCCGCTGGATAATTGGGTGGTCGAAACCGGTTACGGTGACAATGGTTGGGGTAACGACGAGTGGCAGCTCTATCAAAACTCCATAGGCAATCTTTTTATCGAAAACAACAGCCTGGTAATCAGGGCCAGGTGTGTCAATGCACCCGCGTGCGGCAAACGTGACGGTTCAATTACCTCCGCCAGGATTAACACCAAAGATCGATTGAATGTCAGGAACGGTAATATCAAGGCACGCATCAAGATGCCCTCGGGTGCCGGTATGTGGCCGGCTTTCTGGACCCTGGGTGCTGACATCGACGAGCGCCCCTGGCCGGATGCGGGCGAAATCGATATTGTCGAGATGCATTATTTCTTCTCTGATACCAGAACGACGCACTTCTCTACCCACTGGTCAGGTCCCAGGTACACACCAGGAACGGAACCCGACTGCAGATCAGACACGCCCTCGTTGTTGGATCCGGACAATGAGGAAGAGAATTGCAATACCACCAACAAGGAGTTCGATGAGCCGCTGACCGATGACTTTCACATATTCGAGCTCGACTGGAGCGACAACCAGATCGTCGGAAAAATCGATGGCATTACCTATTTCACCCAGGCCATCGATCCTGTCACGATGGAAGAATTCCTCAAGGACCACTTTTTGATTTTGAATGTCGCAGTTGGCGGTACACTAGGCGGACAAACCGGTCCTGCGATGTCCGCGGCGGACTGGGCCGATCCGGATCAGACCGACATGCTGGTCGACTGGGTTGAGGTCTCCGAAAGAGTACCCCCCAGCACTGGCTACTTGATCGATGAATCGGGTAACAACCTGCCATATAACAGAATAATTAACACTGCCGAATTCGGTGCCGGGTTTGTTGACTCAGACCTCGATAGCTCCGCCGTCCCGCCGCTTGTGGGCAACACTGTGCTTGAGCTTAACTTTAGTAACACGGGCTCACCCAATGGCGGTGGCGTACCCGCAGCCTTCTCGGGTGCAGTTTTTGATTTCAACAGTATCGACTTGTCGAATTTTACCAAGCTTGTCTTCAGTATCGATGTTTCACAATTCGATGATCTCGCATTCCTGGGCATAGAACTCCAGGATAATCGCTTTGATGGTATCGAAAACTTTCAAGGGCAGGTGGTGCGTGATCTCTTCAGCTACACGCCGGTGGCAGAAAGCGGTTTCTGGCGGACTTATGAAATTCCGCTTAGTGATTTTGTCGGTATAAATCTTGATGCGGTCAACGCATTTATATTCGGCAATCCGCGTGATGCGCTTCCGGATAGCAATCTTCTCTCCGGAACGCTTTATCTTGACGATATCCGCTTCGTGATTGAACCCTGCACGGATCCCGCTCTGGTCAGCTTCGGCGCAGCGGGTTACCGGCCAACCGATTTCAGTGGTAGCGTCGTCGTTAGCAATGCCTGTGCCCCCAGTTCGTTGGCGAAAGTCATGCTGGTTACAGGTGAGGAAGAAGTTGTGGTTGGCGTAGATCTCGATGCTGCCGGAGAAGGCAGCGCAAGCTTTGATATCTGTCCTGCGACCAATGACGAAGATAGCGATATCGCTGTTACGGACGGGGTGATACTGGAAGCGTTTTATGCCGACTCACTCGGAAATATACTGTCCTCCACCCAGGCGGACATTGACAGTACCATAACAGGTCCACCTGCCCCCGTGTTCTTTGTTGATCTAGAACCTGGATCTGGAGGGGGGTCGGGTACATTTTCCAATTTCGGAGGCGGGGAATCACAGGTGATAGATAACCCGGTTATGACGGGCGACAACAGCAGCAGTAGAGTCGCCAGAATGTGGAAGTTCGCCGACCAGCCGTTTGGTGGTACCGCGTTGATAAATAACAACCCGATACCGCTTGCGGCGTCTGACCAGATTTTTACAATGAAGGTCTGGTCGTCTCGTGCCGTGGCGGTAACCTTCAAGCTCGAGTTTCCGACACCTCCAGGCGGGATTCCGGACGGTTCGGGTGTTTCCAATATAGTAACCACCAGCGGTATTGAAGGTTGGGAAACACTGACCTTTGATTTTTCCGGCGACGATCTTTCAACCGTGGTCGATAATAAAATTGTCCTGATATTTGACGATGGAACGGTCGGAAATGCCAATGACGATGTCCTGAATGGAACGACAGAATGGACCTTCTACTTTGACGATATCACGTTGGGCAAGGGCGACGGCCCTAACCCGAATTGTACCTCTCCGCCAGCTGTCGTCGACGGTGGTACAGGTCTGGGGGTTTTCTCCGAGACCAATATTGGTTCGACAGTGACCGTCAATGACATTGTGTCCGCGGGTAACACGGTCGTGATTGATGCCAACAGCACGGCGGTCACCCCGTTTGATGGCAGCGTGGTGTTATCGCTTGAGTACCAGGCTTGCGGTGCCGGATTTGGCGGTGCGGTCATCGAGTTCGATGACGCCGATTTAACAGCGTACAACACGCTGAAGTTCAGCATAGATACCTCGCAATTTACCGATTTTGCCAACCTGACGTTGCAGTTAGAGCCGCCTGGTGGCGGAACCGCCGGCGGTAACGTGGCATTGGCCGCTTATATGCCTGTTGCCACCTCGGGTGACTGGAGCACCTACGAGATACCGTTAGACGACTTCACCGCGGTGGACCTGTCACTGGTGAACCGACTGGGATTCTTCAATGCGCGTGATGGTGGTGATGTCCTGCTGGCCGGCACGCTGTACCTGGATGACATCCATTTTGTCTTTGTGCAGAGAGCTCTTCCCTGTGACGGCAGCAGTCCATGTGGGGTTTACTCCGAGACCAATACGATCTCGGCGGTGAGTATCAACGATATTGTGTCTGCGGGTAACACGGTTGTGATCGATGCGAACAGCACGGCGGTCACCCCGTTCGATGGCAGTTTTGTGTTATCGCTTGACTACCAGGCCGGTACTAATGGATTTGGCGGTGCGATATTCGTGTTCGATGCAGTCGATATCACGGTGTATGACACGCTGAAGTTCACCATCGATACGTCGGCGGTAACCGATTTTGCCAATTTGACGGTTCAGTTGGAGCCACCTCCCGGTGGAACAGCCGGAGGCAATGTCTTGCTGGGTGGCTATACACCGGTTGCTACCAGTGGTAACTGGAATACGTACGAGATTCCGTTAGCCGATTTCACGGCGGTCACGGGCACGGCGGTCACCGCCCTGGGCTTCTTCAACCTGGCGGATAGTGCCGGATTAACCACGGGCACCATCTACCTGGATGATATTCACTTCCTTACGGTAGGTGGCGGAACGGGTGGTGGCTGTGATGGCAGCAGTCCATGCGGTGTTTTCTCCGAGACCAATACGACTTCGACGGTCAATGTGACTGGTACTACCGGTGACGCCGGTAATCTGGTCGTGATTGATCCC
>JAOTXY010000006.1 GCA_029862125.1 Gammaproteobacteria bacterium | reverse complement strand
TACTGTCGCTGGCATTACTGGGGTATGACCTGCCCGCGGTCGCTGCCGAGCAACAACAAGTCAGCCGTTCCGCCGGCAAGCTCAAGCTGGATCAGGACACCGATTTGTCGCAGCTGCTAAAGATGCGCGAGCCGGTGACCAAAACCAGGCCGAGTGAACCGGAAAACTACGCGGCTTCCGCCACGAAGCAAAACCTCGACGGTATTGCGAATCGACACGACCAGTTATTCGAGATCTATGATGCAGACGTGGCGCTGATATCTGACATCGATGGCGATGGTTACCACCACGCCATCAACGTCTATTTTGACGTGGATGTCAGTTATGACAGCGCCACGGTTTACGCCAAGCTTTATCTCAGTCGTGAAGGCGAACCCTGGAGCCAGTACTACACAACCGATCTGTTTACGATTTATGGCGATGATGTTACCGACGCCTACGAGGTCGAAACCGAGCTGCTAGAGGGCTACCCGCCCGGGTACTACGATGTGCTGGTCGAGATCTACAGCCTGGACCATGCCTACATGGTGGCCAGTGAAGTGCTCGACTACTACTACCTCGGTCGAGACATCATGATCGAAGACCGCTCCTGGGATGAACCTTACGAGGACTACTATTACGAGGATAGTTATTCCCACGGCGCCGGCAGTATCGCCTCGCTACTCGCATTTTTCCTGATTATCCAGGTTGTGATCGCAGCCAGGGGAGCCCTCGCGTTATCCCCCTGTAAAAACAGCGAAAATAAGAAGAAGAACAGGCTTCTCTGAGCTGCGGTCCTTTATCCCCCGGCGCGCAAGCGCTATGCCCGTGGAGGGCGTCGTTCCTGCCAGGCAACCCCCAGCCTGGTGGGAACATTTTATTTTACCGACATCACCCGCGTTTCGAGTGGGCTCGTGTAAGCGGAGATTCGCTAATAGTGAAGTTTTGACTGGATTTCCGCTTGCGCGGGAATGACCGGGAGATGGGACGGGAGCGCACTTCCCTGTGGTTCAGGAGTTTTCCGGGACTTCGCCCTGGAAGCGGTCGACGAGCAGTTGCTGGATGCTGTGGCAATCTTCTCTGCTGGCCCAACCGAGGCTGATCACCTTGCTCTTGACCTTGCCATCCGCGAGCACAGTCAGGGTGACCGAGCGCAATGACGGCTCCGCCTTGTATATGTTGTCCACCGCGTAAAACTTACCGCAGGTGAGACCATCATCATCGAGCACCAGGCGAGGCGCGGTCCAGCGCTGGCGAGCGTAATGCAGCGCCATCAAGGCGGTGATAGCGAACACGATATAATGCTGTATCACCGGCGGCCAGGCCCAGGCGCCAAGCAGATACAGTAATATCGGCGCCAAAGCGATATTAAGCGCCATGTGTATCACGCGCGGTTTGCTGGAATAAAAGATATGTTTTGTCTGGTCGCTCATTTCGGTCAACGCCGTGCCAGTTTAGTCCCGCTGTAGCCTGCAGCTATCGGGATAGACCTTGATTGCTGGCACCTGGTTTTGTACCAGTTCGTTTTGCAAGGTTTCCCAATAGTAAGTGCTCAGCAGGTCTCCGTGATACTCGCGGAAAAGTTGACGTTGCGCACGATCGTTTATGCATAATCCGGCTTCGATTTCCTCCGGCAGAAAAATCACGCCATCCTCGAAGTACCAGTCGGGAATGTCTTCTTCGCCATCGAAACGATCGAGGTTACTGCGTATTTTGACCTCAACCATGTCCTCAAGTGCGTCATAATCGTACAGGTAAACCTTGAGAAAATGGCTGACGCCATAGTTACGTGCATCGAGATCCTTGTTAAAAATATTGGCGGCGGCATTGTTCTTGATGCAATCGCCGAGACTTTCGATGACAATGCGTACCTCTCTTTCAGCCGCGTTTTCCAGGAATACAGGCAGCGGTGTCATGCGCGGCTGCACGATCAGGTACTTGAATACGACCATATCGCCTTGTTGGGTGACGGTTTCGCTGGCCTCGACCAACAGTTCCTCGAGCAGGCGCTCGGCAAATAACTCGCGCTCGAGCGCGATGTTGAAGTAAATGATATTGTCCAGCATGCTGCCGGTGCGATTGATTTCATGTACCCGGCTATATTTTGCCTTGACCGAATCGATGCCTTCGAATTTACCCCACTTGTAACCATCGGTCGGGTGATTGCGAATTACCTTGAGATTGTAGGCGGATTGCGGTCCGGCAAAACCGATAGCTACTGTACCGGCCTCCCCTATAGCGGTGTCCAGTAATCCGCCCGTGGTTGCGATTTCCTGCTTGATCTCGTTAATGACTGCGACCTTGCCGACGTGGTTGTAGCCGATGGTTGAATAGTTCAAACCCAGCGCCCGTTGTGGCATTAGTGAGTGCAGGTAAGCGCTTAACTCGTGGTAGTAGCGGGTAGTAACGTGAAAATTTGCGAGCGTCGAACTGAACAGGTTGTGGGCGAGGTGCTGGTCGAGAATGACTGCGTCACAGTAGACACCTTTGTTGTTATTGAGCAGGGCAATAATCAGTGGTGCGTAACTGCCGTCCGCAAACTTGATCTTGCCCACCAGGTAGGCGCCGCGATTGCGATAAAATCCGGCATCGATCATTTCCAGGTGTTCAATTCTCGATCCGCGTCGACCGGCGAGGCGATTGATACGCCAGGTGATGGCTGAACTATCACCTGCAATATCATGATAGGGAATCGAAAACTCCGGTACCTCATTCAGGATCTGCTCGATCAATTCCGGGTTGACCTGATCCTTCACCGGGAAGTGTTTCAGCAGTTCAACCGGGTACTTGTCGCTGCTTTCAGCGAATCCAAACGACGAGTATTCGACTGGCTTCCATTCATCGCGGTAGACCATGCGTCGGATTGAGTGCATGAAGGCGTAAGCGACATCAGATTCGTAACGGTGTTCGATCATGCGCCAGAAATGATCTTCGAGCTGATTCAGGAAACTGGCGTCGACCGAAATATTGGGTTGTATCGCCTGCAGGTAGGCGCCCATGCGATGAATATAGGAGCTATACAGCGACAGACGATGCCGGCTCAACCAGATCGAGGTGCTGTGATGCTGTTGCTCAAACGCGGCCTTGGCCTGGTAGGGAACTTCGAGAAACTCCTGGTAAAACTGCTCGAACTGCTCGAGTACCCAATCGGCGGTTATCCTGATACGGTTTTCGCGATTGTTTGCACCGATCAGCCTGAAGGTAAATTGCTCCAGGTTCATGCCGAGGGACGCATTTCCAGCAAAGATTTATTGGCCGACTTATCCAGGAAAGTCATCAAAGTGGTTGACCAGGGTTCCGATGCCGGGAATCGATATCTGTATTTCAGTGCCGGGTTTCATCGTGCGTGCGCCAACCGATGTGCCGCAACAGATCAGATCACCGGGTACCAGGGTTTGAAACTCGGAAATCATGGCGACAATTTGTTGTGGGCTATAAATCATATCGCTAACCGGGTAATCCTGGCGGTTTTCTCCGTCCTGGATAGCAAGAATGTTAAGCCCGGACGGATCGATTTCGGTATTGATACAGGGTCCCAGCGGGGTGAAGGTATTGTAACCCTTGCTGCGGGTCCACTGTTGAAAGGCTTTATCTTCGAATAAAAATTCGATTGCAGTCACGTCGTTGACACAGGTGTAACCGAAGATATGCTTATCAGCCTCTGCGGCCGAGATGTTGCTGCACTCCTTGCCAATAACGATACCGAGCTCTGCCTCGAAGATAACGCGTCCGCTGTGTCCGCGCGGTCGAAATATCGTTTCACCAGGGCCGACAACACTGCTCACCGGCTTCATGAAGTAAAGTGGTGTTGCCGGAATCGTCTGACCTTCCGCTTCGGCGCGCTCATGGAAATTATTCCAAAGTGCGAGTATTGAATTCGGTGTGCAGGGCGCGAGAAGTTTGACTTCGGATAATGAAACTGTCTCGCCGGTTAGGACAGGTTCCTCGAATAAAGTATTGTTACAAATCGAGATCTGGTCGCCGTCGAGCGTCCCCAGGTGTGTATGGTCGTTGCTGTCGAAGCGTACCCAGATAGTCATGGTCGTTGGTTCAACTAGTTGCTCAAGAGGGCGCGGAATCTAACACAGGTTTGCCTAAATTTAAATTTGGATTGAGTAACCGCGATTAATGGATTGGATGTGCCGACAAGAACTTAATCCTGACTATTTGACTGACTGCGTGGACGCAATGGCAAACTTTGGCGTAGAATGCGCCGGTTTTTCACCCCTGGGGTTCGTGAGGTTAATAATGAAAGTTTGCGTAGTGGGAGCGGGCGCGATCGGTGGCATGATGGCGGCAAAACTGGCCCAGTCCGGTCATGAACTGTCGGTTATCGCGCGCGGCGCACATCTCGATGCGATTCGGGCAAATGGTCTGAAATACATCGAAAACGGCGAAGAGCTCGTCATCACCGATATTTTTGCAACCGCCGAGATGGCAGAAGTCACCGGGCAGGACATCGTGCTGCTCGGGGTTAAGGCGCATCAGATAGAACCGATCGCCGACAAGCTGATGGGTATGCTGTCTGAGACCGGGGTTATTGTCACTTTACAGAACGGTATTCCATGGTGGTACTTCCAGAGGCTGGAAGGCGAGTACCAGGACCGAATCGTGCGCACCGTGGATCCTGACGGTGCCATTGCCGCCGCAATCGATCCCGATCGAATCATCGGTTGTATCGCGTTTCCGGCGGCGACTATCGATGAACCCGGCGTTATTCGCCACATCGAGGGCAATCGGTTTCCCGTCGGCGAACTCGACGGTTCGGAATCTGAACGGGTGCAGTCGATCTGCAATGCTTTTGTCGAAGCCGGATTTAAATCTTTCGTACTACCCGATATTCGCTCGGAAATCTGGCTCAAGCTTTGGGGCAACCTGTCGTTTAACCCGATCAGCGCGTTGACGCATTCCACGCTCGTCGATATCTGCCAGTTTCCGCAAACCCGCGCACTGGCGGCACAGATGATGACCGAGGCCCAACAGATAGCCGAAAAACTGGGCGCCAGTTTCCGGGTTTCGCTGGACCGGCGTATCGAGGGTGCCGAAGGTGTCGGCAAGCATAAAACCTCGATGCTGCAGGATCTCGAAGTCGGTAAGGCGCTCGAAATCGATGGCATGCTGGGCGTGGTGGTTGAGTTGGGAGAGCAGACCAATACCCCGACCCCTGCAATCAACACGGTGTTTGCACTGGTTAGCCTGCTCAACAAGACCGTTCAGGAAGAGGGGATCAAGGTAGCTGGCCAGGTGGTTTGATTAAATAGATGCTTTGATCGCAGGCATCAACGTGACATCATTGAAAACGTGCCCGGTTCGGCGCGTTTTTTTTTGCAATTACTTTTATCTGGCATACGATATGGCAAAATTTTTCGAGGTGGGGTAGCGAAGCGATGAAAATACACGAGTATCAGGGCAAGGAAATTCTGCGTGATTACGGGGTCGCAGTTCCCGATGGCAAAGCCTGCTTTTCGGTCGATGAGGCGGTTGCTGCTGCCGAGTCCATGGGCGGAGAGAAATGGGTCGTCAAGGCGCAGATCCATGCCGGTGGCCGCGGTAAAGGCGGTGGCGTAAAACTTGCCGACAGTGTCGATCAAGTTCGCGCTCATGCTAACGATATTCTGGGAATGACGCTGATAACCCACCAGACCGGTCCCGAGGGCAAGGAAGTAAAACGCCTGCTGGTCGAGCAGGGAGCGCCGATCAAGGACGAGCTTTATGTTGGCCTGGTGGTCGATCGCGCAACCCAGCGCGTTACCGTTATGGCCAGTTCCGAAGGCGGTACCGAGATCGAAACCGTGGCCGAGGAAACTCCCGAATTGATACACAAGGTTTCGGTCGATCCAAAGACCGGGCTCACCGAGGTCGAAGCCGAGGGTCTTGCAAACAAGATCGGAATTCCTGATGAACTGGTAGGCGAAGCCGGAAAATTGATGCAGGCGCTGTACCAGGCGTTCTGGGACAAGGACGCCTCGCTCGCCGAAATCAATCCGCTGATCGTGACCGAAGACGGTCGTGTCATGGCACTCGATGCCAAGATGAATTTTGACGAAAGCGCAATGTATCGCCATCCCGAACTGGAGGAATTGCGCGATCTCGACGAAGAAGACGTTGACGAAATCGAAGCGTCGAAATTCGGTCTTAACTATATCTCGCTGGACGGCACTATCGGTTGCCTGGTCAATGGCGCCGGCCTCGCGATGGCGACCATGGATATCATCAAGCTGTATGGTGCCTCGCCGGCAAACTTTCTTGATGTTGGCGGTGGTGCAACCACCGAGCAAGTGACCGAAGCATTTAAGATAATGCTCAAGAATTCAAACCTGAAGGCCATCCTGGTCAATATATTCGGTGGCATTATGCGCTGTGACGTGATCGCCGAGGGGTTGGTCAACGCCGCGCGCGAAGTCGATCTTTCGGTACCCCTGGTGGTGCGACTCGAGGGTACTAACGTCGAAAAGGGACGACAGATTCTGGCCGACTCCGGCATTTCGGTTATCAGTGCAACCACCATGGCCGATGCGGCCGAAAAAGTGGCTGCGGCCGCGGCAGGAGCTTAACCATGTCGATATTGATCAATAAAGATTCACGCGTGGTCACCCAGGGTATTACCGGCAAGACCGGCATGTTTCATACCCATCATTCGATCGAGTACGCCAATGGCAAGCAGTGCTACGTCGCCGGGGTAACCCCGAAAAAAGGCGGGCAGGTAGTTGAAGGCGTGCCGGTATATGACAGCGTGGCGGAAGCGAAAGCCGAAACCGGTTGTAATGTTTCGGTAATTTACGTGCCGCCTCCGTTTGCAGCCGCTGCAATCGACGAAGCGGTTGAAGCCGGGATCGAAGTTGTTATCTGTATTACCGAAGGTATCCCGGTCAAAGACATGATTCTGACCCGCGATCGCATGCAGGGGTCGAGTACGATCCTGGTCGGGCCGAACTGCCCGGGCGTTATCACGCCTGAAGAATTGAAGATCGGCATCATGCCAGGATATATTCATCAGAAAGGTCGTGTCGGTGTGGTATCGCGTTCCGGCACTTTGACCTACGAAGTGGTCGATCAGCTGAGCAAGCTGGGTCTCGGGCAGTCCACCTGCGTTGGTACCGGTGGTGACCCGGTCAATGGGCTCAAGCATCTCGACGTGATGCAGATGTTCAATGACGACCCCGATACCGATGGTGTTGTCATGTGCGGTGAAATCGGCGGTACCGATGAAGAAGCCTGCGCCGAGTGGATCGCGGACTACATGACCAAACCCGTGGTTGGCTTTATTGCCGGGGTCACCGCACCCCCGGGCAAGCGCATGGGGCATGCCGGCGCGATAATTGCCGGTGGCAAGGGCACTGCCGATGAAAAGATAGCGGCGCTCGAAGCGGCCGGCGTCAGCGTGACGCGTAATCCATCGGATATGGGTAAACTGATGCAGGAAGCACTGCAAAAATAGGACTCAGGTTAAAAATAACTTTACACCCCAGTCTCGAGTGGTTTAAAGTCATCGTTGGTATATTGTATACCAGAATAAAAATAGATTAAGGCCCGCTTAAAACAAGGGCTGGATAATCAGGAAAATGATTCGTCTTGGACCCTAAAGGTGATATACGAATTGGCCCGAAATTAATTTATAGTTTCGGGTAGCCAGACTCCTACCCAGGGATCTGGCAATGGGTGTCTCCCGAGTCATGGGAAGGAGGCATTTAGTCTGGACCGCTATCGGTCCTTATATAATGAGGAGCATCATAAATGTATCAATCACAACACACACTCAGGAAAGTGGTCTGTGCGCTCGGCGTCAGTGCCATTCTTGCAGGTATGCCGATTCTCGGACATGCCTGGGAACCGCAAAAGCCGGTTGAATTCGTCGTTATGGCGGGTAAAGGCGGTGGTGCGGACAAGGCGGTCAGACTGCTGCAAAGTATCATTGCATCTGAAAATATGGCGCCGGTTCCGTTTACGCCGGTTAATAAGCCGGGTGGATCGGGTGCCGAAGCACTGGTTCATCTGAACGGCAAGAAGGGTGATAACCACACCATCATGTTCACCCTGAACAGTTTTTACACCACACCGTTACGTCAGCCTGGACTTGGCGTTGATATCACGACTTTTACGCCGATTGCGCGCATGGCTGAAGACACCTTTCTGCTGTGGGTACATTCCGATCGTAAAGACATCAACGATGTCGCTGATTTTGTCAGGGCGGCCAGGAACAAGGGCAGCAAGTGGATCATGGCTGGAACCGGTAAAAACTCGGAAGACAACCTGTTAACCGATTTTCTGAATACCGCTTACGACCTGAATATGAAATACGTTCCCTACAAGGGTGGCGGCAAGGTAGCCAAGGAACTCGCGGGTAAGAATGCCGATTCGACCGTGAATAATCCGTCCGAGCAACTGGGCTTCTACGAAGCCGGTACCACCAAGGCGCTGGCGGCATTCACCGATGACCGTTTACCGCTGTTCCCGAAAGCACCTACCTTCAAGGAAATGGGCTACGACATGGTTTACTACATGCAACGTACCGTGGTTGGCGCGCCCGGCATGAGCGACGAGGCCGCAGCTTATTACAACGATCTGTTCACAAAGGTTTTCAACTCTCCGAAATGGCAGGAATATCGTACCAAGAAGAGCCTGCAGGGCGACCTGCTGACTGGTGATGCGTTGATGAGCTACTGGAAACGCGAGCGTGATGTTCACGAGGTAATGTTGAAAAAAATGGGCGCCATCAAGTAGGGCGCAGCTGGATAATCAAAAGGTGGATAGGGGGGCTCAATCATGACAGTCAGAACTGCAGAATTGTTAATGGCGATAATGATGGGAGCCTTCTCTATCTACCTGATGGTTAAAAGTACTGAACTTCCGATCGGCTGGATCGACGAAGAGGGGCCGGGTGGCGGTACCTGGCCATTCTGGCTTGCGACCATCATGCTGATTTCCTGTGGCGGTATTCTATTCAACTGGTTTCTCAAGAAAGGTCCGATTGCCACTTCGAACAAGGTTTATATCGAGAAACATGTGCTCGGCGACGTCGCCGCAGTCGCGGGTTCGCTAATTGTCACGGTTGGCTTGTTCTCGTTTATCGGTATCTACGGTGCGTTACCGCTTTTTATAATTTTCTATGTCCGTTTTCTGGGTAAGCACTCCTGGGTACTGACGACGATCCTGGCCTTTGCGATACCGGTGGTTATCTTTTATTTCTTCGAAATTACCCTGAAGATTATTCTGCCGAAAGGGATCACCGAACCCCTTTTCCTTCCTTTATACAAAATATTTTTGTAACAAGTATTTTGATCCTGGACTCAGTGGAGAGGCAGTTACATGTTTGAAATTCTAGGACTACTGGGGCAAGGATTTTTAGTCGTATTCGAGCCTCAGAACCTGTTGCTGATTGTCGGTGGCTGCACGCTCGGACTTTTTATCGGCGCGATGCCTGGACTGGGCTCGGTTAACGGTGTTGCGATCCTGTTGCCGCTGACTTTCCTGGTGCCCCCGACGGGTGCCATTATTTTCCTGGCCGCGATTTATTACGGGGCGATGTACGGCGGGGCGATATCATCGATCATGCTGGGTATTCCCGGCGCCTCGACCGCAGTTGCGACAACCTTCGATGGACGCCCGTTGGCGAAACAGGGTATGGCCGACAAGGCCCTGATCGGTGCCGCGGTCGCTTCGTTTGTTGGTGGTTCGATTTCCGTGGTGTTGTTTACTTTTTTTGCACCACCGCTCGCGCACGTCGCTCTGGTGTTCGGTGCACCCGAAGAATTCGCCCTGATGATGCTGGCCTTTGCGACCTTTGTCGGCCTCGGCGGCGATGACATTTTCAAGACCCTGTTTTCGATCTGTATCGGCCTGGTTTTGAGCGCAGTTGGCTTCGACATTATTTCCGGTGAACCGCGACTGGTACTGTGGGACATCACCGGCTTCCTGCACGGGGTTAATTTCCTGGTGCTCGCGATTGGCATTTACGGCATCGGCGAGATGCTGTGGACGGTCGAGGAACATGCCCTCGGTGGTGGCAAGAGCATGCTGTCCGAGGCAACCGTTTCGGTGGCGCGCACCCTTGCCGCGCTGCGTGAACTGGTCAAAACCTGGAAAGCAACCGTGATGGGATCGTTCCTGGGCTATTTTGTCGGCATTCTACCGGCAGCCGGCGCCACCCCGGGCTCGCTGATGGCTTACGGGATTGCCAAGCAGATTTCGAAGGAGCCCGAAAAATTCGGCGAAGGCGCGATCGAAGGTGTGTGCGCGCCGGAGGCCGCCAACAATGCCGCCAGTACCGGTTCGATGCTGCCGATGTTGACACTTGGTATTCCCGGTTCGCCGACGACCGCGATACTGCTCGGCGGTATGGTCATCTGGGGCCTCGAGCCCGGGCCGCGCCTGTTTGTCGATCACAGCGAGTTTGTCTGGGGATTGATTGCATCGTTATACGCTGCCAACCTGTTTACTTTGTTAATCAACATTGCCTTTATCCCGGTATTCATCAAGGTGTTGAAAACTCCGTTTACGATCCTGGCGCCGGTTATTTTTATTCTATGCCTGATTGGCGGTTACGCACCGACCCAGGACATGCACGATGTCTGGTTGATGATCGTGTTTGGCATCGTCGGTTACCTGATGCGCAAACTCGATTACCCGCTGGCGCCCGCGGTACTGGCAATCGTGCTGGGGCCACTGGCAGAACCCGCCATGCGTCAGTCGCTGATTATCAGCGAGGGCTCGTTCATGATTTTCTTCGAACGCGTCTACGCCGGCCCGATCATGATTGCGGCCTTGATCCTGCTGTTCCTGCCATTGTTCAAGAAGGTTTATGACAGGATTCGCAAGCCACAGCCGCAGGCGGAATAGGCGGTTAAGGGTTATGTCTAGCTATTTAACATTCAACTGGGCGTCACAATGATTTTAAGTGACATTGTTCCCCTCGAGCAATCCAAGGGACTCAAGACGCGAGTCTATGAAGCCTTGCGCGAATTGATCGGACACATGGACATTTACTCCAGCAAGGATCCGATCAGGCTCGATGAGCGTGCCCTTGGGGAACAGCTGGGAGTTAGCCGCACCCCGGTACGCGAAGCGATTTCGCGGCTCGAACAGGAAGGGATTGTCGAGAATATTGCGCGTCGTGGGGCCTTTATAGTACGCAAGAACAAGGAGGAAATACTCGATATAGTCGATGTCTGGGCCGCGCTCGAAAGCATGGCTGCGCGCCTCGCGACCAGCCGTGCCAGCGATGAAGAAATTGCCCAGCTGCGCAAGAATTTCACGTCATTTGATGGCGAAGATGCCCGTGCGCATATCGATGAATACTCGGATACCAACATCGAGTTTCATCAGACGATTATAAAACTGAGTCATTCCGAGTTGATTACCCAGATGGCGGATCAACTTTTTTTTCACATGCGCGCCATTCGCGCCAGCACTATTAAGGATCGTGATCGGATTGCGCAATCGATTATGGACCACACCCGTATCATCGAGGCGATTGAAGAGCGGGATGCCTACCATGCCGAGCAACTGGTCAGGGACCACGCACTTGAACTGGCGAAACATATTGAGCGTTATGTCGATTACCTGGATTAACGCGATCAGCTGAGCCAATTGAAACTGGCTCAAGTAACAAACCAAAGCCAGGCTCCCACGATTTCCGGGCCGGCTTATTAAATCAGAGAGGTAGATGGAAATGTCAACTGTAGCTGAAAAACCACCGCTATCGGATACCGCCACGGACACCCTGAAGGCAAAAACCAAGGATGGATCGGTTATATCCGGTGGTCATTTGGTGGCCAAGGCCCTCAAGGCCGAGGGCGTCGATACCATATTCACGCTATGTGGGGGTCATATCATCGATATTTACGATGGTTGTCTCGATGAAGGCATTCGCATTGTCGATGTGCGCCACGAGCAAACTGCTGCGCACGCCGCTGATGGATATGCACGTCAAACCGGCAAGCTGGGTTGTGTTGTGACCACCGCTGGCCCGGGCTGCACCAACGCGGTTACCGGGGTCGCTACCGCTTTTCGCTCGGAAAGCCCGATATTGCATATCGGCGGGCAAAGCTCGCTGACCCAGCACAAGATGGGTTCGCTGCAAGACTTGCCGCATGTCGACATGATGACGCCGATTACCAAGTTCGCTTCAGGTGTATTTTCAACCGAGCGTGTTGCCGACATGGTATCGATGGCGGCGCGCGAATGTTTCAACGGCGCTTACGGACCTTCATACCTGGAAATTCCGAGGGATATTCTGGATCGTGAGATTCCGATTGAAACTGCGGTTATTCCCGAACCAGGCTCATATAGAGCTTCGGTCAATTCCATCGGTGATCCGGCAGACATTGAAAAACTCGCCGATATCCTGGTTAAAGCGAAGCGTCCAGCGGTATTACTAGGACAGCAGGTCTGGGCATCACAGGGCCAGGATGCTGCGATCAGTTTCGTGCGTGCGCTCGATATTCCGGCCTATATGAATGGTGCCAGCCGTGGCATGTTGCCGCAGGGCGACCCGCACCACTTCGATCGCACGCGTAGCGATGCGTTCAAGAATGCGGATGTCATCCTGATCGTCGGTACCCCCTTCGATTTTCGCATGGGTTACGGCAAGCGAATCTCCAAGGATGCGACCCTGATACAGATCGATCAAAACTATGCCACAGTCGGTAAAAACCGTGATATCAGCCTTGGCCTCGCCGGCGATCCCGGTTCAATACTGGCCGCGGTCGAGCAGGCTGCATCGGGTCGTATCGATGACGGTGCCAAACAGGAACGCCAGCAATGGATGGCCGAGCTGCGCGACATCGAAGCCACCAAGCTGGAAAAACTGATGCCGATGTTTACCACCGATCAGAATCCGATCCACCCTTATCGTCTCGCCTACGAAATTAACGAGTTCCTTGGAGAAGACACAATTTATATCGGCGACGGTGGAGACATTGTTACCATTTCGGCACAGGCGGTACGTCCGCGCAATCCTGGCCAGTGGATGGACCCGGGTGCATTGGGTTCACTTGGTGTCGGCACCGGCTTCTCGATGGCGGCCAAACTTGCGCATCCAAACAAGGAAGTGGTTTGTCTCTACGGTGACGGCGCCTTCGGCATGACTTCCTTCGACATGGAAACTGCGCAACGCTTCGGTGCTCCGTACCTGGCAGTGATCGGCAACAACTCGGCAATGAACCAGATTCGCTATGGCCAGCTCGCTAAGTACGGGCAGGATCGCGGTGACATTGGTAACAAACTCGGTGATGTGCCTTTCTCCAAGTTCGGTGAAATGATCGGGGGTTACGGCGAAGAAGTGCATGAAGCGAAAGAAATTCAGCCGGCGATGCAACGAGCACGTGAAGCGATTGCGAAGACGGGTAAGTGTGCGGTCGTAAACGTCTGGGTTGACCCTAACGAATACGCGCCGGGCACCAAAGCACAAACCATGTACAAGTGACGAAGCAATCTCCAAAAGATTGCTTCGACCCACTGGGCCTAAAGGCCCTTCGGACCTTGCAATGATGATAGATTTGAAAATTGAACGTTAATTAGAGGTAAATAATGTCTAAGGCTCTAGACCATATCAAAATTCTGGATTTCACCCACGTCCAGTCTGGCCCCACTTGCACCCAGCTGCTCGCGTGGATGGGTGCTGATGTGATCAAGGTGGAACGTCCCGGTGTCGGTGATGCAACGCGCAAGCAACTGGTGGATGTTGAAGGTGCGGACAGCCTTTACTTCACCATGCTGAATCACAATAAGCGCTCGCTGACGCTAAATTCCAAGACCGAAAGCGGCAAGGAAGTATTGGAGCGACTGGTCAAGACCTGCGACGTGCTGGTGGAAAATTTTGCACCGGGAGCACTTGATCGAATGGGCTTCAGCTGGGAGCGTATCCAGGAACTGAATCCACGCATGATCATGGCCTCGGTGAAGGGTTTCGGTCCCGGACCTTACGAGGATTGCAAAGTTTATGAAAATGTTGCGCAGTGTGCGGGTGGCTCGGCTTCTACAACGGGTTTTCGCGATGGTCTGCCTTTGGTTACCGGCGCCCAGATCGGCGATTCCGGCACCGGGCTGCACCTGGCCTTTGGTATTTGCGCGGCCTTGTTGCATCGCGAAAAAAGCGGCCGCGGTCAGCGCGTACTGGCGCCGATGCAGGATGGTGTATTGAACCTGTGCCGGGTTAAACTGCGCGATCAGCAGCGTCTTAAAGCCGGACCACTTACTGAATACTCGCAGTATGGTGAAGGCGTCGAGTTCGGTGAAGCTACGCCCCGCGCCGGCAACGATTCGGGGGGTGGCCAGCCAGGACGCATCCTCAAATGCAAGGGCTGGGAAACCGATCCCGATGCGTATACCTATTTCATTACCCAGGCAGCGGTATGGCAGAGAATTTGCGATGTGATCGGTAAACCGGAATGGAAGGAACACTCGGACTATGCAACCCCGCCAGCGCGCTTGCCGCATCTGAATGAAATCTTCGGCGCGATCGAGGAGTGGACCATGACTAAAACCAAGTATGAAGTCATGGAGATCTGTAATCCGCTCGATATTCCAGTCGGACCGATCCTGTCGATGAAAGAACTCGCCGAGGAACCGTCGTTACGCGAAACCGGTACCATCGTCGAGGTGGACCACCCGGAACGCGGACCCTATCTAAGTGTTGGCTGCCCGGTCAAGTTGTCCGATAACGATGTGGTGGTGGAACGCTCGCCGCTGCTGGGAGAACACTCCGAAGAAATTCTAGGTGATGTTCTCGGTTATAGCGCGGAGGAAATTGCCTCCCTGAAAGAAGCCGGGGCAGTATAAATATGGTCCCCGAGCGGCTCGTATGGTTTGGAGTAATACGGAGACAAACATGAGATTAATCGTTCATGGCCAACAGGCGTATGGCAAATCGGTACTCGAAGCCATTCTGGATAAAGGAGTGGACGAGGTGGTCGCGGTTTATAGCGCCCCCGACAAGGAAGGTCGACCGCTGGATCCGCTCAAGGAATTTGCGCTGCAGCGGGATTTGCCCGTTTATCAACCGGAATCTTATAAGAATCCCGAAGTCTGGGAGCAACTGGCCAGCCATGATGCGGATCTGTGCGTGATGGCCTATGTATTATTATTCGTGCCGGAAGAAGCGCTCAATGTGCCAAAACATGGCTCGATTCAGTACCACCCGTCTCTGCTGCCCTGGCATAAAGGACCGAGCTCGATCAACTGGCCGATTATCATGGGCAAGCAAAAAACGGGTCTGTCGATCTTCTGGCCGGACAATGGTCTGGATACCGGACCGATTCTGCTACAAAAAGAAGTCGATATTGGTCCCGATGATACGCTCGGATCGATATACTTTGACAAGCTGTACCCACTCGGTGTTGACGCCATGCTCGAGTCGATCGAACTGGTGCGTGACGGCACTGCGCCGCGCGATGTTCAGGATCCCGATGCCGGTAGCTACGAAGGCTGGTGTCGCAAGGAAGATGTGCAGATCGACTGGAGCAAGGCTACCGATGAAATTTATAATCTGATTCGGGGAGCTAATCCCCAACCTGGCGCCTGGACTACTTTAAATGGCAGCGAGGTCAAAGTTTTCGACAGCCGCAAGGCAGATGCTAGTGGTGAACCCGGCTGCATTGTTTCGATTGATGATAGCGGCCTCGTGGTTGCGACTGCAGACGGTGCCATTCGGATAATCAAAGTGCGTGCCGATGCCGGTAAAATGACCGCCACAGAGTATGCGGCCGAAATGGGGCTTGCAACAGGAGCGAGGCTGGGTAGTTAAATTGAAAGCGTCCGTCACACTTACTTTTTGCAGCTGGAGTCAACTGACCGTTGCTGTCAATATTCATATCGACAAAGCCCCACTGTTCAGGGTTGGTTTTAACGAGAGGTTGAGGTAAATGATCAAGATTATCCTGGTACCTGTAGATGGAACAGAACGCAGCTCGGAAGTGCTCGACACGGCGCTGGTCATCTCGAAACGATTCAATTCGCATATCAAGGTTGTACACGTGCGTGAACGCGCCAGCGAACCATACATGTTCGGTGGTATACCTAAAAATTACCGCGAAGAATTCGCCAGAATGAGCAAAAAGGCGGTCGATTCGACGGTTGACACAGTACGTACTCAGTTTAACGCCTTCTGCAAACAGGGCGGAGTCAAGATTACCCGCAAGCCATCAGGTTCTAATGAGGTTACTGCCTCGCTGCACGTGCTCGAAGGCGATGCAGAAACTTTGCTCGGCAAGGAATCCCGGCTGGTGGACGTCGTCGCGATGTCACGGCCGACCCATCGCATCGGTGGACCCGGTGTCGGTGAATTACATGAGTCGTTGATGCTGCATTCTGGACGACCGGTGCTGATTGTGCCGCCGGAGTGGAGGGCACATCGTGCCGATCATGCCGCGATTGGCTGGAACGACAGTGTCGAGGCGAGCCGTGCGATTTGCATGACCTTGCCCTGGTTGACCCAAATGAAAAAAGTGACGGTACTGGTATCGAAAAAACGTGAGCCCGCTGTCGGCGAAGTCATCGATTACCTCAAGCGGCATGGCTGTAAAGTCGACTACCAGGTGCTCAGTGGCCGTGGTGGCAATGTCGGCAAAAAAATGCTCGCGACCTGCGCTGATATCGGCGCCGAATTCCTGGTGGTCGGCGGTTTTACCCATACCCGCACCCGGCAGCGCCTGTTTGGTGGGGTCACCAGCCACCTTTTGAGTAATACCAATATAATTACCGTAATGGCGCATTGATGTTCTATTGTGGCGTAATCACATGTTTTAGCTAGCTCCTCCTTGGGTTAAACTTTGCCCCGCTCGTTAAGAGCGGGGATACTTTTTAAGCACACCCTAACTCGAGAAAATTTATATGTCGCAACCTGAGCTCAATTCCGACGCGGTCGACAATCGCAAGCAACGCCGCCGGGGCAAGACCAAGGGCAGGGTGGTTGACCTTAACGCGCTGCTCGAAATCCAAAGCCTGCTCGGTGAAGAATCGCGCGCTCCCGACCTGTTGATCGAGCATCTGCATAAGATCCAGGACAAGCATGGGCACTTGTCGGCCGCACATCTTACCGCGCTGGCCCACGAAATGCGCCTTGCTATGACCGAGGTTTATGAGGTTGCTAGTTTTTACCACCATTTCGACGTGATCCGGGAAGATGATGTTGCACCACCAGCACTCACTGTTCGTGTCTGTGATTCGGTCAGTTGTGAAATGGCCGGTAGCGAAGAGCTTATTGGCGCACTTGAATCCTCGCTGGGTGAAGGTGTGCGCGTGCAACGCGTTCCCTGTGTCGGGCGCTGTGATAAGGCACCGGTTGCGGTGGTTGGCCAGTGCACGGTCGAGGTCGCGACAGCCGAAGCAGTCAAATCGGTGGTCGACGCGGGTAACACTGTTCAACCGATGCCGGATGACAGCATCGATTTCGATGCATACCGTGCAGGTGGTGGATACCAGTTGTATGACAGTTTGCTCGCTGGCGACATCAGCGGAGATAGCATTATCGAGGCACTCGAAGGAACGCAATTGCGTGGCCTTGGTGGAGCTGGCTTTCCGGTCGGGCGCAAGTGGCGCATCCTGCGCGATCAACCCGCGCCGCGCCTGTGCGCGATCAATATCGATGAAGGCGAGCCCGGTACTTTTAAGGACCGCTTCTACATGCTTTCCGATCCGCATCGCTTTCTTGAAGGCATGCTGATTGCGGCCGCTGTGATCGGAATTGACAAGTGTTATATCTACATTCGCGATGAGTATCCATCGGTAATCCAGAACCTCAAGCAGGCAGTCGCGGACCTGGTTAACAAATCAGGTTACCAGTTACCGCACATAGAAATTCGCCGTGGTGCCGGTGCCTACATCTGCGGTGAAGAATCCGCGATGATCGAGTCGATCGAAGGCAAACGCGGGATGCCGCGACTGCGCCCGCCTTACGTCGCCGAGGTCGGCCTGTTCGGTCGTCCAACGCTTGAGCACAACTGTGAATCGCTGTTCTGGATACGTGACGTAATCGAAAAGGGTTCTGAATGGTTCGATGCACAAGGCCGCAACGGTCGCAAGGGCGTGCGCAGTTTCTCGGTGTCGGGTCGCGTCAACAAGCCTGGCGTGCATCTCGCGCCCGCAGGTATCACGATCAAGGAATTGATCGACGAATACTGCGGCGGCATGCTCGATGGTCACCAGTTATACGGTTATTTCCCGGGCGGCGCATCGGGCGGCATTTTGCCGGCCAGCCTGAACGATATTCCGCTCGATTTTGATACGCTGCAGGAATACGGCTGTTTTATCGGTTCCGCGGCGGTCGTGGTGCTATCGGACCAGGACAGTGCCAAACAGGCGGCGTTGAACTCGCTCAAGTTCTTCGCACACGAATCCTGTGGCCAGTGCACACCGTGCCGGGTTGGTTGCGAAAAAGCGGTCAGCATCATGGAGACCGGCGACTGGGATGTCGAGCAATTGAACGATTTGTCGACGGTCATGATCGACGCCTCGATCTGTGGCCTCGGGCAGGCGGCACCGAACCCGATCCTGTCCGTGATTAGATATTTTCCGCATGAACTTGGCATCGAGGAGAATCAATAATGGCGGCAAATCCCGATTCAATCTTCGAAACCATCGAATTCACGCTCAACGGTAATTCGGTCGAGGCCTTGCCTGGCGAGACCATCCTGCAGGCGGCACAGCGTACCGGTACCGAGATCCCGCATCTGTGTTATACCGACGGACTGCGCGCCGACGGTAATTGCCGCGCCTGCATGGTCGAGATCGATGGCGAGCGCGTGCTTGCGCCAAGCTGCTGTCGAAACCCGACCCCGGGCATGATCGTTAACTCGGACAATGAGCGCTCGCAGAAGTCGCAAAAGCTGGTACTTGAGTTGTTGCTGTCAGATATGCCTGAGCAGTCCTACACGCTCGACAATGAATTAACCTACTGGGCCGATAAACTCGAAGTCGGCAAACCAAGATTCAAACCCCGGCATCAACCAAAGGCTGACCTGTCGCATCCGGCAATCGCGGTTAACCTCGATGCCTGTATCCAGTGCACGCGCTGCCTGCGCGCCTGCCGCGAAACCCAGGTCAACGATGTCATCGGTCTGGCCCGTCGCGGGCATCATGCCGAAATCGTATTCGATATCGGTGATCCGATGGGCGAGTCGACCTGCGTCGCCTGCGGTGAATGTGTCGCCGCCTGCCCGACCGGTGCGCTCAGCAATGCCGGCGGTGCCCACCTGGTGGAAGCCGATCAAAAGATTGACTCGGTATGCCCTTACTGCGGTGTTGGTTGTTTACTCACTTACCATGTTAAAGACGATACCATCGTACGTGTCGAAGGGCGCGACGGGCCTGCGAACTTCAGTCGCTTGTGTGTTAAGGGCCGCTACGGTTTTGACTATGTCAACCATCCCCAGCGCCTGCTGAAGCCGTTAATCCGCAGGGAAGGCGTGCCCAAGGGTCTTAATGAGCACTTCGACCCTGCCGATCCATCGACGATGTTCCGCGAAGCAAGCTGGGATGAGGCAATGCAACTTGCCGCGGGTGGATTGAAACAGATCAAAGATGAACTCGGCAGCTCCGGGCTCGCCGGTTTCGGCTCGGCCAAGGGTTCGAACGAAGAGGCTTACCTGTTCCAGAAACTGGTGCGTGTCGGTTTCGGCACCAACAACGTCGATCACTGTACCCGCCTGTGCCATGCCTCGAGTGTCGCTGCGTTGCTGGAAGGTATCGGTTCCGGCGCGGTTTCGAACCAGGTTGAGGACGTCAAACACGCCGAGGTATTCATGGTCATCGGTTCGAATCCGACGACCAATCACCCGGTCGCGGCAACCTTTATGAAAAATGCAATTCGCGACGGCAAGAAGTTGATTCTGCTGGATCCGCGTAAAACCCAGATCTCGCGTCACGCCACCCATCACCTGCAATTCAACGCTTCGACCGACGTGTCATTGTTGAACTCGATGCTGCACGTCATCATCGAAGAGGGTCTGACCGACGATAATTTCATCAATGAGCGCACCACGGACTATGAAGCGCTGAAGGCTAATGTCGCCGATTACAGCCCTGAAAAAATGGCCGCGGTGACCGGTATTGATGCCGATACTTTGCGCGAAGTTGCACGCCTGTTTGCGACCTCGAAAGGATCAATGATTTTCTGGGGGATGGGTATTTCGCAACATATTCACGGCACCGATAATTCGCGCTGCCTGATTGCGCTGTCGATGATTACCGGCCAGATTGGCCGTCCCGGCACCGGTTTGCACCCACTGCGCGGACAGAATAACGTTCAGGGTGCATCGGATGCGGGTCTGATCCCGATGGTGTTCCCGGATTATCAACGGGTCGACAATCCAGACGCTCACGCATGGTTTGCAAACTACTGGAACGCGGAACTCGATGACAAGCCGGGTTTGACGGTGGTTGAAATCATGCACGCGGTGCTCGAAGGTCAGATCAAGGGAATGTATATCATGGGTGAAAACCCCGCCATGTCCGATCCGAATCTGAACCATGCCCGTGCAGCGCTGGCGGCACTGGATCACCTCGTGGTGCAGGATATGTTCCTCACCGAGACCACGGCTTTTGCCGATGTCGTGCTACCGGCGTCGGGCTGGGCCGAAAAAGACGGTACGGTATCGAACACCGATCGTCGGGTGCAACTCGGGCGTGCCGCGGTGCCGTTACCCGGTGAAGCGCGTCAGGATTTATGGATTATTCGTGATATCGGCAAGGGCATTGGCCTCGACTGGAACTACAGCCATGTTTCCGAGGTCTATGACGAAATGCGCCAGGCGATGCCGAGTATTACCGGAATTACCTGGGAACGACTGAACCAGGCGTCGTCGGTGACCTACCCCTGTGCCGATGAGAGTGATCCGGGCCAGAGTGTTGTCTTCATCGACGACTTCCCGACCGGTGACGGCAGGGCGAAACTGGTCGCTGCAAAGTCGATCCCGGCGGACGAGCAGCCCGATGAGGAATTCCCACTGATTCTAATTACCGGGCGACAGCTTGAACATTGGCATACCGGTTCTATGACGCGACGTGCGGCAATACTCGATGCGATCGAACCGGTACCGGTTATCTACGTCAACGGACGGGATCTGGACGGCCTAGGAGTCGAGCCCGGTGCTGAAATTATTGCCAGGTCACGCCGCGGCGAGATACGTGCCTTTGCGCGACCTGACGGGGCATTAAAGCAGGGTGAGGTCTTTATTCCGTTCTGCTACCACGAGGCGGCGGCCAACCTGTTGACCAACGAGGCGCTCGATCCGTTCGGCAAGATCCCGGAATTCAAGTTCTGCGCGATAAAACTCGAAGCGGCCTAGCAGTGGTCGAACAACTAAGGATTGATGGATACAGCGAGGCGTGAAGCGGTTAGTCGCGCGACGCGCCTTGCAGGCAATGGCCCAGCCCTTACCAAAAGGCGCAACAAAGCGAATGACCGCTTCACGTCTCGCCCGGAGGGAGCACCCCAGTTGACCTGGCACCGCGTTGCAGCCCTTGAAAAGGGCAAGCCATTCCCTGCGGACTGCGTCGGGATGCCGCACCACTTGTTCCAGGTCAATTGAGGCGCTCTGTAACCATCAATCCTTAGTTGTTCGACCACTAGCCTGGTTGGACAGGATGATCTTGCCGAAATGGCCACCCTGTTCCATTAGCCTGTGCGCTTCGGCGGCATCCTTGAGCGAAAAGCTGGCATCGACCAGGGGTTCGATTTTACCCGCTGCGAAAAGTGGCATCACGCTCGATTCGAACTGACTAATGATCGCAGCCTTTTCAGCGACTGGCCGAGAGCGCAGCACTGAACCGATGATGCGCTGTCGCTTGACCATCATGGTAGCGAGATTCAACTCGGCCTTGATACCCCCCATGACGCCGATCAACATCAAGGTGCCGGCAAGCGCGAGGGATTTCATGTTCGGTTGCAGGTACTTTGCGCCGATGTGATCGAGAATGACATCGACTCCGCGCCCCGCGGTGATACCTTTAATCTCCTCGGCAAAGTCCTGTTCACGATAATCGATGACATGGTCGGCACCTTGCTGCGCAACCCGTTCAAGTTTTGCGCTCGACGCCGTGACAATAACCTCGGTTTCAGGGGTTAACGCCTTGCACAGTTGAATCGCTGCCGTCGCAACGCCACCGCCACCGCCATGAATCAAAACCGACTGTTTACCCAGCACCTCGCCGAGCATGAACAAGTTTAAATATGCAGTGATATAGGTTTCGCAGATACAGGCGGCCTGTTCGAAGCTGACCGATTCCGGAATCGACATCGCGTGATCTTCACGTGCCAGCGCAAACTCGGCATAGCCACCGCCACCAACCAGCGCTACCACGCGCTCGCCGGGTTTAAAACGGTTGGTTTTATTGCCACTTGATTCAACGACACCGGCAACCTCGAGTCCAAGAATTTCAGAATCCCCGGGCGGGGGCGGGTAGTTGCCCTCGCGCTGGATGATATCGGGACGATTCACCGACGAATTCATAACCTTGACCAGTATCTGACCGTCATCGGGCGAGGGCTTTTCAACCTCGCTTAATTGCATCATTTCGGGGCCGCCAAAATCGCGCAACGTAATTGCTTTCATAGGGTTTCCTTAAATTTTCTGGAGATTTGAGCCTGCAGGCAGTAGATTGAATTTTATCCTAATTCAGGCTTGAGGTGCTATTTGCAAAGTGGTCCGTCTAAAGTTGTGCATATAAATTTCCAATATTACCGATCAGGTCCTAGTTTTGTCGCACAAGCTATATATACTCGGCTATTCGGCGCCGTTAGGTGGTTTTAGTAACAAGATCTAGGGACATTTTTATGAGTGATCGCGTAGATATCAGCGGTCTCAGCGTAGACCGCGCATTGTACGACCTGGTCGAGGAAATCTCGGCAGGCACGGGAGTTGAGATCCCGTCATTCTGGCAATCCCTGGCCCAGATCGTGGACCAACTGGGTCCGCAGAACTCGGACCTACTGCAGCAACGAGACCAGTTGCAAACGCAGATCGATGACTGGCACAAGGCGAATCCCGGACCCGTGCAGCGTGATCAGTACCAGGCTTTCCTGCAGGAGATCGGTTACCTGGTTCCCGAGCCAGATCCTTTCAAGGTAACAACCGACAACGTCGATGACGAGATCGCGGTGATTGCCGGGCCCCAGCTGGTGGTGCCGGTCGACAATGCGCGCTATGCGTTAAATGCAGCCAACGCTCGTTGGTACAGTCTCTACGACGCACTTTACGGCACCGATATCATCCTCGAGGTCGAGGGTTGCAAGAAGACAGCAAAGTACAACCCGGTTAGAGGTCAGCAGGTCATCCGTTACGCGCGCGACTTTCTTGATCAGGCGGTACCGCTCGCGATCGGCAGTCATGCTTACGCGGTGCGATACAAGGTCGTGTCGGGGAAATTGATCGTGGTCATGGGTGACGGCAAGGAAACCGAGTTAGGCTGGCGCGAATGTTTCGTCGGCTACCGCGGCGATCCCGAGCAGCCGAGCGCAGTGCTATTACGCCACAATGACCTGCATATCGAATTGTTGATTGGCGAAGGCTATTTCATTGGGCAGGGTGATCTCGCAAACATCTATGACATCAACCTTGAATCTGCGATTACAACGATCATGGATTGTGAGGATTCGGTGTCGGCGGTCGACGCCGAGGACAAGGTCCGGGTTTACAGCAACTGGTTCGGCTTGATGAAAGGTGATCTCACCGCCAAAGTCGAACGCGCCAGGGAAGTCATCGATCGCAGCCTCAATCCGGATCCCGAATACGTTGGCCCCGATGGTTCTACCTTTACCTTGCCTGGCCGCAGCCTGATGCTGGTGCGCCATGTCGGCCCTCACATGTATACCGATGCGGTAACCTGCAATGGCGAGGAAATTCCGGAAACCTTTGTCGATGCAATGGTCACAACGCTCGCTGCAAAACATGATCTGCTCGGTAACGGGCAGTTTAAAAACAGTCGCAAGGGCAGTGTTTATGTCGTAAAGCCCAAATTCCATGGTCCCGAAGAAGTCGAAGCTTCGATCAAGCTGTTTGAAATGGTGGAGCAAGCGCTGGGGCTAGATCCCCGGACTTTAAAAATAGGCATCATGGATGAAGAGCGTCGCACCACGGTAAATCTCAAGGAATGCATTCGTGCCGCAAGTGAGCGCGTGATTTTTATCAATACCGGTTTTCTCGATCGCACCGGTGATGAAATTCATACCAGCATGGAAGCCGGTGCAATGATCCCCAAGAACGAAATCAAAACGTCCACCTGGCTGCTGGCCTACGAGGACTGGAACGTTGACGTGGGGCTCGATGCCGGGTTGCCGGGGCATGCGCAGATCGGCAAGGGCATGTGGGCGGCGCCCGAAAATATGCGTGCGATGATGCAGCAGAAAATTGCGCACCCGCGTGCCGGTGCCAATACCGCCTGGGTACCTTCCCCGCTTGCCGCCTGCCTGCATGCGATGCACTACCATCACGTTAACGTAGCGGCTCGCCAGCTGCACCTGGCGCAATGTGCGCGTGCCAGTCTGGATGACATTTTGACCATTCCGCTGTTGGGCGAGCGCAAGGTCAAGCAGAGTGAACTCATGATGGAGCTGGAGAACAATGCCCAGGGGATTTTGGGATACGTGGTGCGCTGGATCGACCAGGGTGTCGGTTGTTCCAAGGTGCCCGATATTGGCGATACAGACCTGATGGAAGACCGGGCAACCCTGCGTATTTCGAGTCAGCATATTGCCAACTGGTTACATCATGGCATCACCGATGCGGACCAGGTCAGAAGCGTATTTGAAAAAATGGCTGAAATCGTTGATCGGCAAAATTCGAGCGATCCGTTGTATCGCAACATGGCGCCTGATTTTAATAAGAGTATCGCGTTTCAGGCCGCGCTGGAGCTTGTATTCAAGGGTCGCGAGGTCTCCAACGGCTATACCGAACCGGTGCTGCATGCCCGACGTCGCGAACTCAAGGCGGCGCTCGGCAACTAGTTGGACTCGGTGAGTCGAGGTCTGGTTGGGTCGTCTTAAACAATAATCCCGTTGTATTGTGATTACGAGATCCGTATTAATATCGATTCAATTTGCCAGGTGACACTAGTCAGCTTGTGTATATTTAATAGCGCTATTTCTTTTTTAGGGTAATTATTGCAATTTATCTTTCAGTAATTTCATATGTATTTTATTGCCAGATTGTTGCAAAACTAATCCGGCAAATTGATAGAATTCTAATGTCTCTTTGTCACCAGGGTACTGGTATCGCAGGGCAAGATAAACTGTATTAGAGGCCCGTTCTATGTCATTTTGAGTGAGATAGAAATTTGCAAGCCCTTTAATTGCCAGTATGAACCTTGGATCCGCTTTCAGGCTTTGTTGATACCAATGTAATGCTTCCATACGCCAATTGGATCCAGCTATGTCTGAAGTTTCTTCTATTAATTGAGCCTGTATAAAATAACTATTGGGCCTGAGTGGGTTTAACTTTCGAGCTTCTTTAATATGTTCTATTGCCTGGTTATAGAATTGAAGGCGCTTTTCTTCAGGCAATTCTGCGATGTTTTTAATGATACTTTTATAGATTAATGCATACAGCAGATGCGCTCTGTCGTTGTAAGGGTAAAGGCTTAAGGAGATAGCATTAAATTTATCAGCCTGAATCATGTTGCCTTCTGAATAGGCGGTTCTAGCCTTGGAGAGAAATAAAACAGATGTGCTGGTAAGCGTGAAGTAGCTTAGCAGGATGATTGTGGCACTGGCCAGGGTCAGGCTAAAAACCGACTTTCTAATTGATAACTGGTTAAGAAAAATTATCGATTTTGTTTGCCCAACGATAAAAAGAAAGCGACCAAGTAACAGTCCTATGAGAAAAAGTATAGAAAAATGGCCGAGGTTAAAGGTAAATAAAGAGTGAAATCCAATCGCAGTGATTCCCGCCATCAAGGCTGTGGCTTCGATTCTTTTGACAGATTCATTATTGCGATTAGAAATATATTTCCACCACGAATAGGCAATAAATCCCATCAACAGGACTAATAACGCTAATCCAGGAATGCCCGCTTCTATCAGGTACTGAATGTAATCATTATGCGGGTTTTGTCCCCCGGCTGGATCGCTGAAGAGCCGGTAGCGTGGGTAGAGTAGCCAGTAAGTTCCAACACCACTGCCATACCACGGTATATCACTCAGAAGATTGATAGAGCCTTGCCAGATATCCCATCTAACATTGCTGCCGCTTAACGTTTGCTGAGAAATAAGCCGACTCGCACTACTCGAACTACTAGTCGTTAAGTAAGCTAGTAATAAAGCAGATAAGTACGTGGCCAGGAATTGCTTTAGCTTTACTGTATTTATCTCGCCGCGCCCAATGAAATAAATCATCGCTAAGCCTATGTATTGCCCTAGAGAAGCGCCCCGACTTCCAGTCACAGCCTGGCTGTAAACCAGCAACAAAATTGAGACTGCCAGGAATTTACTTTTTGCTGGTTTTGTTGATATTAGAAAATAACCAGCTGTTGGTAGGATGATAAGATTTAAATATGCCGAAAAGGTATTAGGGTTAATAAATAGCGAATTGGGCCTGCCTATACCACTGAGTAACTGGGCGAGACTAACAGCAACAAGAATGAGGCCCGTTGCGATAACGGTTTCAAATATATGTTGCCAGGATAAAGCGGTATTCGAAATAACAAAATAACAATAAAAACCAGTGATGGCGGCGCCGATAGCAATGGCCTGTATTAGGCTTGTAGCAGGAATCTCGCTCCAGAAAACAGTGAGGAAGCACCAACCTGTAAAGAAAATGAGTAATATAACAAGCGTTGATTCAGGTAAACGAATTGGTTTGTTAAAGCTTTTATGCAGGTAAAAAATACATAGTAAGATTGAGCTGGCAGCGGCTGGCCCAAACCAGAATAGTGTCCCCCCTTGAAATAAAATTCCACAGATTAAGGTAACTAAAAGCGCGCTAGCAGGGGCAATCGCTGAAATCAATGCAATATCTTTTTAAAGTTCAAGGGCTTATATATTGTTTATCAGGGTGAATTTTATAGTTAATAAAACATCCTTAAGTAGTCTTGGTCAAGGTAAACCACTCGCTGAATTATTAATGTTGGTCTTCAGTCGCCTGGCATAATCCAATGGCTAACAAGCGATTGTAGGACACGGGAGAGTAAGCTTGAGATAAATCCTGGCTTAATCTGCCACTTTCCAGTCTTTTTCAAGATCGCGTTTAGCGATTATGCCAACGACCACCAGTGCCACTAATCCTGCCGCTGCATAATTTGTCGGATTATTACTGGTACTGACTTCACCATCGAGTCTTAAAATGGGTACTGCATATTCCGGAAATCTGCTATCGATAATATCGAATGTGGCAGACGGCCTCAGGTAGTTCAGGGTTTTATTTCCGCCGCTATCATGAGTTAGTGCTATGCCCTCCTTGATGCCATCTTTCTGCTCGATCAGCAGGTAATTATATTGATTGCGGCCTGAAAAAATGCCCATGGGTTTCGAATCGAGTGGCATCGTCATTTGAACACCGAGATAGCTATCATCGGCTTCACCTAAAAAATCAGCGCTCGCAATTGAGCTTGTTAGCGCGAATATGACCAGTAATCCTTTTGATATCGCATTCATTATTTGATCCCCAAGTTAAGTTGTTATTCGTAAGGTTCACAAATCTTAGATTTTAAGTTGCATATAGCAACTAATATTGAAAAAGTTTTATTTGGCGGTACCAAAGGGTCAGATATTCGATACGGCCGCTCAATAAAGCATTACTTTGTGATCCCGATCAGGTGTCAAATGGATTTATGAAGTGATCAGCGTATGAATTGGTGCGAATGACAAAGATTGATGAAATCCGTGGTACCGCTGTCTGCAAGTGACCGTTCCCTGAATAATGGGCAGGGCTTTTTAGCGTCTGCCCTGGAGTGAGAACTGGTAGTAACAACCTGTACCGAATGAGAACAAATTATCAACCATCGAATTATTCAAAAAAACCTGTTGAAAGCTGCTATTAATTGTCGATAATGCTGCACCGCAAAAAAGGATAGATTGGTTTCTTTTATGGGCGTAGTAGGGCATGAAAACTTTCATCTGGAATGACTAGTATGTTGCGCAAAATCGAAGGTACAGTTCGAGCCTACAGGGCGATTGACGTCCGTAATGTCCAATTTGAAATTCAGGGCTCGAACAACATTATCGATCTTAACCTCGGGCAACCCTGGGTGCTGAGAAACGGCGATTATGTCGTCGTTGCCGGTGAAGACGAAGGACGTTCTGGAAAATTCAATGGCTATGCCTACCGCAATGACACCAGGGAAATCTTCGGCAAAAGTGATCCAGGTTTGCTGGATGGCTACCGCTACATTCTAATGGGGCTGCTTTTCTTCTGGGCAATTTTCCCGGTGTTCACTCATATTCCCGCGGGCCTGCGACGACTGGAATTTGGACGCAAGATCGACCAAGCCGCTTCCATGCTTTGGTCCACGAACGGATAACCTGCATTCCGCGTTATTGAGTTTCGATTGTTGTCCGACCCCGGTCCCTGGTGTTATGAAATCAGGTGTCTGTTAGGCGGAGAACAAGGCGCTTGAGTCGCGCCGAACAATTGCCGCTGGTTGTTCTCAGGGAGTGTCTTGAGAAACCTGGCCCGTGCCATCTTGAGCCTGATTCTCGGAATAAGCTAACTGACTCTCAAGTCTTTCGATTTCAGTGCGCATACAGTGGGTGCGCTTTGAAGGTCCGGTAGTCGATTCGATTCGATCTACTTCGATGCGCAGCTTGGTTATCGACTGCGTTATCTCGTCTTCATCAGTGTCGATTTCGGTGCCATCTACGGGTTCACCGCTAGAATCCGCTCTGTCCATGCTCATATTTACTTTGGTTTTTGGGTATCAGTCTGGTGAATCTTTATAGAGTCTAGGATAGTTATAAGTTTTTGCTGGATTCTCGTCACATTCTGAACAGATTCGGACAATTAAGATTTCCGTTCTTTGACACCGTAGAACTGGAAGCAGTGCCGGTTATGGGGGCAATAGAGGTATTAAGCGCAAAACCCGGGATCGCAGGTAGAAAGGTCGGGTAATAATTAGAGAAATTTGATGACTATGACTGAATAGATCACTTTGACGGCTCGGCATTTTGCTGCGACCAAATACCATTTATTGTTATCTGTTCTTTGGCGACGCGAACTTTTTTACCGTTTACAGCGACCTCGGTGAAATCATCGTCGGCTGGCTCAACGTGTTTTTTATAGTGCGCTACTTTACTTGCGAGAGATTTCTTTAACTCTTTTTCGTGAGCATCGTTACGTTTTTGCTCTCTACGCTGCCTGGAAAACAAATCAAACATCTGGATCAATTTCGGGTAAAAAAACCATCTTAAAGTATTTATTAACCAGGATTAGGAATTGCATCACAAATATCGAAACCAGTTCTAAAAGGAATGATTTTCGGGTTTGTATCCTGTCGCAGGTGAACCATGCGGTACCTGGGGGTTGTCAGCTAAGTCCCGGTAGCCCTTAAAAGCCCGCGGCGTGGCCATCCTTGCGTGGTTCGGAGCCACCGTGTAACACGCCGTTTTCCCAGTCGATGACGATGGCCTGCCCACCACCCCAGGGTGACTCGGCCGCAACCACGTTATGTCCACGCGCCGATAACCCGGCTCGAGTGCTTTCGGGTACGCCTGTTTCAACTTCAAGCACGCCTGCGTAAAGGAAGAATCGCGCCGCGTCCAGTGCCTGTTGGATATCCATGCCGTAGTCGATCCAGTTGGATAAAACATAGGCCTGTCCCATCGCCTGGTACTGGCCTCCCATGACGCCGAAGCAGAGCACCGGTTTCCCCTCGCGGTAGACCATGGCGGGAATGATGGTATGCAGGGGTCGCTTACCCGGCTCGATCTGGTTGAAATGACCTTCGTCGAGACTAAATGCGGAACCCCGGTTTTGCAGGTTGATGCCGGTTGAGCCAGCCACGAGGCCGCTGCCCCACGAAGAAAACACGCTGTTGATGAACGAACAGGCGTTGCGATCCTTGTCGACCACGCTGAGGTAAACCGTATCGCGGTGAGTCGGTAGCGCAGACTCGACCGGGTGGCAGAGTGCCTTGCTCATATTGATACGTGCATACTGAGCCTGGGCGAATTCATTCGACAGTAACCGGGCAACCGGCAGCTCGTTAAATGCAGGATCCCCGATGAAACGATCGCGCTCGGCCATGGCCAGGGCAAACGCCTCGCTCAACAACTGGACATGGTCCGCACCCAGGTGCGGCAGTTTCGAGACATCGGTCTGCGCGAGGATATTGAGCGCCATCAGGGTAGTGATGCCCTGGGCATTGGGTGGAATTTCGAACACGTCGTAACCACGGTAGTTGCTGCTGATGGGCTCGACCCATTCGGATTCGTGATTGGCGAAATCTTCAAGGCTGAACAAGCCGTCATGGGTATCGCTGAAGCGCACGATCTCGGCCGCAATTTCACCCTGGTAAAAACCATCCCGACCCTGGCTGGCGATGGTGCGCAAGCTGCGTGCAAGGTCGGGTTGCCGATGAATCGTGCCGGCGGCGGGGGGCTTGCCGTCAACCAGGTAAGCCGCGCTGGCCTCAGGCGTCGCAGCGAGCAATGCCAGGTTGTTTCCGCTGGGGTGTTTGTCGGCTTTCCAGTTGTGGGCGATGACCGGTGTAACCGCGTAACCCAGTTCGGCATAGTGGATCGCGGGCTGCAGCAGGGATGCGAAATCGAGCTTGCCGAGCCTCTGATTTGCCTGCTGCCAGGCATCGATAGCACCGGGTACGGTGACCGAGAGGATGCCCTGTTTTGGCATGGTATCGAATCCCCGGGCCCGAATCGCTGCTGCAGTGGCGGCGGCCGGGGCCCGTCCGCTGCCGTTGAGCGCGTGCAGTTTATCCGTTGCTGCCTCGTGGTAGAGGATGAAGCAATCTCCGCCGATGCCGGTTGAGTAGGATTCGACCACCGACAGCACCGCGCTCGCCGCAATCGCGGCATCGAGTGCATTGCCACCGTCACGCATCACCTGCAACGCAGCTTCGGTCGCCATCGGCTGGCTGGTGGCGGCCATCGCCTCGGTTGACATAACGACCGAGCGGCCGGGGAGCTGATGGTTTCGCATTGAAGTTTACCCAAAATATTCGATATGCGTATTATAACTGCTCGAACCCACGATAAGTCCAACAGCTTCTAGCAGAAAAGAAGGCAGGTACATGCGCGATTATAATACTGGCCAGGTTTAGAATTCGGTCGCAAGGCGGATAAACTGGTTGGTATAATGCCGGTCCTGAAAACGGGAGCCAGTCGTGAGCGACATAGCAAAAACGAAAGCAGCGCGTTCCACGGGCCGACGTCGCGGTGGCCGCACACGCGAACGCCAGCAAAGCGTGGCCCCGGCTTTTATCAAGAGACAAATTCCGTTTTACGAATTCCTCGGTGAAGAAGGCCTGGTCAAACTCGAGGAACAGGCCGACTGGATCATCCAGGAAATCGGTCTCGAATTCCGCGACGACCCGAAAGCGCTCAAAATCTGGAAAGCAGCCGGTGCCGACGTCAAGGATACCCGGGTGCGGCTCGACAAGGGTGTTGCACGCGAACTGTGCCAGACCGCACCCAGCGAATTTACCCAGCACGCTCGCAACCCTGAAAAGAGCGTGCGCATCGGCGGCACAAACCAGGTGTTCGCGCCAGTCTACGGCCCGCCGTTCGTGCGCGACCTCGAGGGTGGGCGGCGCTATGGTGCGATCGATGACCTCGACAAGCTGTCCAAGCTCGTCCACATGCTGCCGAGCCTGCACCACGGCAGCCTGGTCATCGTCGAACCCTGCGACCTGCCGGTGTCGAAACGTCACCTCGACATGGTCTACCTGCACATGAAGAACCACGACAAGCCGCACCTCGGCGCGATCACCGAAAAATCGCGCGCCCAGGATTGTGTCGACATGGCGCGCATTCTCCACGGTGCGGACTTCATGGAAGAAAACTGCGTCATCATGGGCAACGTCAACACCAATTCGCCGCTGCTGGTCGACAAGGTCGTTACCGAGGCCGCGCAGGTTTACTGCGGTGCCAACCAGGGGCTCGTGGCGGCACCGTTTATTCTCGGCGGCGCGATGGGCCCGGTCACGACGGCGGCATCGATCGCACAAGCCTTCGCCGAGGCGATGATGGTCGGCGCCTTCACCCAACTCGTGCGCAAGGGCGCACCGTTCGTACTCGGTAATTTCCTGTCGTCGATGAGCCTCAAGAGCGGCGCCCCGACCTTCGGTATGCCCGAACCGGTGATCTCGAACCTCGTCATCGGCCAGCTCGCGCGCAGGCTGGGTGTGCCATTACGCTGCGGCGGTTCGCTGACCGCATCCAAACTGCCCGACGCGCAGGCCGCGGCCGAAAGCGCCGACTCGATGATGTCGACCGCGCTCGGCGGCGCCAACTTCGTGCTGCACGCCGCCGGCTGGCTAGAAGGCGGCCTCTGCACCGGTTACGAAAAACTTGTCATCGACGCCGACCGACTCGGCGCCTACCAGGTCATGCTCGGCGGCCTGCCGCTAGACGACAACGCACTCGCGCGCGACGCCTATTCGGAAGTAGAGCCCTCTGGCCACTTCCTCGGCTGCAGCCACACCATGGCCAACTACGAAACCGCCTACTACGACGCCAAGCTCTCCGACAGCGAAAACGTCGAAAGCTGGGAAGAGCAGGGCAGCAAAGACATGGCGCGACGCGCCTACGACCGCTGGAACCAGCTCCTGAAAGACTACGAGGCCCCGCCCCTCGACGAGTCCAAAGACGAAGAGCTGCGCGCCTATATCGAAAAACGCAAAGCAGAAATACCGGACGCCTGGTACTGATTTGTCATCCCGCGACTTGATCGCGGGATCCAGCAAAACAAGATTGAAAAGAGGTAATCGATGGAATCACAAGCAAGAGTAGTAATCATCGGCGGCGGCGTAGTCGGCTGCTCAATCCTGTTCCACCTGGTTAAGCACGGCTGGAAAGACTGCGTGCTGCTCGAACGCAACGAACTCACCTCCGGCTCGTCGTGGCACGCCGCGGGCCAGATCCACACGATCAGCTCGGACCCGAACATCTCGCGCCTGCAGGGTTACACCATCGAACTCTACCCCGAGCTCGAGAAACTCTCCGGCCAATCGGTCGGCCACCACCAGACCGGCGGTTTCTACGTGGCGTCGAACCAGACCTGGTACGACTACCTCAAACGCGAGCGCTCGAAGGCGCGCTACATGGGTCTCGACCAGGAATTCATCTCCATGAAGGAGCTCGCCGACCGGCACCCGCTGATCGACCCGAGCCGTTACCTGGCGGCCCTGTGGGATCCGCTCGACGGCGACATCGACCCTTCCGGTGTCACCTACGCTTACGCCAAGGCCGCGAAAAAACTCGGCGGCAGCTACCACACGCACGCGCAGGTCATCGAAACCAACCAGCGCGCCGACGGCAGCTGGGACGTGGTCACCAAAGAAGGCACCATCCACGCCGAGCACATCGTCAACGCCGGCGGCCTGTGGGCGCGCGAAGTAGGGCACCTATCCGGCCTCAACCTGCCGGTGCAGCCGATGGAGCACCATTACCTGATCACCGAGACCATCCCCGCAATTGCAGAGCGCGAAGAGCGCCTGCCGGCCGGCATCGACTACGAGGGCAACATCTACTTCCGCCAGGAAGGCCAGGGCATGCTGCTCGGCACTTATGAACCCAAGGCGACGCCGTGGATGGTCCGCGGCACGCCCAATGATTTCGGCCACGAACTGCTCGAGCCGCAGCTCGACCACATCGCCGAACGCCTCGAGCTCGGTTTCGAGCGCATCCCGGCGCTTGCCGAGGCCGGCATCAAGGATATGATCAACGGCCCGTTTACTTTTGGCCCCGACGGCAACCCGATGATCGGCCCGGTGCCCGGCATGAAGAACTACTGGGCCGCGGTCGGCGTCATGGCCGGCTTCTGCCAGGCCGGCGGCGTCGGCAAGTGCCTCGCCGAATGGATGATTGACGGTGAACCCGAAATTGACGTCTGGGCGATGGACATCGCGCGCTTCGGCGATTATGCCTCGCCCGATTACGGAACGATCAAGTCGAGCGAAAACTACGAGCGCCGTTTCGTCATGACCTTCCCCAACGAAACCCTGCCCAAAGGCCGGCGCATGCGCACGACCGCGTTGTATGACCGGCTGACGCAACTCGGCGCCGTCTGGGGCGATGGCTTCGGCCTCGAGGCAGCGTTGTGGTATGCCGACGGCCCGGAAGACGCGCACGAGGAACCGACCTTCGCCCGCTCACGCGCACACGACTATGTCGCGCGCGAATGCAAGGCGGTCCGCGAAGCGGTCGGCATCACCGAGATCGCCAACTTCGCCAAACACTCGATCAGGGGGCCGGATGCACGTAAGTTCCTCGACCACGTCATGGCAGGCCGCGTGCCGCAGCCGGGCAGAATTAACCTTTCCCCGATGCTGACCCACAAGGGCAAGCTCTACGGCGATCTCACCATCGCCTGCCTCAAAGATGACGATTTCATGATCTTCGGCTCCGGCGCCGCGCAGGAAATGCACCGTCGTTGGTTCGAAAGCCACATGGACGGTTACGACATCCGTTACGCCAACGAATCGCGCCGCTACCACGGCATCGGCCTGTCGGGCCCGAATGCACGCGAACTGCTGTCCCGCATCACGCGCGACGACGTTTCCGGCGATGCACTCAAATTCCGCGATATCCGAAGAACTTTCGTTGGCACCGTGCCGGCGATCCTCACAAGGCTGTCGTTCTCCGGCGAACTCGGTTACGAAATCTACGTCGAGCCGGAATATCAATTGAAACTCTACGAAGAAATCCTCGCCAACGGCGAAGGCCTTGGCCTTACCCACTACGGCCTGCGCGCGCTGATGAGTCTGCGTCTGGAAAAGAACTGGGGCGCGTGGACCCTCGAATTCCGCCCGGATTTCACCGCCGCACAATCGGGCCTCGACGTGTTCATCAACTGGGACAAGGACTTCATCGGAAAAGATGCCGCGCAAAAAGAACGCGACGCCGGCCCCACGATCAAGCTGGTGACGATGACCATCGACACCGACGACATCGACGTCACCCTGGACGAAGCAATCCTCAAGGACGGCGAATGCGTGGGCTACGTCACCTCGGGCGGATATGCGCACCACGTGCAGCAATCGATGGCGCTGGGTTACGTACCCAGCGATCTTGCGCAAGGCGGCACCACGTTTGAAGTCGAGATTAACGGTGAAATGTATGCTGCCAGGATCGTCGACGAGGAGCTCTACGATCCGGCTGGTGCCAGGATGCGTGCTTGAGTTTTATCCAGATAGATTAGCTGTAGGCGGTTAAACGATCGACCTGGAAAACTGGTCAAACGGCACCGGCCTCGCAAAGAAGTAACCCTGAAAGTATTTACACTGGTGGGATTTCAGGTAATCGAGCTCTTCCACGGTTTCAATACCTTCGGCTACGATTTTGAGGTTCAGCTGTTGCGCCATCACGATTATGGTATCAACGATGATCGCATGATCAGGCAAGTTTGAAACGTTTCTGACAAACGTCTGGTCGATTTTCAGTTCGTCCACCGGCAGTCGATTTAAATAGTTCAGCGAAGAATAACCGGTGCCAAAGTCATCGATAGAAAAGCTGATTCCCAGACGCTTCAGCCGATTCATGGTTACGATGGTGTGTGCGATATTTGCCATCGCCAGGTTCTCGGTAATTTCGAGCTTAAGTCTTTTGGGACTGGCGTCAGTCTCGAGCAACACCTGTTTAAGGCTTTCGACAAAATTAGCGTCGCTGAACTGCCTGGGGCTCACATTCACCGCCAGTACAAGGTCGGCGTCAAGTCTCGACAAATGCTCGCAGGCAGATCGCAAAACCCAGTCCCCGATCGGAACGATCAGACCGGTTTGCTCGGCAATATCGATAAAAACCCCGGGTGCGACGACGCCCTGGTCGGGGTGATTCCAGCGCAGCAGGGTCTCGGCTCCCACCAGGTGGTGGTCATCGTCGTATTGCCCCTGAAAGTAAAGTTCAAACTCGTTGTTTGCGAGCGCCTGTCGCAATCCCTTCTCGATGATCCGTTGCTGATTGACTGCCTCCTGCATTTCCTCCGAAAACAGTCTTACGCTATCGCGGCCGTCACTCTTTGCCCGGTACATCGCGACATCGGCATACTTGAGCAGGTCTTCGGCCGACACATTGGTCGGAAACAAAGCGATACCGATACTAATGGTTAAATGTATTTCGTTGTCCTGGATCATGAACGGTTTCACAAACAGCGTTCGCATTTCGTCCGCGATCGTGGAGGCATGGTTGCCGGCTGCATCCTGGTCGTCCCCGACTTCCGGTAGGAGTACAACAAATTCATCGCCGCCAAGTCTTGCAATACTGTCTTCCTTGCGTAGTCGTTCGGCAATTTTCTGCGCCACCTCGACCAGTAATTCATCACCCACGGCATGACCCAGCGAATCATTGACCGACTTGAAGCGATCCAGGTCGATGAAAAACACCGCACCAAAACGGCGATGCCGATCGGCCTTGGCCATTTCCTGGCGCAGGTTATTCAGGAACAGCCGTCGATTGGGAAGATTGGTGAGTTCGTCGAAGTGCGCCTGCCGACGTATCGTGCGCTCGGCCATCTCGCGCTGGCGACGTCCTTCCAGTGATTCCAGAATAGTCCGATTCAAACGCTGTGCCGAAACCAGGATCATGACCATAAACAGGATCGACATGATCGTCATTTCCAGGCTGATCGCGCTTTCGACGAGGTTGAATTTTATAATAACCGGGATGAGCGCAACGAACACGAAACCGCGAACCGCGGCCGTGATCGCCGAAAGCGTGGTAATCGCCCCGGCACATATGCCGCCGATCATGAACGCCAGGAAAACCTGGTGGACCATGCTTTGCTCGGAAAAAAGTAAAATACCACCGGCGCCCCAGGTTATCCCGGATGCGATGCTGGTGGTGATAGCCCTTTGCTGCCAGATATCGCTGACCAGGCTTTCAAATGGCAGTTTCCTGAACTGGTAGTACAGGAATAGACGTATCGCTGACAGCAGGTTGGTTAGGCAAAACCAGGTGATAATCGTCGCTGGCTCAATAACCTCCCAAAGTACTGCCGAGAGAATAAAGCTGCTCAACAGTATCGTAAACAGCGAGGTTGGCGTAGACGCGAAGATAATTCGGACCTGTTCCGATTTAACGTCGGTCAATACCTCGGATTCTGGAAAATATTCGATGATGGATTCGTTCATAATCGACCCAGTGAACGAATGACTTCAGCGGTGTCCGGGCGCACGGTACGCCACAATACAAAAGCTTCTGCAGCTTGCTCCACCAGCATACCGATTCCGTCGAAAGCTTTTGCTGCGCCGTGAGAGTATGCCCAGTCAACAAATGCGGTTGCAGTGCTGACGCTGTACATCATGTCATAGCAGATCGAATTGGCGCCTATTACGGTATCTGGTAGCGGCGGGACTTCGTTGCTGAGTCCGGCGGCGGTACCGTTAATAATCAGGTCAAACTTTTCGGCTCCGAGCGCATCGTAGGCAACGGCCTCGAGATTGCCCTGTGCACCGAAATCCCGTACCAGTTCGGTTGCCTTCTCCAGGGTGCGGTTTGCAATGGTGAGACTCGCGGGCGATTGTGCCAGGATCGGACCGAGAACGCCGCGCACCGCGCCACCGGCGCCGAGCACAAGAATGCTGCGATTATCGATTGCGATCTCTAAATTATCGACCAGGTCCCGAACCAGGCCGACACCGTCAGTATTGTTTCCGTCGATGTCATCATCGGGCTGAAAGGTCAGGGTGTTCACCGCGCCAGCATCTTGCGCGGCCCTGCTTTTGTGGTTGCACAGCTCCCAGGCTTCGCGTTTGAATGGGACCGTTACGTTGACGCCGCTGAATCCCTGTTGCTGAAGATCACGTATTCCGGTTTCAAACGAGGTGAGTGGAAGTTCGATCGCCTGGTAGCTGAGGGCCTGTCCAGTCTGCTGCGCAAAGCTGGTATGGATTTGGGGCGACAGGCTGTGTGCGACCGGGTTACCCACCACGGCGTAGCGATCGACATGATCGGTCGATGACACTATTTTTCCTGTAACCAGGCAGCCGCGTCCTTGGCAAAGTAGGTCAGAATTCCGTTGGCGCCAGCGCGTTTCATCGACAGCAGGGCTTCCAGTACACAGGCCTTCTCATCTATCCAGCCGTTTTGCCCGGCCGCTTTCAGCATCGCGTACTCGCCGCTTACCTGGTATACATAGGTCGGGAATTGAAACTCTTCGCTGATCCGGCGCACAATGTCGAGATAGGGGAGACCGGGTTTAATCATGACCATATCGGCACCCTCGTCGATATCGAGGGCAACTTCGTGTAATGCCTCGTTGCTGTTGGCGGGATCCATCTGGTAGGTGTACTTGTTGCCACTCCCAAGATTGCCGGCCGACCCGACGGCGTCTCGAAACGGTCCGTAAAAACTGGATGCGTACTTGGCCGCGTAGGCGAGAATGCGCGTATTCAAGTGACCCTTCGCCTCCAGTGCTTCACGTATCGCTGCGATGCGACCGTCCATCATGTCGGAGGGTGCGACCACTTCGGCCCCGGCTTCGGCATGCGATAGCGCCTGCTTGACCAGGACATCGATAGTTGCGTCGTTGGTGACGTAGCCGTTTTCATCGAGCAGCCCGTCCTGACCGTGACTGGTATAGGGATCGAGCGCAACATCGGTGATGACGCCAAGGCCGGAGTGGGCGTCTTTTAATGCGCGTACCGCGCGCTGCACCAGGCCGTCGGGATTCCAGGCCTCATCGGCGCTGTCACTCTTGCCGGCCTCGCCCACAACCGGGAACAATGCAATCGCCGGTATGCCGAGGCTGGAAACCTCGTTCGCTTCCTCGAGCAACAGGTCGATACTGAGACGTTCGATACCTGGCATGGATTCAACCGCGACACGTTGTTGCTCGCCATCGAGTATGAACATTGGATAAATAAAATCACCGGCACTTAAGGAATGCTCTCGCATTAAGCGCCGGGAGAAATCATCTCGGCGCATGCGCCGTTTGCGGGTATAGGGATAATTTGACACGATTTTGTCTCTGCTGCAGAAGTTTAGGCCAAATATCGCATAATTCGAGCCGAGTGGACAGGTCGCTAAGTATGTCATCGGCTGGCAAGCCGAAATCTTGAAAACGGAAAAGGCTTATAAAATTCGAGCTTTTGCGACGACCCGATGTATCGGAATAACTCCGCCCGATCCGCGCATGGAGCTGCCTTTTATTCTAGAGAATAGCTAGATGTCAGATATTGCGTACCAGCCAGCGCACCAGGTCAGTCCACAGGCGACTGATTTGGCGCCTGGTCGGCATAATGCCGGCATGCGGTAATTCCAGTGTTATCACCGGAACGCCAAGATGAATCCCGGCGTAGTTGCCGAGTGATCCGGGGTAGGTTCCCATCAGGTTCTTGTATAGGTGCCCGATACGCCTGGGTGCATTTTTTCGACTGGGTGCATCGTAATCAACCAGCGAGTAGGGTGCGTGCACCGCGATTACAACATCCGGCTTGAATTGTTCAATTTCCTGGTGCAGCCAGTTGGTTTCCGGCTCACTCAGTGGATAGGGTCCGGGATAGCGTCGCTTGTTCTCATAGGTTTTGACTTTCCAGTAGTCGAGTGCTGCACCATTTTTGCTATCGGGAGTAGAGAAATTACGGTTTAAATCCACACCATTGGCATTGGTGCGTTGATGCTTCCGCTGTAACGCGCCGTCAGGATTCATCAGCGGATTGATGCGCCAGTGAAAAAGCCCAGAATGATGCTTCTCTAAAGTGTGCATCCATTTAAACACGATGCTGATCGCGGCGAGTTCATCTCCGTGAGTGCCGCCAACGAGAAGAATTCGTCCCCTGGACTTGCGTTGCTTCAGCGGTGGGTATTCTTTGATCAGCAACGGCACCCCGTTCACCGAACTGTGGCCGCTCGCTGTCATCTCGAGAACTGAACATTCCTCGAAACTCACGCTGGCCAGTTTGTCGGAGATCTTTTTACATACCGCGTCCACTGTTGCGGAGGCGGCAGAGGTGCAGATAAACAAGGCACATCCCAGCAATATTGCGAGGCGATGTCTAGTCATCAAGCGTTATGGTTTTAACCTTATCAAGTGCTGTGATATTTCCGCTGGGAAAGGCACGGTTGAGCAGACGCAAAGTGTTTACCGCCTCGTACTCGAGCGCACTTTGCCTGGCCAGCTCTTCAAAACTCTGAACATTGCGTTTGACTACTTTAAGCTGGGGTGCCTTGATCGCATCGATTTGTGCCTGGTCCAGACGGCGAAAGCTTTGATTGATGTTGAGTAGTTGTTTGTCGGTGTTGGAAAAGTGATCCTTGGTGGAAGTACCGAATAGGGTCAGGGCCTGAGAGTTGTCGAGCTTGATAGCGCTAATGCGGGCCGGTTGAGCGTCGCCACCGCTCGGCTTGGCCTGGGTGTTTGCGGTAACACCGTAGCCTTTCTTGCTAACCTTCAATTTTTTACTTTTAGTCAAGCGTTTTAACAGCCCCTCCAGTGATTCATCCTTTTTTAGTGACGTGACTCCGATCTGGACCAGCGCTCCGGTCTTCGAATTCCTGGCTTGCAGAAACTGCGGATTATTGTTGACTTTCCAGCCTTTCGGCAGCTGCAGGCCAATAGCGAGTTGTGGATGTGAAAAACGGTTGTTGGCGACGATGCCCTGCTTGAGGCTGGAACCCCAGGCCATGCCATCGATCATACCCTCGTAGCCCGCCTGGTTGTCGTCACGATATGTTCTGGCGGATAGTTTTTTCGCGGCACGCACCACGGTTTTCAGTCGATCATCGTTGCGCGGATGGGTCGAGAAAACACCATGATAAATATTGGCTGGACGTTTTTCCTTTGCCGCCAGGGCCTTTTCATAGACTTCCTGGTCCTTGAGTACGCCGATGACTTCGAGCATGTTTTCCGGATCGTAACCGGCTGTATGCAGATACTCGGCACCCAGGCGGTCGGCTTCGAGCTCGTGGTCTCGGCCGTAGCCGCGAATCAGGCCGGTACTGAGTTGTTGACTGAGATTCCCCAGTTCCTGCTGGCCGGTAGTCGCGGTGATTAATACACTGAGCAGGTTCGAAGCAAACTGCCCGGCTTGCTGGCGCACCGAGTGGCGCGCAGTAACATGACCGATTTCATGTCCCAGTACCCCGGCGAGTTCAGCCTCGGAATTGAAGTAGGCCATGATACCTCGCGTGATGTAGATATAGCCTCCGGGTAAGGCAAACGCGTTGATATCCGGGGAATCCAGTACCGTGAAGGTAAACTTAAGGTGCGCGCGATGGCTCTTTGCCGCCAGCTCCTGGCCGATGCGATTCACATATTGCTGTAACGCGGGATCGTCATAAACGCCGTAACTGGCAATGATCTCTTTATGATAGCGACGTCCCTGCTCGATCTCCTCGGCTTCTGACACGATCGTGAAATCGCGCTCGCCGGTTACCGGATTGATCGCGCAGGCGCTGAGCCCAAGACTCAATACAAGTATCAGGAAATAAAAAAATTTCATGTGTGAATTATTGGGTGCTGGTGCGCTTTATTCAAGACAAAAAAAAGGGTGCCGGGGCACCCTCTTCGAAATCGATACTCGCGCCTACTTGCCGTAGCGTTGACGGAACTTGTCGACCTGTTTCGCGGTTTGCAGAATGTGCTGCTTACCGGTGTAAAACGGGTGCGACTGGCTCGAAATTTCAAGTTTCAGTAATGGATACTCATTACCGTCTTCCCACTTGATGGTTTCCCTGGTGGGGACAGTGGACCTGGTCAGGATCGCAAAATCAGACGAAATGTCCTGGAATACGACGTCTCTATACTCGGGGTGGATATTTTGCTTCATGTTGATGTTGCTATCTATGCTGACGCTAAAGGGCGGGGATTTTGACCGTTTAGTGGCAAAAGTGCAAGTGTTTTCTGGACCTTACCGGCTCTTATTGGTCCTGACTTAGGCGCGAAACTTAAAGTGTTTTATAACTAAAAATTTATAAAACCTTGAGCCGACTGCCAGCACTGATTTTATCCACAAAAACTGTGGATAACTTTGTGTATAACTATGTTCAGGGATTGTCAAAGCCTCGCAAACCCTGGGTTTTTGTTAGATTAGTCATTTTTTAACCAACTTATAAACTATATAAAAATCAACCGCTTACAAAACCTGAGTATAACCCAACGAAAAATTTAAAAAAACGCTTGACATTTTTCGTGTTGATATTTCAGTTGTGAATAATTCCCTCGGTGGAGTCGAAGAATGGCTTACTTTTTGCTGTTTGTTGCTGTAGGAATACGACCTGCAGGTCATTTAAATGACAAAATCCAAGCCGGGAGGGGGCGATTTTTTCGTGATTGAAATCGATCAAACCCTTGTCACGCGCCAGTTCCAGCCCTGGCAGCAGCGAATTTAGCGATAATCCGGTATTGTCGTGAAATAAACGGGTTTGAAAGCCGTGTTTGAGCCGCAATGCGTTCAGCATGAATTCGAAACGCAGATCATCCTCGCTGAGCGTGGTTTCACTGGTGATCGTGTTGCGGCCGCCATGCTCGAGGTAGGCCCGGGGCTGGCGTTGTCGCACCCGGCGAATCACCCGGTTGTCGCCAGCTAACGTAATCTTGCCGTGGGCACCGGCACCGATGCCAAGGTAATCTCCAAACTGCCAGTAGTTCATATTGTGCCCGGACTCCCTTTTCTCGAGGCTGTAGGCCGAGACTTCATATTGCCGGTAAGCGTGTTTTTCAAGTAATGCCTGGCAGGCAGTTTGCTGTTCCCAGCACAGGTCACTGTCTGGCATATTCGAAGGGGGTTGGTGGTGAAACAGCGTGTTGGGTTCGAGTGTCAATTGATAGTGAGAAATATGTTCAGGCCCAAGGTCGATCGCCTGCGCCAGGTCGTCGCCCGCCGCTTCGATGCTTTGTGCAGGTAGTCCAAACATCAGGTCCAGGTTGATATTATCGAATCCTGCCTCGCGCGCGATAGCAAATGCGCGCAGCGCGTCGGTGCTGTTGTGAACCCGCCCGAGCACTTGCAGGTTTTGATCGTTGAAACTTTGAATCCCGATAGAGAGGCGGTTAATACCGGTCTCGCGGTAGCCCCGATAGTTTTCCGCGTCGGCGCTACCCGGATTCGACTCCATTGTAATTTCGATTGCGGGTGCGAAATTCAGCAGTGCACGCAAACCTGAAAACAGCGCTTCGATCGCGGCGGCTGAAAATAGCGAGGGTGTACCCCCGCCGATAAAGATGGATTCTATTTTGCGTCCCCAGATTAGTGGCAGGTCCTGTTCGAGGTCGTTGAGTAAGGCTTCGACATAGGCCTGTTCGGGGATTGAATCCGCCTGGTGGGAATTAAAGTCGCAATAGGGACATTTCTTTTCACACCAGGGCAGGTGGATATAAAGACCCAGCGGTGGGTTGCTGCTAAACACCTTGCTCTAACAGCTTGCGTTTCAATTCCGCGAGTGCTTTGCCGCGATGGCTGAGCCGGTTCTTTTCGGCGGCAGTCAATTGGGCGCTGGTGCATTCCCGGTCGGTTAAATAAAAATAAGGATCGTATCCGAAGCCACCGTTACCCGCCGGTTCAAGCTGGATCACGCCCTCCCAGCTGCCTTCGCAGATCAGCGGTGACGGGTCTGCGGCGTGGCGCATCAAAATGATTACTGCGCGATAACGTGCGCTGCGTTCCATCGGCGGTACGTCGCGTAGTTTTTCCACCAGCAGGGCATTGTTCGCCGTGTCGTCGGCGCCGGGTCCGGAAAAGCGCGCACTGTAAACACCGGGCGCACCATCGAGCGCATCGACTTCTATACCGGAGTCATCTGCCAACGCGGGTAAGCCGGTGTGCTCGGCGGCATGACGTGCCTTGATAATCGCATTTTCGACAAACGTGGTTCCGGTTTCTGCAACCTCCGACACGTCGAATTCGGATTGTGGGTGCAGTTCGTAGCCAAGATCATCCAGAATCGCGGACAACTCCTGCAGCTTGCCGGGATTTCCGGATGCCAGTACCAGTCGTTTCACGCGTTCAACTGAAAATTGAAAATACGGTTTATGCCAACGCGCGCCAGCTCGAGCATGCTGCTCAATTCCTGGTCTGAAAAAGCGGCCGTTTCGGCAGTGCCCTGGACCTCGATGAATCCACCCTGGTTGTTCATGACGACATTCATATCGGTCTCTGCGTTCGAGTCCTCGGCATAGTCGAGATCGAGCACTGCTTCACCCTCGTAGATACCGACCGAAATAGCAGCTACCTGGCATTCGATCGGGTTGTGTTGAAGGTCGCCCGACTCCAGCAATTTCTGGATCGCATCCGAAAGTGCAACCCAGGCGCCCGAAATGGAGGCGGTGCGAGTGCCGCCATCGGCCTGGATGACGTCACAATCTATAGTGATGGTTCGTTCACCCAGTTTTTCAGTATTGATGCTGGCGCGTAACGCACGTCCTATCAGGCGCTGAATTTCCATGGTGCGTCCGCCCTGGCGGCCTGAACTTGCCTCGCGCCGCATGCGGCTTCCGGTCGATCTCGGCAGCATGCCATATTCGGCAGTAACCCAGCCTTTCCCTTTACCGCGTAAAAATCCGGGTACCGAGTTGTCTATCGATGCGGTGCAGATGACGCGGGTGTCACCAAACTCGATCAACACTGAACCATCGGCGTGTTTAATATAGTTTTGCGTAATCTTGACAGGTCTTAGCTCATCCGCCGCGCGGGAACTGGGTCGCATTATTTCGTCTCCATAAAAAGAGCGGCAATTATACTCATCGAGGTTGTAGCCGTCCGCAACATTTAACTCCAGATGTGATATGCGTGTTATAGCGAATAGTGAAAATAGGCTATGATGCCGGTTGCAAAGACACAGAGACTCGCATTGTGATAAGAAGCATGACCGGTTTTGCCCGGGTAGAGGAAACCAATAAAGCCGGATCGATTACCTGGGAGCTGCGCTCGGTTAATCATCGCTACCTCGAGCCTGGTATCAAGGTACCCGAGGATTTCAGGCACCTGGAGCCCGAGATCCGCAAGCTACTGGCAAAGTACCTGACCCGTGGCAAGGTTGATCTGGGTTTGCGCTACAAGCTCGATCAGAAACATCAGCGCGATATAAGCCTGAACGAGGATATCGTGTTGAGTTTGCGTAATGTAGAGCAGCAGATTCTGAATATCGTGCACGAGGGCAGCAAGCTATCGGTTGCCGATATTTTAAGCTGGCCCGGGGTCATCGCCGAGACCGAGCGGGACCTGGCCTCGTTCAATGAACTGGCGATTTCCTGTCTCGAGTCTGCGCTGAAGCAATTACAGCAAGGTCGCGAGACGGAAGGTAAGGCGCTCGATGAGTTAATACGAAGCCGTTGTGCACAGATCAGCGAGATCGTGGGCGAAGTGCGTAAACATCGACCCGAAATGATGGCCGCGCTGCGCAAGAAATGGGAAACCAGTCTCGATGAAAAATTGAAACAGTGGCGCGAGAACGCAAATGAAGATCGACTCGAACAGGAGCTGGTTATGCTGGCGCAGAAACTCGATGTTGAAGAAGAGCTCGACCGACTCGATACTCATGTAGTCGAGGTGTTGAATGTTCTGGATCGTGACGAAGCGGTAGGTAGAAGACTGGATTTCCTGATGCAGGAACTCAATCGAGAGGCCAATACGTTGGGGTCGAAGTCGCAGGACAGCATTACCACGCAGCAAGCAGTTGATCTCAAGGTCCTGATCGAACAAATGCGTGAACAAGTGCAGAATATCGAGTAAGCCGTGTCCCAATCCAAGAAACTCAATATTTCGTCATTCAGTGTGCTACTGGTGGCGGCCCTGACCCTGCTGATGTTTGCACTGTGGTGTGTTTCGTTGCTGATCCTGGTCGACCGCCAGAGCCAACAGAATTCGGTAACGCTGCAGCAAAACCTTCATGCGCAGGTGTTACAGCTGCAGCAGAAACAGCATCTCTGGCTGCAGTCCCAATACTATCTGCTCGGTACGCTGGCGGAGTCATCCGCCGATACCCAGACCTTCCAGTCTTTTCTGTGGAGCTATTACCAGCGTAATCCCAATATCTGGGCCGTGAACCGGGTGCATTTCGACCAGGAGGGCCGCCCTGTCTCGAGATCCAACAAACCGGGCTGTCTGCAGCCAGGACAAATGCACCGGGATAATTTCGATAATTTTCTGGTACCACAGATTACGAGTTGTCGTATCGATGATAAGGCACTGCTTGAAATTGCCGGCCCTGTTGCGGCCGAGGGTAACCCGGTGGTGCTGCTGGTAAGCATGGATTATTTCGATTTCCTGAACGAGTTTTCGAGCTTGTCAGGACGCGATTTACAGCGTGCTACCGATACCGAACAGGGTATTCAATACCAGGAGTTCAGCGCCGATGGCGAAGCCAGTCGCCCTATTACAATTCCGATCGGGATGGATAGCGTCGTGCCCGGTCAACTGCACCTCAAGCTGCAAACGCTGTCTTTCTGGGATCTTTTCAAACGCCAGGCAGCGATTGTACTGGTGGTGTTGGTATGCGCTGCCCTGCTGGTTCTGACATTGTTACATTTCAATTTAATCAAACCTTTACACGAGCTCGCCCGGAAAATGCACGTTGCGGCAAAAAGCCAGCAGGACAGTGCTACCGATGGGCCGGGCGGAGTCAGGACCGGCCTGGAGGTGATGATCGAAGATTTCAACGTGTTGCAAAAAATGGCCAAGCGGGACCCGGTGACACGACTCAATAACCGCGTCATTTTTGAAGACCGTCTGGCGCAGGCGATACTGGAAGGGAAACGCAGTGGACGTCGCTATGCGCTGGTCATGATCGAGATTGTCGGGCTTGACGAGTTTGCGCAGCATCGAGGCCAGTATATTGTCGATGCGCTGCTGCGGCAGGTTGCCAGGGGCCTGCGAGAGTCTTTGCGTGAGAGTGACCAGGTTGCGCGTTTTGAAAGAAACCTGTTCGCGATATTGCTTGAAGTACAACAACGCGATCAGTTGAATACCCTGGTCGAGAAAATTTACCTGTCTATCGTTCGACAATACCAGATTTACGGACGTGAATTTGAATTGAGGGCTTTTTTCGGCATTGCGATTTATCCTGATGATGCTGTTGATGCGGATATCCTTTACCAGAATGCCAGTGCTGCCCTGGTCGATGCTGAAAATAGCGACTGGCCCATGCAGTTTTTCAAGGATCCCGACGAGGCTATCGATACTTCAGGATTTACGATGATACAGGCCTTGCGTCGTGCGCTGGATAACGATGAGTTAAAGCTCGTTTATCAACCGGTTGTCGACCTGGAAAGCTACGAAACAATTTACCTTGAGGCGCTGTTGCGTTGGAAAGACCCGGGCAAGCATGATTTTTCCATTGGGCGTACGATTCGCCTGGCGGAACAAAACCATTTGATAATGCCACTGACAAACTGGATTATCGAGTCTGCCTGCCGATTTATCAGCGAATCCAGCCTTGATGGCCTGTCCATAGGTATTAATTTGTCGATGATTGACTTGCATGATCGCCGCTTGCCAGAACGCATCGAAACCTACTTAACCCAATACCAGGTCGAACCCGCTCAGATCGTAATTGAAATAACGGAAGGGCAGATCATGCAGGATCCGGGAGAGGTGGTCGAGGTATTGTCGCATCTCGGGATGATGGGCTTGTCGCTTTCGATCGATGACTTCGGTACCGGGCAGGCTTCATTAACCTATCTCAAGGAACTGCCTGTCGAAAAGCTCAAGATCGATCAGTCTTTTGTGCGCGATATTGCCACTAATCCGGACGACCAGTTGATTGTGAAGGCGACAATCGAGCTTGCTCATACGCTGGATTTAGAGGTTGTCGCCGAGGGTGTGGAAACGCTGGCGGTGTGTGAATTGCTGACTAAAATGCGTTGCGATCATGTGCAGGGATATTACATTAGTCACCCACTCGAGGAGCGACAGGTCGCCGCCTGGTTCGAGACTTCGGTTAAATCAGACCTTGTTCGGAAAGGCAGTTAATTCTGTCGCCGACAATGACGTGATCCAGCACGCGAATATCGACCAGGCCTAACGCTTTTTGCAGACGCTCGGTGATACGGATATCCGCCTGACTCGGTTCGCAGACGCCCGAGGGATGGTTATGCGCGAGTATTACCGCCGCCGCGTTATCGGCAAGCGCCTGTTTGACCACTTCTCGTGGATAAACCGAGGCTCCGTCTATGGTTCCGCGAAACAATTCCCGAAACGCGATTACCCGGTTGCGATTGTCGAGCATCAGGCAGGCAAAGACCTCGTATTTATAATCGCGTAACCGCGCACGCAGGTAATTCCGGGTTTGCTCCGAACGGGTCAGGCAGTTTCCGTATTCGAGTTCTTCCGATAAATGGCGGCGTGCGATTTCGAGCGCGGCCTGCAGTTGCACGAACTTGGCCAGGCCCAGCCCTTTGCGACTGCAGAAACTTTTTGTGTCGGCATCGAGGACAGCTCGTATCGAGCCGTAATCGAGTAATAGTTGTCGTGCGAGGTCGACCGCGGTACTGCCGGACACCCCGGTGCGTAGCAAAATTGCCAGTAGTTCAGCGTCCGAGAGCGCATTTGCGCCCCGGTTAACCAGTTTTTCGCGGGGTTTTTCGGCACTGGGCCATTGAGAGATAGTCATGGGTATTCCTTTACCTGTTGTCCTCAGCCGCTAAAATAGAGTAAATGCAAGCGCTCGGCAACAAGAAAATACTGCTCGGAATTACCGGCGGCATTGCCGCCTACAAATCCGCCGAACTGGTGCGCCTGTTGATAAAGGCAGGTGCCGAGGTGCGCGTCGTGATGACACCATCGGCGCAGGAATTTGTGCAACCGCTGACTTACCAGGCGCTGAGCGGTCACCGGGTATACGTTGATTTGTTCGATGCCGAAGCAGACTCGGCGATGGATCATATCGAGCTTGCACGCTGGTGTGACCTGTTGTTGGTGGCGCCGGCGTCGGCTGATTTCCTGGGCAAGATGAATGCGGGATATGCCGACAATCTCTTACTGACCTTGTGTCTCGCGAGCAAGCGCCCGGTCGCCGTGGCACCCGCGATGAACCAGCAAATGTTTGCCAATTCCGCAACGCAGGAAAATCTGAAACAACTGGCTGCGCGCAACGTACGGATCTGGGGACCGGCCGAAGGTGATCAGGCCTGTGGGGATTTCGGTCCTGGGCGCATGCTCGAAGCCGAACAATTACTGGCTAATGTCGCGCTGCAATTCGTTCCTGGCAAGCTTGACGGGGTCGAGCTGTTGTTGACTGCCGGCCCCACTCGAGAGGCGATCGATCCGGTGCGTTATATCAGCAATCGGAGTTCGGGCAAGATGGGCTACGCGCTTGCCGAGGCAGCGTTGCAGGCGGGGGCCAGGGTGACCCTGGTAAGTGGTCCTGTGTCTTTGATAGCGCCACCGGGCGCGAAACTGGTAGCGGTGGAGTCGGCCCAGCAAATGTATGAAGCGGTGATGCAACAGGTAGCGCACAGCGATATTTTTATCGGCTGTGCCGCGGTGTCCGATTACCGGGTTGACCAGGTGGCGACCCACAAGCTCAAAAAATCCGAAAATTCGATGTCGCTGCCCTTGATCTTGAATGTCGATATCCTGGCTGCCGTTAGCGCACTCGAAGACAAACCGTTTTGTGTTGGATTCGCCGCCGAGACGCAGAATCTTGAAAAGTATGCGCTTGCCAAGCTTGAGCAAAAGAATCTCGATATGATCGCGGCGAACCCGGTTGGTAATGCCGATAGCGGGTTCGAAACCGACACTAACCAGCTTGAAGTCTTCTGGCGTGACGGTCACCGCAGCATCGAACGGGATAACAAACTCGCTATCGCAAAACAACTTATCGATTTGATTGTCGAGCGCTATACTTGCGCCCGTTCCTAACAGGCAACCCTAAGCATGACAGCAAACAAGAACAATGTTGCGGATATTCTGATCGAGGCCTTGCCCTATATCCAGGCACTGGATCAGAAGACAGTGGTGATAAAATTTGGCGGTAACGCCATGGTCGATGAAGCGCTCAAGAGTAGCTTTGCCCAGGACATCGTGTTGCTGAAGCAGATTGGTGTTAACCCGGTTATCGTACATGGTGGGGGCCCGCAAATCGGCAAGCTGCTCGAACAGATTGGCAAGAAGAGCCGCTTCATCGAAGGCATGCGAGTCACCGATAATGAAACCATGGATGTCGTCGAAATGGTGCTCGGCGGGCAGGTTAACAAGCAGATCGTAGCACTGATTAATCGTCATGGTGGACGCGCAGTAGGCCTTACCGGTAAGGACGGCGGTATGATTACGGCCCGTAAAATGAAACTGGCTGGAAATGACGCCGTCGATAACGATCTTGGACAGGTTGGAGAGGTCGAGTCGATAGACCCCGCCGTGGTAGCGATGCTGGACGACGATGACTTTATCCCGGTAATTGCCCCCATCGGTGTCGGCGCCGACGGTTCTTCCTACAATATTAATGCAGACCTGGTTGCTGGCGAATTGGCCAAGGTACTGGGCGCGGAAAAATTATTGTTGTTAACCAACACCCCGGGGGTGCTCGATCCGGATGGAAATCTACTGACCGGTCTAAGTGCCGACGAAACCGAGCGTCTAATCGCCGACGGCATCATCCATGGAGGTATGCTGCCGAAAGTACGCTGTGCACTGGACGCGGTAAAGGCCGGGGTTCGAACCAGTCAGATCATCGATGGGCGGGTAAGGCATTCGGTATTATTGGAGTTATTGACCGATTCCGGTGTGGGCACGCTAATAAACGGGGCGCCTGGGAATTAGAGACGTTCAGTCCTTGGATTTCTCGGCGGTAAGTTCCCGGTAACGCGCCAGGTCCAGCGCGTACTGCTCGTTAATTTGATCTTTCTTCTCCATCTTCAATTCCAGTTGGGCATAGCGGCTCTCTAGTTTACCGGTGAAGTGCTCTATTTTCTGGGCAAGACCACCAGGAACTTCCTTGCCCTTGGAAAGGTAAATTTCATCTGCGCTGGTCATTAATTGCTGCAGCTGTTGCTGTGTGGCAGCAATGCTTTTATTGATTAGAGTGATCACCGAATCGAGCACTTCGAGACGATCGTCGCGCGCCAGGCCGAGTTCTTCTTCGGAACTAAAGGTCAGCAGCAGCACCTGGTCTTTTTGATACTGAATCTCCTTGAGCTTCGCTTCCTTGGCCTCTTGTTCCTCCAGTTTGCGCTTGGCTTCAGCCTCCACCGCTAGCTCTTCATCGCTCTTGGCTGCTTCCTTGGTCGACAGGACTACACCCTGCGAATTTAGCTGCTGGTGTTTCTTTTTGACCTGTTTCGCGGGTAGCCGGTCGCTGTAACGAATCTGTCCGTTTTCGTCGACCCACTTATACAGTGCGCCTGCACCCGCGTGCTTGGAGAAAGCAAACAGAATCGAAGCCAGCAGTAAAACTGGCAATAATGTTAAGCGGGGTTTCAGGTGATTGCTTACAGCGCGCAAGATGTTATTTGATTCCTGACCACTTCAGGTCATTCAGATCCTAACACGCATAATAGTTTATTTATGGTGATTTGCCATTAATTTGACAACTATGGTTGTCCCATCAAACTCGCTACCGAGGTATGCAATGCCTGTAAGTAATCCCTCTCTCCGGGCGAGGTTACCAGCACCGCAACTCCTATATTCTGTGGATTCCAGTCGGGTTCTATCGCGATACGGTGCTGATTGTTTTGCTGTAAGTTCTGCGCCTGGCTCATGTAGCGCACCACTTGCTGATGATTCAGTGTTTCACCCGAATTTTCGCCGCGTTTTACATCGGTCGACAGGTCATTTTCATAGACCAGGTAACGGTGATGAATTTGCCCGACCGTGCTTCGGTCTCCAGGGGAATGAAGCTCAAGCAGGAGTCCGGTCTCATCCCTGGAAACGGTAAGTTTAAGCTCGAGTGGCGCTTTTCGCTGGTTGGCCTGCTGGATTTTGTCGAGAATTTTACCGGCGCCGCGAGCTTCCATGCCGTTGACAAAGAACTCGGGGGTATAGATTGTGCGTTGCTGATTATTAGCGCCCAGGTGGCGTTGACGGCGGGTATATTCTGCGCTGGAAAAGCGATCCTTCCAGCCCAGGTAATCCCAGTAATCAACATGAAACGCAAGTGCGAGCACGTTAAGCTCATCTTTGGGTGTATCGACAAGTCGCGACAACCAGCGATCGGCTGGTGGACAGCTGGAGCAGCCTTCCGAGGTGTAGAGTTCGACGACGGCGGTTTGCCTGTCTCCGCTGCTGATTTCAATAGGCTCGCCAGCGTAAGCAGAAAGCGAGATCAGGCTGGTGAGCATTAAGACTCGAAGCATGGTGCACCTGTTATTATATCGTAAGAACCTAATGTAGACTGCATCGATCGACCTGAGTTCAGTCGATTCCGTACTCGGCCCGGTAAGCTTCAATGGTTGCCTGATGTTTGCTATCCCCACTGGTTTGCAAATATTCGAGGATATGGTCGAGTTTTATGATCGAGATGACGCTTAATCCCTGTTGCTCCAGTTCCTGGATTGCCGAGAGATCTCTCGAACCTTTTTCCTGTCGGTCAAGTGCAATCATGACGGCACAAACCTCGGCACCGAGCGTTTCGATTAACTCGATTGATTCCCGAATTGCGGTTCCGGCGGTGATGACATCGTCGATAATCATCACCCGACCCGTGATTTCGGCGCCCACTGTATTTCCTCCTTCACCGTGATCTTTGGCTTCCTTGCGGTTAAACGCGTAGGGAATGTCGCGTTGATGTTGTTGGTACAATGCGCTCGCGGTAATCGCGGCCAGGGGTATACCTTTGTAAGCAGGGCCGAACAGCAGGTCGAAATCAATTTTGCTGTGCTGAATCGCATCGGCATAGAATCCGGCAAGTGCCGCGAGATCGGCGCCACGATTAAAAATCCCGGCGTTGAAAAAGTAAGGACTGACGCGACCGGATTTGAGCGTGAATTCGCCAAAGCTGAGGGCGCCGCGCTGCAGGCAGTAGTCGACGAAACGGGATTGGTAAGCTTGCATGGGCGAATCGTTAGGGCCTGTTAACACTAATTCAATGGGCTCTGCTGGGACTATTTTTTCATCCAGCAAGGCAGAATGAGCGTGATGTAGTCACTCTACATGAGCGAATGATAACGCCGCTGGGTGAAAAAATAACCCCAGCCCGAAGGGTTGCGCCTGAAAAAGCGCCACTTTTCGTTGCTCGTCGCTCATTTGGAATGACCAAACTACGCTTCTCGCGCCTCAATTGGCGCTTTTTCAGACGCAACAGAGCCCATTGGATTAGTGTTAACAGGCCCTAGTCGGATATCTTAAGTCATGTATCATATCGCCAGAATTGAATATTGGTAGCAGTTTCAGATGCGCGTGATCTCAGTAAACACCAACGGTATTCGTGCAGCGGCGCGCAAGGGCTTTTTCGACTGGCTACCCCGTCAGCGTGCGGACTTCATTTGTGTACAGGAAACCAAGGCGCATACCGAGCAGCTGGAGCAGCCGATATTTCATCCCCGTAATTATTACTGTAGCTACTACGATGCATTGAAAAAAGGCTACTCCGGAACGGCGATTTACAGCAGGGAGCGGCCGTTGCAGGTGATTCGCGGTTATGGCGAATCCGAGTTCGATAACGAGGGGCGTTACCTCGAATATCGCTACCGCAACCTGTCGATCATTTCACTCTACGCGCCGTCGGGCTCGTCAGGTGATCACCGCCAGGAATCCAAGTGGCGGTTTCTTGAAAGTTTTATGCTACATCTGCAATCGCTGCGACGTAAACGCCGTGAATTCATCATCTGTGGTGACTGGAATATTGCGCATCAGAATATCGATTTAAGAAACTGGCGCTCCAACCAGAAAAACTCCGGGTTCCTACCCGAGGAACGTGCCTGGCTGACCGATTTATTCGAACGCGTGGGTTATATTGACGCGTTTCGCGTTGTCGATAACCGCGACGAACAATACACCTGGTGGTCGAACCGGGGACAGTCCTGGGACAAGAACGTCGGCTGGCGTATCGATTACCAGATAGTCACACCCGGATTGAAAGACCGAATTCGGCGGGCAAGGATTTATAAAGATCAGCGCTTTTCCGATCATGCGCCGTTAATTATGGACTATGACCTGGAGCCCGCAGTCTAGTGCAGCAGAGCAATCTGCAATCCGTTTCCACGCTCAGGTTATTTTTTCATCGACGTGTGGTGACGATGCTATTCCTCGGTTTTTCAGCCGGCATCCCGCTGTTGCTTATCTTCTCATCACTGAGCCTGTGGCTGCGTGAAGCCGGGGCTGAACGTGCCGCGGTGACTTATTTCAGCTGGGCCGCGCTTGGCTATTCGTTCAAATTCGTGTGGGCGCCCCTGGTTGATCAATTACCCTTGCCCTGGTTGACCCGGATGCTCGGTCGCCGGCGCGCCTGGATATTGACTGCGCAATTCGCGATCATTGTTGCAATCCTTGCCATGGCATCGATTGACCCCGCGGCGAATCAATCGAGTTTGACCCTGATGGCGCTGGCCGCGATTTTACTCGGTTTCTCCTCGGCAACCCAGGATATCGTCATCGATGCCTATCGTATCGAATCGGCCGAAGTTGAATTACAGGCAATGATGTCTGCAACCTATATCGCTGGTTATCGTATCGGTATGCTGGTAGCGGGTGCAGGCTCGCTATACCTCGCCGACTGGTTTGGCACCAGTGGCGAAGCCTATGACTACCAGGCATGGCAGTGGACCTACTGCGCAATGGCACTTGCGATGCTGATAGGTGTCGCCACCACACTGGTAATCGATGAACCGCAAAGAGCAGAGAGAGACAGTGTTGCTGGTACCAATCAGGACTATTTACAATTTTTACTGATGTTCGTGGTCGCGATAGGGGGATTCGTCGGTGTTTTCTTTTTTTCGGGGGATATTGCCGGTAGTGTCAAGTCATCTCTGGGTGCGGTCCTTGCCAACCCGTTCCTGGCCGCGCTGTTGGTGGAATCCCTGCGTCTTGCGCTGGCATTGCTGGTTATGTGGCTGCTGGCATTAGTGCTGGTCAAATCCGGCATTGTCGGTTATGCGATGGTGGAGCGTACCTACCTGATGCCGATTCGTGATTTCTTCAGTCGTTACGGCTGGTCACTGGCCTGGATATTGCTCGCATTGATCGGACTTTATCGAATTTCCGATATCGTTCTTGGAGTTATTTCAAACGTCTTCTACCAGGATCTCGGTTTCAGCAAAACCGAAATTGCCAGCGTGGTCAAAACCTTCGGCTTGTTGATGACTATCGCCGGCGGTTTCCTCGGGGGATTGCTCGCGCTTCGTTTCGGCGTGATGCGTGTCCTGCTGTTGGGCGCGGTGCTCGCGGCCGCGACCAATTTGCTGTTCATGCTGCTGGCAAGCATCGGCTACGATATGTTCTGGCTTTACGTCGTAATCTCTGCCGATAACCTGTCGGCGGGCATTGCGAGCGCTGCGTTCGTCGCCTTCCTGTCGAGCCTGACCAATGTCTCCTTCACCGCGATGCAGTTCGCTATCTTTACCTCGTTGATGACCCTGATTCCAAAGGTATTGGGCGGGTACTCGGGATCGATGGTCGATGCGATCGGGTACCCCAGCTTCTTCCTGGTCACTGCAATTCTTGGCATTCCGGCATTGTTGCTGATTCTGATAGCGGCACGGCGTTTCGAAATCCGCGATCGTCCCGGCTAGTTTATTGTATGATGTGGGTACCGTTTAGTTTCGTTTGAAAAGCCATGAATCACTCCGAAAAACTGTTTGAACAGGCTGTAAAAGTAATCCCAGGCGGGGTTAATTCACCGGTGCGCGCATTTGCCGCGGTTGGAGGTACGCCACCGTTTATCGATCATGCCGAGGGTGCCTACCTGGTTGACGTCGATGGTAGGCGTTATATCGACTATGTTGGCTCCTGGGGACCGATGATATGCGGTCATGCGCATCCCGAAATCATCGCTGCCGTTAGCGAGACCGTGCACAAAGGTTTGAGTTTTGGCGCACCGTCGCCGCTCGAGGTACAGCTGGCGCAGCGCATCTGTGAATTGATGTCAAACATCGACCTGGTGCGTATGACCTGTTCGGGTACGGAAGCAACCATGAGTGCGATCCGTCTCGCGCGTGGATACACCGGGCGTGACAAGATCATCAAGTTCGAGGGTTGCTACCACGGGCATGCGGATTCCCTGTTGATCAAGGCAGGTTCGGGTGCCTTGACGCTGGGAGTGCCGAGCTCACCCGGAGTTCCGTCCGTGCTTGCCGATCATACCGTCACGCTCGAATACAACAATGCCGACCAGGTTAAGCAGGTGTTTACCGAGATCGGTGCTGAAATTGCCTGCGTGATTGTTGAACCCGTAGCCGGCAATATGAACTGTGTGCCACCGGCCGCGGGCTTTTTACAGACGCTGCGGGAATGTTGCGATGAATCATCGAGCGTACTGATCTTCGATGAAGTCATGACCGGTTTTCGGGTTGGACTCGGGGGTGCCCAGGAACGCTATGATATCGTTCCTGATTTAACCACGCTTGGTAAAGTCATCGGCGCCGGGATGCCGGTCGGTGCTTTTGGCGGCAAGCATGAAATCATGAGCCATATTGCGCCGCTGGGGCCTGTTTACCAGGCGGGCACTCTGTCAGGTAACCCGGTGGCGATGGCGGCCGGGTTAAAAAATCTCGAAATCATATCGCGCCCGGGATTTTTCGAAGACCTGGCGCAACGAACCGGGCAACTGGTGAATGGTATTTTGGGGGCGGCCGAAGCCAATGGTATCGCCTTGCGCGCCAACCAGGTAGGCGCAATGTTCGGCCTGTTTTTTACCGATCAGCCGGAAGTGACGAGATTTAGCCAGGTGAGCGCTTGCGATACCGAGCTCTTCAAAAAATTCTTCCATGGCATGCTGGCGCGCGGTATTTACCTGGCGCCGTCTGCTTACGAAGCGGGATTCGTCAGTGCGATGCACGGTGCAGCGGAGATCGAACAGACCATCGAGGCCGCCGCCGCCACTTTCGCCGAACTCTAAACAGCAAAGACGATTCTTAGAGCCCGAGCATGCCTTTTTTCAGCTTCTTATCCGCAGGATAATTACCGAGCCAGATTTCAAGTAAAGCGTTCCTGAAATCCTCACCCGGGATCAAGCCCAGTTGCTGCTGGTTCTTGCTGATCCGGGTTCCCTGTGCAGGTAAATAGTCGAAAATGTACTGATCTTTTTTGACGGCGTTGGTATCAAAGTAAGCGTAGAATTCATCAATGCGTGACTGAAGTTGTTTCAAGGTTTCGGAATCCTGATTTTTCTCGAAACCCTCACGCCAACCTTTTAGAAGTTTCTCTTGAGAGACTTCCTTGTAGACAAAATCAAGTTGCACCCGCCAAGGCCCCGGTTTTGACAGAATTTCAGCGACATCGCCGGACTTGCTCGGCAGGTAAAGCGAGCCCACGTAAACGTCTACCCATAATTTTTCACGCAAACCCATGCCGTTAAGGACCAGGGACTGGCCATCGCCAGTTTTGATTTCATCAGCGACGAAAACACCGGAGAGTTCAGCCGCCTGAGCTAAGGGGCAAAACAGGCAAAGCCATGTTGCAAATACGAGTCTTTTCATTGCAGCTGTCTCCTTTAGACTAGGCAGAAGGAGTCTATGCCCGCTTGCGACGAATTGGAACCCCCGGGCTTAAAGCTGGGTAGATTCGGGTTTGATGTATTGAATCACTCCGAGCCGAATCAGCTCGGCATGCAGAATCAGCGCGCGATCATTACAGTCGGGGATTTCGAGCAGGCGCTGTTTCAGTGCTGTCTCCAGCGGTAGCAGGTAAATCAGCTGGTAGAGAATTGCACAAAAGCCCTGGTCGTCATCACGAATTCGACCCTCGTGGGCACTCACATGGTCGAGAAGCTCCAGCATATAGGCAAATTGTTCAGGCATTTCATGGGTACTATCTTCATCCAGGATTTTAGTGTCCGCAAACGTCAGGCCGTCGTCTTGGGTATGGGTTGACAATATCTCAAAACGCTCGACACCCAGGGCGGTGATCCCTAACAGACCATCAGCCCGATTCTCCCAGTCATTGATGGCGGCGGTTGTCCCGATCGAGTAGATATCTGTATCGATTGCAGTTTCATCTCCCTGGTGAATCAATACCACGCCAAACGGACTGTTCTCGCGCATGCAGGTAGCGATCATGTCGAGGTAGCGAGTTTCGAAAACTTTAAGTTCCAGCGTATTGCCGGGCAGCAAAACGGTTTTCAGCGGGAACAGAGGAATTTCAGCCATGGTTGGTCATTGCTTCAGCGCCTGTTCATTCCCCCCAACGCGGGGACAGGTCATTATCAATACCAAGCTGGTCGAGAATGCGTGCGACTATAAAATCTACCAGCTCGGCAACAGAACTGGCACCGTGGTAAAACCCGGGATTGGGCGGCAGTATCACTACCCCGAGGCGTGACAGTTTGAGCATGTTCTCGAGATGAATACTGGAGAAGGGGGTTTCCCGCGGCACCAGGATCAAGGTTCGACGTTCCTTGATGGTCACATCGGCGGCGCGATGAATCAGGTTTTCGCTGCTGCCAACGGCAATTGATGCAAGGCTACCCATGCTGCATGGGCATACTACCATTGCGTCGGCGACCGAGGACCCGCTTGCCGGTGGCGCGGTCCACTGGTCTTTTGAGTAAACACTTATCAGGGCTGGATCGGCGTCGAAATATTCAGCGAGCTTTTGCTGCATTTTCTGAGGTGACCCAGATAATTTCAACTCGGTTTCCATGCCCAGTACGATCTGACCAGGCTGTGAGGTAATAAACTGAACCTTGATGTTATTTTGCAGGCAGCAATCAAACAGGCGCAGTGTGTATTCGGCGCCTGAGGCTCCAGTCATCGCCAGAGTAATTGTTGTTGGGGTCATGGCTCGGTTATGGCTATTTCTGCTTCAACCAGTTTATCGGTGGCCTGGGAAAGTCGCGCAATCAGGTTTTCGAGAAAGATGCGATAATAGCGCAATTGGGTTTCTGTAGAAGCCTGTTCCATTAACGATGTGCTCACCCGCATCAGTGAGACTTCGGTACGTGCCACGATAGTAGCGTTGCGAGGCTGACGCGTGAGAAAAGCGATTTCGCCAAAACAGTCACCCTGTTTCATCATGCCAACGACCTTTTCATTCTTGACGACTTCTACACCACCCTTGGCAATGATGTAAAACGCCGTTTCCTGTTCGCCCTCGGTCACAATAACCTCTCCCTTCTTGAACTCGGTCCATTCGCTGGCGTTGACAACCTCGGTAATTTGTTCGTCACTGAAATCCTTGAAGAATGCGAGATAGCGCAGCGTCTTCCATTTCTCCTGCATGTCGATACGCTCACCGACGCCGCGTAAGCGGCCGAAGGAATTGCTCAGGTCCGTCGCCAGCTGATAGGCTGTTTCATATCGATCATAGATAATTTTCTGCATCGATTTCTCGACAATATCGGCGATGTGCTGCGGCACCTCGGGATTGATCTCCATGACCGGATCGGGATCCAGGTTACTGATTTTGTATATCAGGGACTCCAGGCTGCCTGCCTTGTAGGGTGCTTTTTTCGCCAGCAACGCGTACATCACCGCACCGAGTGAGTAAATATCTGATTGTGCCACCAGGCGTTTTTCTTCGGATAATTGTTCTGGAGGCATATACATCGGTGATCCCTGCACCTCGGTGTCATGGCCCTCGAAACCGACATCGACATGGGCAATACTGAAATCCATGATTTTCACTTCGCCATCGTTACTCAGCATGATGTTACCCGGTTTCAGATCGCGATGGATAATGCCTTCACGATGTACGTAATCGAGGCCCTTGGCGCATTGATAGATGACATCGACAACCTGGTTGGGAGTGAGGACTCTATTCCCGGCAACGTATTCCTGCAAGGTCACACCGTCGACGAATTCCATGACGATGTAATTGAGATCTTCTTCCTGCCCGGCATCGTATACGCTAACCACTGAGGGATGATGCATACGCCCCGCGCTATAGACCTCGGCAAAAAAACCTTCGCGTAATTTTTGCTTGGTTGCGGTATCCATATCTGCAGCCGAATGCGCGACCTTGATCGCGACAGTGCGCTGAACGAAAGGATCGAAAGCCTCGTAAACGACACCCATGGAACCACGTCCGATGCGGCGTTTAACTTCATACTTGGCGATCTTTGTCGGTCTTTGTGATTTGTCGGACATACCCGATTTCTAGTTTTGCAGCGCTTGAATAAGACGTTGATGAATATTATCAAAACCGCCATTGCTCATAATAACGATTTGATCTCCCTGCTCACAATTTTGCAGCAGGTAGTCGATAATCTGTTGTGTATCGTTTTTAACTTCTACTATTGTAGATGCAGTTTCTGCAATTTTCGCGATATCCCAATTTAAATCAGGGTTTTCGCATAACAAAATCAGGTCAGCCGCGGCGAATGATTGACCAAGTTCGTTCCCATGCGTGCCCATTTTCATGGTATTGGAACGTATATCCAGCACACCGATCAGGCGGCCGGCAGTGGCTCCTTTCAGTGCCTCCAGGGTTAACGCGATTGCGGTCGGGTGATGGGCAAAGTCATCGACGATTGTGACGCCGTTAATTTCGGCGATCACTTCCTGGCGACGTTTAACCCCGGCGAACCGGCGCATGGCGTCGAGCGAAACTTCGATGCTTACCCCGGCATGACGAGCGGCGATAATTGCTGCGCTTGCGTTTGCTGCGTTGAACTGCCCCTGTTGGGATAGTTCCAGCGCATGGCTGTTTGGGCCCTGGTGCAGTGTGTTTTCCTTATCGAGAAAAAAATCAGCATTCGGATCGACGCTGGAGAAATTCGATTGCTGGCTCCAGCAACCCATCGCCAGGACATCTCGTAACGCTTCATCATCGTGATTGACGATAACCAGAGCGCTCCCGGGCAGGGTTCGCACCAGGTGGTGAAACTGTCGCTTAATCGCGGCCAGGTCTTCAAAGATATCGGCGTGGTCGAATTCGAGATTGTTCAAAATCAGCGTGCGCGGGTGGTAGTGAATGAACTTGGAGCGCTTATCGAACAGCGCCGAGTCGTATTCATCAGCCTCGATCACGAAGAATGGATCGCTACCGAGTTTTGCCGATTGCGAAAAATTCTGGCAGATACCACCGATCAGGTAGCCCGGATCTAGCCCGGCATCATCGAGTATCCAGGCGAGCATGCTGCTGGCCGTAGTCTTGCCATGCGTCCCGGCAACCGCCAGTACCCAGCGCTTTTGCAGTACCGCTTCGTAAAGCCATTGAGGACCCGATGTATAGCGCAATCCACGCTCGAGTATGGCTTCGAATTGAGGATTGCCGCGCGTAACAGCATTGCCGACGATAAAAACGTCACAGTCCTCAGGTAAGGCATCGGCGTCGTAGCCATGATCTAGCTCGATTCCGGCTTGCTCCAGTTGGGTGCTCATCGGGGGGTAAACGTTGGCATCGGAACCTGCTACTTCACAACCAAGCTCACGCGCTATTTGAGCTATGCCGGCCATGAAGGTACCGCAAATACCAAGAATATAAATCTTCACCAGGCGAACCAGATCACTACGAATTGATAAAGCACGAAATAATTAAAAGATATCATAGCTGAAAGATGGGTAGAGATTGAAAAAGCGCGCTTAAAGATCAACGACAAAACCGCCAGGTTCCAGATCAGGATGGCCAGGGTCACGTAGATCAGAACATTCTCTATACTGGTTTCATTATTCGTCACGCTGCGATAGATCGGGATCGTGACCAGGGTAATAATCACGTTGACGCCGACCAGGGCCGAAAAGGTTTGCAGCAATCGTTCGAGCGATTTTTTCCAGCGCAATCCCCAGTAAGCGATCAGGCCCAGCATCCCGAGTTCCAGGAATATCTGTGCACATACCACTGCGTAGCTGCGTTGTTCATCGATCAGCAACATTCCGATCAGAAAATAAGCGAATACGCTAAGGGCGACACAATATGGATTGTAAGGCAGGCGTTCGGGGCTGGAAAGCAGCAGGCACATCAATATGTAATGCTTGAGGCTAAGCAGCCACTGGCCGATGATGTTCTGCATGTGCAGTATCATAGTCGCTTCAAAACACAACACAATAAGATAGGAAAATGAATGAGTAAAAAACGCCAGTTAGTTATAATCATGCACTTTTGACCAGTGAATTAAATGAGCGAGTTGCCAGCGACCGAATTGAGTAGCTTCCAGGGCCTGATCCAGACCTTGCAAAATTACTGGTCCGAGCAGGGCTGTGTGATTTTGCAGCCCCTGGATATGGAGGTCGGCGCCGGTACCTTCCATCCGGCAACCTTTATACGTGCAATCGGCCCGGAGCCCTGGCGTGCCGCTTACGTGCAGCCGAGCCGTCGACCGACCGATGGGCGTTATGGCGAAAATCCCAACCGGTTGCAGCATTATTTCCAGTTCCAGGTATTGTTGAAACCTTCGCCGGACAATTTTCAGGAACTGTACCTTGGTTCGCTCGAGGCGCTTGGCTTCGAACCATTGGTGCATGATATTCGCTTCGTCGAGGACGACTGGGAGTCACCGACACTCGGCGCCTGGGGGCTGGGCTGGGAAATCTGGTTGAACGGCATGGAAGTCAGCCAGTTCACTTATTTTCAACAGGTCGGTGGACTGGAGTGTCAGCCGGTATCAGGTGAAATCACCTACGGTATCGAGCGACTGGCGATGTACCTGCAGGGTGTCGACAGTATTTTCGACCTGGTTTGGGGTCGAGGGCCACAGGGGGTAGTGACCTACGGCGATATTTATCATCAAAACGAAGTTGAGCAATCGACCTATAATTTCGAGCTTGCCGATACCGATGCACTGTTTCACTGGTTTGATGTTTGCGAAAAACAAAGCCAACTGCTGGTCGAGAAAAAACTGCCACTGCCTGCTTACGAGCAGGTCATGAAAGCTTCGCATGCTTTTAATCTGCTCGATGCCCGACATGCGATTTCGGTGACTGAACGGCAACGTTTTATTCTGCGGGTACGCGGCCTGTCGCGTAGCGTTGCCGAGTGCTACTATGAATCACGCGCGGCACTTGGGTTTCCCCTGATTAAAAAGGACGTTGCTGATGAGTAGTGACTGCCTGATCGAAATCGGTACCGAGGAATTACCGCCGCGGGTGCTGCAGTCGCTGGCACAAAATTTTGCTTCCCTGGTAACGCAGTCTTTAGCCGAGCATAACCTTGCCCCGGATTCTGTCGAAGTGTTTGCCACCCCTCGACGATTGGCAATGTTGTTAAGGGATACCCCTTTGCAGCAGGCCGAGCAGTTGATAGAAAAGCGCGGCCCGGCGCTTGACGCGGCGTTTGATGCCGACGGAAATCCATCACGTGCAGCGCTCGGGTTCGCTGCATCATGTGGTGTCGATATTGACAAGCTCGAGCGTCGCCAGACCGAAAAGGGCAGTTGGCTGTACTTTTGCGATAAGCAGGCCGGACGAAGCCTGGACCAGTTAATACCGGAGCTGGTGGCAGGCGCACTATCCAGTCTGCCAATTCCGAAACGCATGCGTTGGGGAGATCGCAGCGATGTTTTTGTGCGGCCGGTTAAGTGGCTGGTGCTGATGGTCGGCAGCGAGGTTGTCGATGCGGAGATCTTCGGTCTGCGTTCTGGCAATCGCAGTTTCGGGCATCGTTTCCACGCACCTTTGGCACTTGAAATACCCTCCGCTTCAGAATACGAAGAGACACTGATTTCCCGGGGGTTGGTTATCGCCAGCTTCAATCAACGCCGAGAGATGATTCGCGAGCAGGTTGAAAAAGCCGCTGCAAAACTTGGTGGCATGGTAAAAATTGACGACGCGCTGCTCGACGAAGTCACCGCACTGGTCGAGTACCCGGTTTCAGTCTGCGGCGAATTTGACGCCGAATTTCTTGAACTTCCGGTGGAAGTGCTGGTTTCCACGATGCAGGAAAACCAGAAGTACTTCGCGCTGTTTGACGCTAAAGGCGAGTTGTTGCCGCATTTCATCGCGATCTCCAACATAGATAGCCGTAAACCCGAAGTGGTTGTCAGTGGTAATGAACGTGTTATCCGTCCGCGCTTTGCCGATGCCGGGTTCTTCTTTGCCCAGGATCAGAAACAGGGACTCGACCTGATGCGAATCCGTCTCGATAGCGTTGTTTTCCAGGATAAGCTCGGTAGCCTCGGGGACAAGACCAATCGAATTATCCGACTTGCCAAGTACATCGCGAGTTTTTCCGATGTCGACCAGGACCTGGTACGTCGTGCCGCGGATCTCAGCAAGGCGGACTTGATGAGTGATATGGTGGGTGAGTTCCCGAAACTGCAAGGTGTCATGGGACGTTACTATGCGCAACATCAGCAGGAAGAACAGTCGGTATGTGATGCGATCGAGCAGCACTACTGGCCCAGGCATGCAGGCGACCGCGTGCCGCAAGACCCGATTGCACAGGCGGTCGCATTGGCCGACCGTCTCGATAGTCTGGTCGGAATTTTTGCGATTGGCGAAAAACCTGGTGGCGATAAGGACCCCTTTGCGCTGCGCCGTGCAGCGCTGGGGGTGTTGCGTATCATCGTCGAAAACCAGTTGCCCCTGGACCTGGCCGATCTATGCCAGGTTGCTGCCGATGGTTATTTCAGACAGGTAGATGCAAAGGCGGCAATTGCAGAAGTGATCGAATACGTGTTTGACCGCCAACGCGCCTATTACCAGGAACAGGGTATAGATTTCGATGTCGTTGACGCGGTTGCCTATAGCCGTCCTGGTATGCTCTATGACTGCGATTTACGCATCCGGGCGGTACAGGAGTTTCAAAGTCACGAAGCAGCTTCTGCGCTCGCGGCAGCGAATAAACGAATCAGTAATATTCTTAAAAAACAGGAACATGTGGAGACCGACGTCGATACCGGGTTATTGCAGGAGAAAGCAGAAAAACAGCTTTTCAAGCAACTTCAGGCGCTTAAAGCAGGGGTTGCAAAACAGGTTTCCGGTGGAGCCTACTTAAAGGGGCTGGAACAGCTTGCCGAACTTCGACCCGCGGTTGATACCTTCTTTGACGAAGTAATGGTGATGGTTGATGACGCGGCTTTGCAAGACAACCGGCTTGCACTGCTCGATCAACTGTTGCAAAGTTTCCGCCTGGTCGCTGATTTCTCACGGATAAAATCCTGAGACTCGATCATCAGACAGGAGACTCGATTGGCCAAAATGGTAATCCTTGACAGAGACGGCGTCATCAACCACCTGCCGGATGATGACATCACCACTGTCGATGGCTGGGATCCTATACCCGGCAGCATCGAGGCGATCAATCGGCTCAAAAAAGCAGGTTACCTGGTCACCATTGCATCCAACCATTCGGGCATTTCGCGAGGTCTTTATAGCGAGGAAGAATTGTTGGAAACACACGCAAAGATGCAGCGCCTGCTTGAAAATCGAGGCGCCAGCGTCGACGGTATTTTTTATTGTACGCACGGTCCCGAAGCGAATTGTGTATGCCGTAAACCCAAACCGGGCCTATTGTTTCAGATTGCCAGTCAGTTCAAAATCGATCTCAAGCAAACAGCAGTCGTAGGGGACGATATCAGCGATATTCAGGCAGCGAAGATGGCCAACGCGAAACCGATTCTGGTTCGCACCGGAAAGGGAGAGTACGTGATGCAGAACTTTCCCGAAGTACTGGATGTTCCGGTTTACGATGACCTGGCCCACTTCGTGCGCCACACTCTGCGCCGCAAATAGATTCCGGCCGTGGTCAGTCCACTCTATAAAATCTGGTTGGGAATACGCTCAACCATATTCTGGATACTCTTTCTGCCGGTCCTGCTGCTCTTAGCCTGCCTGGTTTCGCTGACGTTTTTTATGCCACTGAATTTTCTGATGGGGATCGTCAGGTTCTGGATCAGTTACTCACTCTGGTGCTTGCGAATTATCTGTGGACTCAAGTATTCGGTTGAGGGGCTTGAAAATATTCCTGATCATGGCTTTATCGTAATGAGCAAACATAGTTCAACCTGGGAAACGATCGCGATACAGGGTTTTTTTCGTCCGATGATCTGGGTGGTCAAGCGCGAACTGACCTGGATTCCCTTTTTTGGTTGGGCATTGAAAGCGATGGATGCAATTGCCCTGAATCGGGGTACCGGTCGCAAGGCTATCAACCAGCTGATCACGGAGAGCCAATTCCACATGGACCAGGGAAGAATCCTGATGCTGTTTCCCGAGGGCACGCGAGTTTTACCGAAACAAAAGAAACCGTTCAAGATTGGTGGTGCCATTGTTTCCCAACGCACCGGGTACTCGGTACTGCCGATTGCGCACAATGCCGGTGAATTCTGGCCACGACATAGCTGGATCAAGTGGCCCGGTACCATTCGAGTCGTTATCGGCAAGCCGATCGATCCACAGGACAAGAAACCCGAGGACATTATTAACGAGGTGGCAACCTGGATTCTCAGCGAGTGTGAACGAATCAGTGACGAAGCCCAATTGCGACGAATTGGTGTTCTATAATGACCTGTGGATTAAAAGGAATGCAGGTTATTGTTGGTGCGTTTTAAGTTACTGGTAATACTTTTCTTGTATGCCGGCCTGGCGCAGGCTGATTGGACCGGTGTTACGCTAGAACTTGCCAACGTCGATGCGGACTGGAAATTTGACAGCGGTGTGCGCGAAGCCCAGATCAACAGTATCGCCTTTCAAATTGAGGAAGAAACTGCAACCGGATTAAGCGTCGGCGGGGGCATCGGTTACCTTGATATGCGCGTTGTTGGCGATAGCAGCACGGATACCAGAAAATTTGACGGGGAGTATTTGCAGATTTACCTGCGCCAGGAAATTCGCATCAGTGAACGCATCTCACTGCATGGTTTATTCAATTACAGTTACAACGACGGTCGCGACAATAGAGAAGACGATCGGGCTGATATAGACTGGAATGAAGCCAGTTTTCAGATCGACGTGAGCCTGCGTTTTGGCAATTTCGGGATTACTCCGTTTGCAGCCTATTACGATATCGATGGAGATATCAGCGATGATAACGGTACCGAATTTTTTGAAATGGATGATCCGGTAAGCCACGGTATCCGCTTCGACTATTACACCGAGCCGACGGCTTTCATCCGTATCGTGTTTCAATCCGGGGGGCAGTCCGGGGGCTATCTGACTTTCGCGCGCCGTTATTAATCGCTGTCGGAGTAACGGCTTTTTCGCCCGCTGTAAGTTGCGATCAACTCGTCGATGCTGGCCTGGTCGTACTCGCGCAAACCGCTTAACACCATCTTCTTCTGGCCTTTGCCCACCAGTTCTCCGTTGCAGCTCAAGTCGTAGTTGAGAGCGACATCGCCACGTTTGCCGTAAAGCCGGAAAATATTGTCGCTCAACGAGAGGTTTACCGAATCGATGTCGAGCCTGTCCAGCGAAATACGCATATGGTCATAGATTACCAATGGTCTTTCGGGATTAATCATGACATTGTTTTGTTTCATCAGGGGTACCAGTACAAGCGGAAAGGTTTCGCCCGAAAATTCCACATAGTTGCGCGTTAATGACTCGATAAGAACAGGGTTGTGACTGTGTTCGCCGTTAGTTGAAAGGTCGAGGTATTTTTTATCATGCTCGTCGTAAATCGATATTTCACGGGCGTCTACCTCGGGCAGAATCAGGGTGGTGTCATCGCCTACCATGCCCGAGAACGAAATGCCCATGGTTTGACGCAGGCCGTAGTGATGGATGATGATCGAGAATAGCAAATCGCCAGGCACGCAGAATCGTTTTGAATCGACATCGTGAATCGGATTAAAATCACCGGCCACCGATTTCGCGAAATCGCTGGCTTGCTGTCGGCTAAACGAGAGTTTGGAACCATCCAGGGTGTAGTATTTTTCTAGATTCATTTTTCTTATCTCGAGTTAACTTCCTGGGGCCCAGGGTGGTATCTTACCCCATTTTGAAAAAGGGAACTAACCTGTGAGTTTTGACGCTCAACAACCTCTGCATCGAGAGACTTTCAATGCTTAGTTTTTCAGACCTCTCGTTGCGACGTTCTACTACTCTGCTATTCGAAGCGGCCGACTTTAAAATATACCCGGGACAAAAGCTCGGCATCACCGGTGCTAACGGTTGTGGCAAGTCTTCGTTATTTGCGTTAATTCGCGGTGAACTGTCGTCCGACCAGGGTCAATTTACGATACCGCAAGACTGGGCGGTAGCCTCGGTAGATCAGGAAGCCCAGCTAAGTGAGCGTATTGCCCTTGAATATGTCATCGATGGTGATGAAGAGTTAAGACAGGTTGAAACCAGGCTCGCCGAAGCCGAGACTAAAACGGATGCGTTGTCGATTGCGAGCTGCCATGAACGGCTGCAGGAAATCGACGGTTACCAGGCGACCAGTCGTGCGGCACGGTTGCTTGCAGGACTCGGTTTTAGCGAGGCCGAAATTCGACGACCGCTCAATAGTTTCTCTGGGGGCTGGATCATGCGTCTCAACCTGGCGCGTGCATTGATGTGCCGTTCCGATCTGTTGTTGCTCGATGAACCCACCAACCACCTCGACCTTGATGCGGTGATCTGGCTTGAACAGTGGTTGAAGCGATACCAGGGTACCCTGTTGTTGATTTCGCATGACCGTGATTTTCTGGACGCTGTCGTTACCACCGTGGCCCATATCGAGAGTCAGCATATCGACCTGTATCGCGGCAATTACACAGCGTTTGAAATGCAACGCGCTGAACGTCTCGCGCAGCAGCAGGCGGCCCATCAAAAGCAGCAACAAAGCATCGCGCACATGCAACACTACATCGATCGCTTCCGCGCCAAGGCGACCAAGGCCAGGCAGGCTCAAAGTCGCATTAAGGCCCTCGAAAAAATGCAGATTATTGCACCCGCGCATATCGACTCACCCTTTCATTTCGAGTTTCGCTCCCCCAGGGCAATGCCGACTTCACTGTTGAAGCTGGATCGAGTTTCAACCGGCTATGAAGATAAAACCGTGCTTGAGAATATCGAGTTTTCGTTGATTCCGGGCGAGCGTATCGGGTTGCTTGGCCTGAACGGGGCGGGCAAATCGACATTTATAAAACTGCTGGCAAACGAATTACAGCCCTTCGAGGGGGACATGACACGCGCAAAGGATTTGAATGTTGGATATTTTGCGCAACACCAGGTTGAACAGCTTGATCTCGAGGCTCACGCCCTGTTGACGATGCAGCGAATGGATCCGAAACTGAGCGAGCGTGAAATCCGGTCTTACCTCGGGGGATTTAATTTTCGCGGCGACAAGGTGTTGCAGGCTGTCAAAACTTTCTCCGGCGGTCAAAAAGCGAGGCTGGTTTTGGCGTTGCTGATCTGGAGACGTCCCAATTTACTGTTGCTGGACGAACCAACCAATCACCTGGACCTGGAAATGCGCCTGGCATTGAACCAGGCTTTACAGGGTTTTGATGGCAGCGTCATCCTGGTATCGCACGATCGACACCTGTTGCGTAGTGTTTGCGATGACCTTTGGTTGGTGGATAACGGGATGTTGCAACATTTCGAACAGGATCTTGATTACTATCCGTCATGGCTTGCACAGCGCAAAGCGCGTGGCGAAAATTCAACAGTATCTGCAGTTGCTAGTCCGCCGCAAAGTCGCCGTCAGCAAAAATTTCAGTTGAACCAGCTTAACAAGATCGAAAAAAAACTTGCAAAACTACATGCTCTGCAGGAAAGCCTCGAACAGAAACTCGCAGACAATTCAATCTATGATGCCGAGAATCGTGAACAGTTGAATGCAAACCTGGCGCAACAGGCAGAAAACCGGAAACTGCTGGACCAGGCTGAAGAGGACTGGTTACGCTTAAGCGAGTCGATAGAGCAACAGGCTAACTAGCCGTTACCACAACTGCACACGATCTGCCCCAGCGTCTTGAGCGCATTTTCGTTGGCCTGGTTCCACGGAGAACCGCAATTAATACGCAGGTGGTTGCGGAAGCCACGGGTTGCCGAAAACAGGATTCCCGGGGTTATCGCGATATTGTGCTCGAGCGCGCGATTAAATATATCGATGCTGTCGCAACCGCTCGGCATTTCCACCCACAGCACGTTGCCACCGTGCGGATGTGAAATGCGCGTGCCTTCGGGGAAATTCTTAGAGATCATAAAGCGACCTCGTTCGACCTGTTCGCGCATCGCAATGCGCAGTCGTACCAGGTGCCTGTCGTATTGCCCACTGCTTAGAAATTCGGCCAGCGCGAGCTGATTGATCGAAGAGGTAGCCGAGGACCAGGCCTGCTTATATTGTAAAAATTTTTTGTAGTAACGACCTGGTATTACCCAGCCGACGCGATGACCCGGAGCCAGGGTTTTGGAAAAGGATGAACAACTCAGCACGATATTATTGAGGTCATAGGATTTAGCGGGGCGGGGCGGTTTATCGCCAAAATAAACGCTGCCGTAAACGTCGTCCTCGATTAATGGAATATCGCGTTCGGCCAGTAAATTTACCAGTTCGCGCTTGTTCTCTTCCGGCATCTGGCAGCCCAGTGGGTTGCTGGTATTGGGTGATGCCATGACTGCCTTGATGTCCATGGTATCGAAGGCTTCTTCCAGTGCTTCCAGGTTTAAACCGGTAACGGGATCTGTTTCAATTTCGACGGCCAGCATCCCCATTTGTTCAATCATGCGCAGCACCGCAAAATAAGTGGGGGACTCGACCGCGATGATGTCACCGCGCTTGGCGACGGTGCGCAGGCTAATCGAAAGAGCCTCGGTGGCGCCAGAGGTAATAATGACATCGTCCGCGCTGATTCGAGTGTGGGTCTGGGCATATTGCTGTGCGATCTGTTCGCGCAATTTTCGGTCTCCGGGCGGGAACAGGTAATCCATACTTTTTTGTGGGTAACGGCTGATAATGCTGCGTGTTGCCCGGGTCAGCGACTTGACCGGCATGAAGTCCATCGAAGGATTCGAGGTGCCGAAGGGCGTTATGCGCGGATTGTTCGCATTGCGAAACACCTCTTCGAAGAGTTCACCAAAACGTACCCGACGGGCCTGGCGTGGCGTGGTCGCAGACTTGGCGATATCGTTAATCTGACTGTCGAGGGTGTTGACGTAAAAACCGGATTGCGGTTTTGCGCTCAATACTCCCTGGTCCTCGAGATTGACATAGGACTGGGTGATCGTGGCAATGCTGACCCCGAGTTGTTTGCTGAGTTTGCGCAGTGATGGCGCTTTATCGCCGGGTTTGAGCTCTCCCTTCTCGATTAACTCGGTGATGTAACGTGATACTTGATCGTATTTAAAGGTTTCCGCACGCAAAACTGTCATGTTGATGACCAACTGTATTGTAAGAATTTTAGAAAAATTGTAACTGTTATTGTAACAGTTTCGCCAATATTATTGCATCATTGCCAGTGGGGCATTCACGCTTCACGGGCAGAAAGTTAAAACCCCCTCCTCCTCCTCAGGTTTTGACTGATATTTAACCCACCCCAAAAAGGGGTGGGTTTTTTTTTGCCTTTTGAGCTACTGCGCTTGCATAGGCGCGATAAAAAATCCTTTCGGAATGCTCATTTAGGTTTATCTAAACTGCGCTTCCTCTCGAATTTTTTATCGCGCCTATGCTGCGCTCGTGACGCTCAAAAGCCAAAAAACTATCAAATACTTCCAAAGGCCGGGTACGTTCAGAGGTTAGAAGTCAAATATACGCCCCAAAATTGGGGGAGAAATGGCGCGCTCGGCGGGAATCGAACCCACGACCTTTGGCTTCGGAGGCCAACACTCTATCCATCTGAGCTACGAGCGCATCTTATTTCCTGCAAGTCCCGGTGTGACTGGGCCGTGATTGTAAACCATAGGGCGCCAGTTTAAACAGGCTCGCCAAATAATTTTTGCGAATTGCCAGTTTTTCGACGATAATGCCCAGCGTTTCTGAACCCGTCCATTTGCTGGAGACAACTCGTGAGTGAAGCTCAAGCCGAAACCTTTTCGCCACATAATATAACCGTTCTCGGCGGTTTATTGCTGATCGCAATTATTCTCGGGGAGGTTGTGATTGGGCCTCACGGTAATGATGAAGTGGTTGTCGAATCGGTCGATACCATGGAAGATATAGCAATGAGGTTGCAACCGGTTATTTCCCTTGACGAGATGCGCTCCAGTATGACCGTCGCGTCGGCCGCCGCTGATACCGCGGGCCAGTCTCCTGGTCAACTTTACCAGGGAGCCTGCCTGGCCTGCCATTCAACCGGAGCCGCGGGTGCTCCGAAAATTGGAGATGCGGCGGCGTGGAAAGCGCGTCTTGCAAAGGGTCTCGATTCGCTGGTGACCTCCGCAATCAATGGTATAGGCGCTATGCCGCCACGTGGAGGGTCACAGTTTAATGATGACCAGATTCGCGCCACTGTCGAGTACATTCTGTCTGAATCCAAATGAAGTAATAAATCAGGCATGCAAACAGAGCGGAGACAGTCTCCGCTTTTTTTATGCCTGCCGTCTATCCTGGCGGCGATAGGAAATAGCCTCCGCAATATGCGTTTCGTTGACAGCTTCTGCAGCCGCCAGATCCGCTATGGTACGGGCTAGCTTGAGCAACTTGTGATAACTGCGGGTACTCAAGCGAAGTTTTTCGATCCCGTTTATCAGGGTTTGCTGAAGCTTTTGGCTCAATCCACAAATTTCGTCCAGATCGCTATGCCCAAGGCGTGTGTTAACGCAGCCCTGGCGCGTGAGTTGAAGCTTGCGAGCGTTGCAGACTCGTTGTCGAACTTCGCTGCTGGTTTGCGTCGCTTTTTGCTTCTCGATAATCAGTTGCCGGTGTTCGAGTCGACCCAGTTCGATCTGGATGTCGATACGATCAAGCAGCGGTGCAGACAACTTGTTTCGATACCGACTCAGCTGTTGCGGTGAGCAATCACAGCTCTTAATCGAATCGCAGCCCCCGGGGCAGGGATTCATCGCCGCGATCAACTGGAACTGTGCCGGGAATACAGCTTTGCCGGAGGCCCGTGAAATATGAATACGCCCGGTTTCAAGGGGTTCGCGCAAGACCTCGATCGCAGCGCGATTGAATTCGGCTAACTCATCGAGAAAGAGTACCCCGTTATGCGCCAGCGAAATCTCTCCAGGTTTCGGATTTCTGCCACCACCCACCAGCGCGATACCCGATACCGTGTGATGTGGAGACTGGAACGGACGCTGCAGCCAGTTGTCCGGATTAACCGGCATTTGGCAAACCGAACGAATGCTGGCGCTGCTCATTGCCTCATCTTCACTCATGAGTGGCAAAATGGAGTTCAGTCGTTGCGCCAGCATGCTTTTGCCGGTACCGGGTGGCCCCATCATCAGCATATGATGACCACCGGCGGCGGCAATCTCGAGTGCACGCTTAGCCCGGTATTGTCCATAGACTTCGGCAAGGTCCGTGGTCGGGTCGGGGCTGTGTTGCGGAAGCATGGGATCAAGCATGGGCAGCGCTTTACCGCCATTGAGACTGCTGCATATTTCGGCTAACGAGGTTGCCAGCTGAATCGGCAGGTCTTGCAGCAGCATGGCTTCGGTGCGATTTTGACTGGGAATGATAGCGCCTTGACGGGCTTTTTTGCTCGCAATCAACGCCGGCAGCAAGCCTTCGATTCTGCAACACTCGCCGCTTAACGCCAGTTCACCGAAACAGACGTTATCCGCGAGGCCTGATGCCTCGATCTGTTCTGAAGCTGACAGAATGCCAAGAGCGATCGGCAAATCGTAACGGCCGCCTTCCTTAGGCAAATCGGCCGGCGCCAGGTTGACCGTGATGCGCCGCGCCGGAAACTCAAATCCGGAGTTGAGTATTGCCGAACGCACCCGGTCGCGCGCCTCGCGCACCGCGGTTTCAGGCAGCCCGACCACGGTAAAAGCGGGCAGGCCGTTTGAAATATGTACTTCAACGCGAACTTCGGGCGCATGAATGCCCAGTTGGGCGCGGGTTTTGAGTTGGGTCAATGACATAACAGAATCCTTTCCAGGGGTTAATCCAGACATATACGCCTGCCTGCACGACGCATCCTGCGTCATGGGTGCCATGTTAACAGAAAGCGGGCCTGGCCTCGCCCGTGTTTTTCGCGCTCAGGGGGGGATGTTGAGTATCCATAAGTATTATCCTTTACCCCAATGCGCAGAACTTATATCCCCGATGGAATATTAGTATATTAGATAATATTAATATAATGCTCGAACTGATTTTATTTTTGAGGATAACCAGAGGGCTGAAAGCATGATTACAAGACGACTCACTACCGCAGTTGCGGCAACTTTATTATCACTGGGCCTCGCCATTGGCGGCTCAGTATCTCTTGCTAACGAAGAACAGGGGGACGCTACCGAGCACAAGTTCGAGCTAGCCAAGCAGTATTACGGAGAATGTGCGGCGACAGACAGCTCACAATTTGATGCGATTAAACCCCAACTTAAGGCATTCACCGATATGGAAGTGATGGCTGAAACCATGGCGGATCCTGCCAAATTCATGCAATTGATGACAGTGGTTAACGACCCGCGCACGATTCATGTCATGACCAAGTGCGCCACCGAACCGGTGATGTGGGATACCTGGATGAGCGGCATGACTGACTTCAATAAAATGAGCCGGGCCATGGGTCATTTCATGAATCCCAACATGGTCATGTCCTGGATGATGGCGCCAATGAATCCCGCGATGTACCAGCCGATGATGCAGATGGCGGATCCCGCCTACTACACTCGCTGGATGAATGCGATGGCGAACCCGGCTTTTTATCAACCGGCTAT
>JAOTXY010000142.1 GCA_029862125.1 Gammaproteobacteria bacterium | reverse complement strand
GTATCCGTGCTGCCTGCAGGCGCTCGCCTGGACCGATTCCGGTCTGGCGCGGTTCATGCTCATGTTTTTTATCTGCCGCGCTCATGCTACTGAATCTGCTTCCATTCAGCATATTCCCGGGAGTCAGGAAAGTCTTTTTCGAGGCGCTGTGCCAGTTCCTCTATATCTCCCTGGTCATCCAGTTCGAGAGTATTTCTGATCGCAAGCCACAGGCTCCTCGCACTGGCATTGGATGTCAGGTGAAAACGGTCAAGATAAATCTTTGCATTGCTGTAATCCCCTTCCTTGTAAAGCACGTCACCCAACGACACCAGGGCAGGACCGAAATCGCTTTTGGCAGCAATTGCCTTGCGCAGGTAATCTTTGCCTCGCTCTAACTCGTTTACTTGTAACATGCAAATCGCAGCGTTGGTATATGCATACTCGGGCGTTTTGTAGAGTGGATTTTTGAGCGCTCGTTTAAAGTATTTTTCCGACTCCAGTTGTCGGTCGTTGCGGCACAGGAAGGCCCCGAAATTGTTGGCTGCCTCCGAATTCTTGGGATCCAGTTCAGTGGCCTTTTGATAGTGATACTCGGCCAACTCATTTTGCTTAAGCTTATCCTGCAGCACGGCGTAAACGTAGTTCGCTTTTACCGATTCCGGATTCTGCCTGAGCGCCTTTAGAAGCTTTTCATTGGCCAATTCATAATTATTTTGCTGCAGGTATCCGAGCCCCATCTCGGTATTCACATCGCTTGCCTCTTCGTTCCTGCCTTTCGAGGGATCTACCGTGACACAGGCCTGGAGCAATCCCGATACCAGCAATAACATGATTAATCTATTAGTTTGCAAGTCGTATCCCCTTTATTTCCTTCAAACTTAATTGATACTTTTCACTACGCCGACTTCGATCATGAAAAGCGCCTACCAATTGGCCGCAGGCGGCATCGATATCGTCGCCACGCGCACGCCGGGTTACGGTCACTATTCCCTTGCTCGCGGTATAGTCGCGAAAACGGTCGATCGCCTCCTGCTCGGAGCACCGGTAAATCGCATGCTCGTAGGGATTGAAAGGAATCAGGTTCAACTTGCAGGGGATATCCCTGATCAGCTTCACCAGTTGACGCGCGTGTTCGAGACTGTCGTTGACACCGTCCAGCATGACGTATTCAAAAGTTATCTTGCGGCTCTTGTAACCATCAATATAACCGTGGCAAGCGCGTAGTAATTCCCGAATCGGGTATTTCCGGTTTATCGGTACCAGTTGATTGCGCAGACGATCATTGGGCGCGTGCAGCGATACCGCCAGCGCAACGTCGGTCGACTGCTCCAGTTTTTCCATTGCCGGAACCACACCGGCGGTGCTAATCGTCACTCGTCGTTTACTCAGTGCATATCCATAGTCATCGCACATCATATCGACCGCGGCGATCACCGCATCGAAATTAAGTAACGGCTCGCCCATACCCATCATCACCACGTTAGTGACACCTTGCGCATGTCCTTCTGCCAACAGGCTGTGATGGGCAAAGTGCAACTGGGCAATAATTTCAGCGGTGCTTAGATTGCGATTAAATCCCTGTTTTGCAGTCGCACAGAAACTGCAATTCAAGGTACAGCCCAGTTGCGAGGAAATGCATAAAGTCATGCGTGACTTTTCCGGGATCAAGACACACTCGATCGCGTTGTCGCTATCATCGACGCTGAGCAACCATTTACGCGTGCCATCGGAGGCGCATTGATGAGCAAGCATCCTGGGACGTTCGATACAGCAATTTGCGCTTAAGAACTCGCGCAGGCTTTTGGACATGTCCGTCATCAGGCTGAAGTCGGTAACGCCGCGTTGATGCACCCATTGCATTAATTGCCGGGCGCGAAACGGCTGCTCTCCATTTGAGACGAAGAACGCTTCGAGTGCGCTTCGATTGAAATCAAGCAAATTAATTTTTTCGTTTGCGGACATCGGATTAGACACGGGTACTCTGGCTCGGCCAAACATGATTCCCGGTTTGGACAGTCAACCGGGTCAATCGGCGAATTTTACGCATAAATTCGGTTTAGTAGAAGTGAAATGCGGCCTGTTATCGAGTATTTAAGCGCTTTTAGCGCATTTTCCTTGTAAAACAGCTTGTTAGGTCAGGACAGCCAGATATAATTCGCTTCTTTCCAGCTTTGGCAACCCCTGGCCCCGCATGATTTTCACCGAAACCCGAGGCAATGACGGCACTCGTGATGCACGCGTGAGCTTTTCCGCCGCGCTGCTGTCACCGATTGCTTCGTTCGGTGGAATTTACAGCCCCGAAACCATGCCAGCGCTTGGCCCCGAGTTCCTGGCCAAACATTTACCTAGTTCCTACAAAGAGCTGGCCCTGGCCCTGCTACAGCATCTGGATATCGATATCGAAACGCAGATCCTGCAACAGGCGCTCGATTTGTACGATCGCTTTGATGATGCGACCGACCCGGTACCGCTAGTCAGATTGGATGAAAAGTTATTTGTCAGCGAGCTATACCATGGACCAACCCGCGCCTTCAAGGACATGGCGTTGCAGCCTTTTGGTCTGATTCTATCGGCGTTGGCGCAACAGCAAGACCAGCACTACCTGATTTTGACCGCGACCAGCGGGGACACCGGCCCTGCCGCGCTGGAGACATTTCGCGATCGTGCCAATATCCGTGTTGTCTGCCTGTATCCAGATGGCGGGACCTCCGACGTGCAGCGTTTGCAGATGGTTACCGAGGCCGCCTCCAATATCAAGGTTATCGGCATCCGAGGCAATTTTGACGATGCCCAATCGGCGCTTAAATCCCTGCTGTCTTCGAAGACATTCAACCAGCGCCTGGGCACATTGAATATATCCCTGTCAGCCGCCAACTCGGTTAATTTCGGGCGCATCATTTTCCAGATGCTGTACCAGTTTCACTGTTACCTGGCGCTGGTACGACAACAGGCAATCGAGCTGGGTGAGCAGGTCGTGCTGCACATTCCAAGCGGCAATTTCGGTAATGCGCTCGGTGCCTACTACGCTCACCGTCTCGGCTTGCCAATAGCCAAAATCGTGATTGCATCCAACGCCAACAACGTGCTCACCGAATGGATTCATACTGGACGCTACGATCTCAGTAATCGTGAGCTAGTCACAACCACTTCGCCGGCGATGGATATCCTTAAATCCTCCAATGTCGAACGTGTACTGTTCGACCTGTTCGGCGCGGTACGCACCCAGGATCTGATGCGGCAACTCGACGACCAGGGTTATTACCAGCTCGAACCGCAGGAGCATGAGCAGATTAAAGATATTTTCGCGGCCGACTTTTGTTCAGACGAGGAAGGCAAACACTATATCCAGCAGGCCTTTGCCAAGGGCTACCTGGTCGACCCCCATACGGCTACCTGTTTTAAAACCTGCCAGTCGGCGCAATACAGGGACCAGGTGAATATTCTTTATTCGACCGCCGAGTGGACAAAATTCGCCTCGGTTATGGACAACGCGATCAATGGAAGTGAACCGGCCTCCGATCAACAAGCACTAGAATCGGTTGCCGCCGCAGCGGGTATAAAGGTGCCGGAAACCATAGCGGACCTTTTTGAAAAGCCAATTGCCCACCCCGATGTCGTTGAAAAGCAGGCGATTGAAAGCGAGATTTTAAAATTCCTGGAACCCGGTAATTAGGCTTCCGCTGCGAGCCCGGATTCGGTCCATCGGATAATCAGCAGACCCGCCAACCCGAGTATCGCGAATCCGCTTACCAGCGGAAACACGGTGCCGTCATAGGCATTGGCAATTACGACTCCGAAAAAAACCGAGATCAAAGTTGATACCGAGCCAATGACTGCCGACCCCAGTCCAGCAATATGACCGAGGGGTTCCATCGCCATCGCATTCAAATTGCCGAACAATATACCGAAAAAAAAGAATACGGGTAGCAGGTATAGCATCAGCAAGTAAAGGTTCGGATGACCGTCATAAATCCATGCGAGCAGGAAAAACGGAAAAGAGAGGAAGCAGATAGCCAGCAGCGCGATTCTCGATAATCGCCGCATCCCGAAACGCATCACCATGCGCGCGTTGAGTAGCGATGCACAGCCGATCGCGCAGGCCAGGATACCGAAGTAAAGCGGAAACAGGTCTAACAATCCATACTGCACCTGGAAAATCTGCTGCGAGCTGCTGAGATATCCGAGGAATGCACCAAAGACAAAACCCATCGTCAGCGTATACCCCAGTGCAGCCCGAGTCCTGAGTATGGCTTGAATATCGAGCAGCAACTGGGCAATCGAAAATACAATACGATTATCACGGGCCAGTGTTTCGGGTTGGCGCTTCCAGAACCAGGATACGACCACCAGCACCAGGATGAGAAACATTGCAAAGATCCAGTGCCAGCTGGCCAGTTTAAGAATCAGCTGACCCACCGCAGGCGCGAATACCGGCACCAGGATAAACACGGTCATCACGAAAGACATGACCCTCGCCATTTCACGGCCCTTGAACTGATCGCGCACCAGCGCAATCGAAACGATACGCGGTCCCGAAGCTCCGAAACCTTGCAGGAATCGACCCAGTAGCATCTGCTCGAAGCTGGTCGCGAAAATAGAGAGCACGCATCCCAGGGCAAATACTGCAAAACCAGCGATGATGGATGGACGCCGACCAATCGAGTCCGACAGGGGACCAAAAAAAATCTGTCCGAATGCCATACCCGCAAAAAAAATCGAGATAACGTATTGGCTATCGTTGATCTGCTGAACACCGAGGTCTGCAGCAATTTCGGGCAGGGCCGGCAGCATTGCATCGATCGAAAGTGCGACCAGCGATATGATCAAAGCAATCAGAATGATGAACTCGATAAAGCCCGGGCTGCTATTGCTATTATGGTGTTTCATATTACTGCCCGCCCGGTGCTTATCAGTTCGCAGATAAGGTCATGACCATGCAACTGGCAGTATCCGGACAAAGCGATGTGAATTGACGGGTCTGCCTGATTTCGAGCGGTACCTGTGTTCGATCAAGCTTCGAAAAACCCAGCTTTTCGAAGTATTTCTCGGCAGTCTCGGTAAGCAGGTAGACAGCTTTCTTGCCCTCGGAATGGGCCTGGTTGATCAAAAATTCCGACATGGCGCGTGCCAGGCCACGACTGCGATACCGCTCCTGCACGACTACCGAACGCAGCAGTGCGTAATTCGCGGCCGGTTCAAGACCACCGGCAGCAACCAGGTCGTCCTGATCAAAAATTCCGCAGAAGTTGTGTGTTTGTTCAGCACAATCATCGGTAGGTAAATGATGACTGCGCAACAGGTTTTCCAGTCGAGCCAGGTCACCTGATCCAAGCCTGACTATCGAACCGACTGGCACGGCCCCGATACTCCCGCCTTAATCGCCATCCAGCGTCTCTAGGCGAATTCTATGAACATCACCGTGCACCGCGTCAAGCTGCTTGATCTCGTCTATTGCATCCACCATCTGATGTTCATGGATCTTTTGCGTCAGCATGATAATCGTCGCCTGTGTCACCCCGGTATCGGGTTCCTTCTGCAAAACCGCCTCGATGGATATTTTCTTGTCACCCATGACGCGGGTTATTTCAGCCAGCACACCGGGTCGATCATCGACGCGCATGCGCAAATAGTAAGCGGTTTGAATCTCGGTAATCGGCAGAATTGGAATTTCGACTATCTGATCAGGCTGAAACGCCAGGTGCGGAACCCGGTTTTGGGCATCGGTGGTAATCGTGCGGGCAACGTCGATAATATCCGCGATTACGGCAGAGGCTGTTGGGTCGGCCCCGGCTCCGGCACCATAGTA
>JAOTXY010000141.1 GCA_029862125.1 Gammaproteobacteria bacterium | reverse complement strand
GACGGGTGTGGCCTATGACGAATCCCGATACCTTAAAGCTTTGGAGCGACGTGGATCGCCCCTGGTCACGAGGCAAAAAATACAGGAATCAGCTTGACTGAACACCTCAGGGCGTGACTGAGACACTGATGCTGCACGTATAGCGGGCATTTTGTCCGACTGCATGTGTTTGTTAGATCCACATGTGATCACGCTTCAATTCAGTGAACCGATAAATGTTTCTGTCGTTACAATGTCTGCAAGAAATGCGAGATTGAACTATGGGGACAGTATACGGATTGCACCAATATCAGATTGGATTTAATACGTATACTGTCCCCAGAATTTCGACCCCGCTGGTTGTGTACTCAGAAATGGCCTATCGGCTGTAGGTCAGAACGTCCTTTACCGGGACCGAGAAGAAGCAAATATCCTCGACACTGTTTTCTTCAGCGTACTTATTGAGTAAATGTTTTATCGTATTCGCGGTCGTGTTTTTAACGATGGTTTTGATAATCGATCGCTCTTGATGATTATGGGATAAAGCGGAGCGGTTCTTGTACTCTTGCCCGACAAACATGCAATGGGTTACGGTCAGTCCATAGACGCCGACTTCTTTTAATAGAAAATCTTTCATATCGTCTTCCTGACTACGATCTAACGCGATATGGAAAGAAGAATGCGGTTCTTCATCGTCCACCCGGTATACCAGGTGATTAATAAAATTCAAGCCGGCGGCTTTTCCATCCAGGCTAAAATCTACGATACCCTGATCCCGCCAGTTATTGTTTCCGGTCAGAGTATCTAGCGCACGGACAATCTGCTGCATGCTTGCGGAATTTCTTGCATGACTAAAAATCCCCGGAAGGTTTACCATACCCTTGCTCACCGGAACCTTATACATTATTCCCCGTCCTGGTAGATTCGGTTGGGCTGCTTCTACCATCGACTCGAAAATACCGTCCACGCCAATGGAATCAGTAATCACGGTCATTGCTTCTTTCGTCTGTTCGCGGGTCAATCGCAGCAACAGGAGTTGATCTCGCAATCCCCTGCCTTCGCAGTAATTAATGCTCGGCCCGTGGGCGCCAGCATCGATTGCGGCTTTGCAAATTTGATCCGACTGCTCGGGTTGGGCGATATAGTTAATCGCCCAAAGATCGTATTCGGATGGTTCGGGTTCTTGCGGAGCGTCTGCGGGGAGGTCGCTGGGCCACGGTGCGTATTTATCGCCGCAACTGAAATGCCTGCAGGGAGTAACCATCACCGCACCCGCACCATTCTGGCGAAGATTGCTGACCTCGATCAGGCGATAAATAACCTCCTCGATCTTGTCATTAGGCAATAGCATCAGCACGTGTTCCTGTTCCGGGCTGATAACCGGCAGAAATTTCTGATACCAACGCTCTCTTACCAGGGTGCCTCTGGCCGGATAGATCATGGCATGACTAGTTGCTTCGGTAAGAACCGTCTCGACGATATTGGCGGCGCTGTTCCGCGGCAGGATGGCAACCAGTCGCGACATGTTATTCAGTTCCTTCATGGCGGCATCACCCGTTAGCGTTAGTGGTAGCGTATTTGACGATTAGCCCTACCGTTAGCACCGTGAGGATCGGGCCGACTGACGCTAACGCCAATATCCCGAAACCATCAAGCACATTGGGTACGACTCCGCCGATGCCAAGACCCATGGCCAACACCAGCGGAACCGTTATTGGGCCGGTTGTTACGCCGGCACTGTCCCAGCCAAAGTTGACGAACTCTTCAGAGCTGATCGTGGTCAGGAAGATCAGGAACAGATAGGGCGGGATCAACAACCAGTGTAACGGGAGATCGTAAACCATCTTGGCAATACCTGCCGCTATACCGAAGCCGACACCCAGCGCCACTGCCTGCATCAAAAGTTTCTTCTTAAAAGCCCCTACGGTTATTCGCTCCACGGTATCTCCCAGAGCGTTGAGCGCTGGTTCGGCCAGGGTAGCGCCGTAACCCAGGAAAAATGCGAACAAAATGGCGACCAGCTTGCCGACATCACCGCTGCCAATCGTGGGCCCCTGTAAGGTATTGTGGCCCCACGGTACGATTTCGGCGAAAGTCGAAGGGACATTGTGTCCTACCTGACTACCGAGTGGCGTGAGTCCCAGCGTAATGCCCAAACTAAAAAAGGCCATGCCGATCACCGCCATGGCAATGCCCAGAAGCAAGTCTTGGGACCGGCTGGCTTTCTCGCGGAGGACGATTCTCAGAACAAAGAACAGGAACAGGCACAGGGGTAAAATTGCCTGTAGCGAGGCTAAAACAGCGTTTCGAGCTTCCGCCAGCAAATTGCTTTTTTCGTCCCAATGATCAATGCCTTCGATGACGCTGATTGAACGCCCCCGGCTGATGACCACTTCGGGATTCAGGAGCACGATTTTTCCATCGACGAGCTCAACCCGGTCGCCCTGGTAGGTAATTTCAGCGTCCGCTGGAGGTTTTCTGGTCTTCAGGTACTCAATGAATTCCCCTGCGGTGTAGCCTTTAATGGTTTGGCTTTTGTCCGATTCCGAGATTGATCCAGCCGACCCCGCCGATGCGGTCGAGATTTCAACAATTTCGCCCTTGTAGTTTGCTGCGCCATAATAGTCTTCGGCCTTGAAATGATAAATCCCAAGCAGCATTACAGCGACAATCGGGAACAGCGAGGCTAAGGTGACGATCCCAAACCCCGAGTTTGCCGAATCCAGGTTTCCGACTATACGGCATACACCCATACCCAGAGCTAACACCAGGGGAACCGTAACCGGCCCCGTGGTTACCGCGCCGCAGTCCCAGGCCAAACCGAGTATTGGCTGCAGTATATCGTTGCCGCTCATCCACCATGTCAGGGACGAAAGCAAAACGATGAACGGGATTACCAAAATCTTGAGAGACCACTGGTAGAAAAATCGCAGAATCCCGAGAACAACAGCGAAACCGACGCCGACCCCGACACACAGGACCAGGGCTCCGGAAAAGTCATTCAATAAGCTGTACAGCAGTGGCGCCTTTTCCGGTGTTACACCACTTCCGGCAGCCTTTAAAACAGCAATTGCGGGTTCCGCAAAAGTGGCCCCAATACCCAGGATAAAGGCGATGGCCAGTATGACCACGATGGGCGCCTTGACCGGGAGCTGCGATCCAATAATTTCCCCCAGTGGCATCAGTCCCAATCTCAGCCCATCCATAAAAAACATCAGGCCCACGATTACCAACAGCAATCCTATCGCAATCATGGTTGCGTACACGATCGGCAGATTGAGAACAATTAGTTGAAAGACGAACAAATAGATTACGATGAACCAGACGCCTTTGATCTGCTCGGTCAGTTTTTTTCTTACATAAGGCTGGAGAACGCGGAACGCGTTATAGCCTCCAATACCGGAACGGCTGTTGTTGCTATTCATCTTTGGCGTAATACCCCCTTCCGCAAATAATGTCAAAAGTTGACCTGAACGATTAACCTCGCCCGTGCCGTCGGGCGAGAGATTCTACTTCCCTTGCCAGCAGAACTCTGAGCACCTCGCCAGACGTGATCAACTCCTTACCGATGTTCATTTATTATGTGTAACTGGTTTCCAGACTGTTATTTGTCATTTATCCACTCGTGCAGGACGTTGGTTGCGGTATCCAGAATTACGCGGACAGTATACAAAATAAATCGATTTGTGCTTATTCTCAATCGGTGTACTGAACTTCCCCCAATAAAACGGGCAGATTTATCCGAGCGATCGTTTCTGGCCGATTCGAGAAGCTCAGATAACACATTTCAGCGTCCGCTATGGAGAAAATAGACCCTCGGGACGAGATTCTGGGCGGCAATAACCGACCCGTCGCCGCCACTTAGTAACAATTTCCCCCTGTCAACAAACAAAAGAAAGCGAAAATTGTTAGTATCACAGCGTCGACAACCACTGCAAATGGCACCAATACATACCCAGCCTTGCTCGCGTTATCTTTGGCATGTGCGCTGAATGCTTCACGGTTCAAACGTGGAAAATCTTGATCGTTTGATCCGATAACAAAATGTCTCTTGCCGTCCTGTTCCAACACGAACACCGTCAACTCCTCTGGGGCGAGTTGCTGTAGTGCGATGTTCAAGTCCGTTCCTTCCACTGGAATACGCACTATCGGAACCAACTCCTCAGCATCTTGAAGCGCAGGTTCACACTTGTTTATCAGCTTTGAACCCACACCGATCGAATTGTCGTAACGACTTGTGTTGTCATGTCTCGTTTCACCTCGCTCGGCCAGGCTTTTTGAGATTTTTTCCAGATTTATTTTTAACGTCGCGGGTGAAGGTTCCTCTGTACTATAGACAGGAGCCAAGACACACAATCGCAACTGTTCCGGCTCACGAAAAGCGGCGAAATACACATCGGTGATACCCCGATACGTTGGCTGTTCATTAGCCTGTCTCTTGGCATATTTCCAGGCTTCAGGAGTAACGCAACCGGCAAGCGTAAACAAAGCTAGGAGAATTAGCATTATGAAACGACTATTTAAAATGCTCATAAAAGAAGTTTTAATCGTATTTAGATTAACTTGATCACAATTTAATTGTGACCAGTTTATTGAAATGGTCTGGCTAGCAGGTTGATTTGAATCAATTTGGAAATCGATCAATTCCCGATTAAGGGAATATACCTTTTCGTAATCCCAGCGAGCGTCCGCTAATGGCCGAAGGTCGCCTCTGGTAAAGAGTTTGCCAGCGTCTGCTTCGGAGAAAATGGAAGTAGAGGTTCGAATTTTCAAAGGCGGGAAGCGCCCCTTATCGGAGCTTTAAGATATCTCTATTTGCCTCAACAAATTGCTGTTAAATAGAAATCAATATTATTATTCGAATGCTCCGAATTTGGCTTATCACTTGGCCTTTTCATCCTCATCAAACTCAGTGTTCCAATGTGAGCCATCACAGAACGGTTTGTTTTTCGATTGCCCACATCGACAGAGATCAAAGCAGTCATGCTGCGCCCCTTCTGCCCACTCTATTCCATCCATTTCGATTGAACCTTTAATTGCATATGGCCCACCTGGAGCAACAAAGATTCGAGGTTCTCCTGAATAATCTGGGCGTTTTTCAAATCCGTCAATTGAATAACTGAGTGCACCGGAGGGACAGGCCTGGATAATCGAATCGACCTCTTCAATAGAGGCACCATCTGGGTCAATCCAAGGTTCCTGCCCATAACGGAAAACCTGCTTAAGTCGATCAGTACAAATGCCCGCGTGTGCGCAAATACCGCGGTTGTCATGAATTGTAACTTGCTTTCCAACATAATCCACACGGCGGTCAGCAGTACGATCGATGTGTTTGGAGTCGTCGAAATTAATCTTTGCATGAGTACCGTCGCAAAACGGCTTGTTTGAACTCTTTCCGCATCTACATAGTGCCATACGCTCTTCGGTATCATAGTTAATCTCGCTTCCGAGTCGCGTTAGCTTATCGATTCCATCGACAATTAGCGGCCCATTTTTCGCGCACTTGATACTAGCCATCATTTAAGGTGTCTCCAAGGGTTTATGAAATTCAGCAAAGGCATCGTAGCCAGCTTTCCATTCATTCAGGTTACAAAAATTTTAAACCATGTGCATTTTTTATTCATTTTGCAACACAGTTGCAGATGATAATGAGGGTCCGCTTCTGGCCGTTCTTAGAAGCCCATGATGCGCTTGCCAGCGTCTCCTTTGCAGAATTCAGACCCTCAAATTTTGATATCGAAATTCGACTGGTTATGGCCAAACTTCTACTGGGGATTTTTCACCGAACTCCGGAATGTTGCTTTATTTTTTTTAAATCCTTTTGCA
>JAOTXY010000005.1 GCA_029862125.1 Gammaproteobacteria bacterium | reverse complement strand
ACTGATGGGCTGCAGCAGGCCTTGCCGAGTCTCGCGGAGCATGGCTGTTCTTACCGCGAGCCGGGTGGATTCATTCGTCGCCTGACCGAGGATGAGGGAACCTGGATGGGCCATATCATGGAACATGTCGCGCTCGAGATTCAGAATATTGCCGGTTCCGGCGTTTCTTTCGGGCGCACCCGTACCACCGGTGAAACCGGCATGTACAACATGGTCTATGCCTACAAGCAACGCGATGCGGGTATCGAGGCCGGACACCTGGCGTTACGCCTGTTGATGCACTTATTACCCGAGCACCTGCAACAGCAGGTCGACCATCCCATCGACGCAAATTTTAATTTCGAAAACGAACTCGAGGAATTTGTCCACCGCGCCCAGCGCCGCGAGTTTGGCCCCAGCACCCAGTCGCTGGTCGACGCCGCGGTGGAGCGCGACATTCCCTGGTTGCGACTCAATGATTACAGCCTGGTGCAGTTCGGACATGGCAAGTATCAAAAACGTATCCAGGCCACGGTAACCAGTGACACCGGAACCATTGCAACCTCGCTGGCGAGCGACAAGGAGGGTACCCATAGCCTGCTCAGAGACATGGGTTTGCCAGTACCGAAGCAGGCCATGTTCAGTAGCGAAGACGAGGCTGTCAGCGCCGTTAATCGCATGGGTTACCCGGTTGTCATCAAGCCGCTGGATGCCAACCACGGGCGTGGCATCAGCATTAACCTGACTACCGATGAACAGGTGCGTGAGGCTTTCCATACCGCGAAGGAGCAGGGTAGATCGCGCTTCGTGCTGGCGGAGAGTTTTGTTACTGGTTATGACCATCGTATGCTGGTCGTCAATGGTGAACTGGTTGCGGTCGCCAAGCGGGTGCCGGGACATGTCGTCGGCGACGGAAAACTTTCGATCGCGGAATTGGTCGACATCGTCAATGCTGATCCGCGACGCGGCATCGGTCATGAGAAGGTACTGACCCGACTCGAGCTCGACGGCCAGGCGAAACGTTTGATGGAAGCTGCCGGCTACGATGAAAAGACGGTGTTAAAGAAAGATGAGATATTCTTCCTGCGCTCTACCGCAAATCTCTCTACCGGCGGTACTGCAATCGATCTGACCGATGTGGTACACCCGGATAATCGTGAAATGGCAGTACGCGCGGTACGCGCAGTCGGGCTCGATATTGGCGGTGTCGATTTTATCACCGACGATATCACCCTGTCTTACAAGGATGTCGGTGGTGCCATTGTCGAGGTCAATGCCGGGCCCGGATTCCGTATGCACGTCGCGCCGAGTGAAGGTGAGCCCCGTGATGTCTCCGGTAAGGTGCTCGACATGCTCTACCCACCGGGCACACCCAGCCGGATTCCAGTGGCAGCAGTAACCGGAACCAACGGTAAAACTACGACCACGCGAATGCTGACGCATATTATGAAAACCAGCGGTCATATCGTTGGTATGACTTCGACCGGTGGCATCCAGGTGGATGGGCGTGTAACAGTCAAGGGTGATATGACCGGCCCGCAATCGGCGAAGATTGTACTGCGCGACCCAACTATCGACTTTGCCGTGCTGGAAACGGCACGCGGTGGAATTTTGAGGGCAGGTCTGGGATACAGCGAATGCGACGTTGCCGCCTGTATTAATATTACCGCCGACCACATGGGTCTGGGTGGCATCGAAACCCTGGAACAGCTGGCGCGAGTCAAAGAGACCGTGGTGCGCGTTGCGAACGACACCGCGGTGCTCAATGCCGATGACAAACTGTGTCTCAAAATGGCGGACAATACCCGCGCCAGGCACCTGTGTTACGTGACCATGGATCCGACCCATGGGCTGGTACGTGAGCATATCCGTGCCAATGGCCGGGCCGTGGTGCTGGAGAAGGGCATTAATGGTGACATGATTACGATCTACGACAACGGTGCCCACATGCCGCTGCTGTGGACGCACCTGATACCTGCAACCATCGAGGGCAAGGCAATGCACAATGTGCAAAATGCGATGTTCGCGGCGGCTATGGCCTACAGTTTCGACAAAGACCTGGACGAAATCCGTAATGGCCTGCGTACCTTCGATACTTCCTTCTTCCAGAGCCCGGGGCGGACCAACGTTTACAACGAGCATCCTTTCAAGGTGATCCTCGATTACGCGCACAATCCTGCAGGTTTCCGCGCCATGGCAGAGCTGGCCGGCCGACTCGACCCGGTGGGGAAACGTACGATCGTTTTCTCGGTACCCGGTGACCGTCGCGATGAAGATATTCGTGAATCCTGCGAAGCCTGCTTGCCGGAGTTCACCCATTTTGTCTGCAAGGCTGATTTGAACCGCCGTGGTCGTGGACACGACGAGTTGCCACAGCTGGCGCGAGGTTATTTACTGGAACTGGGTGTGGACGATGCCAATATCACGGTTATTGCGGAAGAGCAGGCCGCGGTCGATCATGCCCTAAATGCCGCCGATGAAGGCGATCTCCTGGTGATTACCGCGGATGATCTGGCTGGCACCTGGAAGCAGATTGTCAATCTCAATAGTGAAAAGCGCGAAACCAAGGAAACCATTCCCGGCACCAAGGTGTTTCCGCCTGGAAAGGCAAAACGTTTTGTACTCGACCAGGACGAAGAATTGATCATCGATGAGCGTGGTGTGCGCCTGGCGAGCAGCGAACCCGAAGACGCCGACTAGGATCGATTCGGACTGAGCATGGAAATCCCCTTCCCTGATTCCAGTCGCCTGGTTGTCGATGGTTGCCGTCGGCTGACCGGTGCCTCGTTGGTATGGAGTAAGACCGGCGCGATTCTCGATGTGTTAATCCGGGACATGGACCAGGATGCGGTGCTCGACTGCTGGTATCGGCAGGTTAATAGCGTACTTGCAGAAGTGAACTGGAAGAATCCAGAACTTACTCATCGGGGTTTTGAAAATGGATTCAACCTGCTGCTTGCGGCCCCGATCGACCAGCTCTACAGCGCGGTGATGGTGCTTGAAACAACCTGGTATTTCTGCGCTTGCGAATTACTGGGAATCGAGGTCGAAGCGCAGCAGGTGTTGCTCGATGACATCCGCGAGCAAATGCAGAGCGAAAACAACAACGCTTTAGTCGGGCTCGAGGCTGCGGCCGCAGACCACGGCGTGGATTTACTGTTCGATGATGACATCGTCTCGATCGGTCACGGTGGTGGCAGTGCCAGCTTCGCGCTTGACCAGATCCCGTTACCTGGGCAGATCGACTGGGCCTCGATTCATGACGTTCCTGTGGCATTGATAACTGGTACCAATGGCAAATCAACCAGTGTGCGTTTGCTCGACGGTATCGCGCGTTCGGCCGGGCAACAGTCGGGAGTGACTTCCACCGATTTTGTGCGTGTTGGCGACGATATCCTCGATCAGGGCGATTATTCGGGACCAGGTGGTGCGCGTCTGCTATTGCGTGACCCGCGACTCGAGGTCGCCTTTCTCGAGATCGCCCGAGGGGGCATCCTGCGCCGCGGATTGGCATTACGGCATGCGCGTGCGGCATTGGTGACTAATGTTGCCCACGATCATCTGGGACAGTACGGAGTAAATACGCTGGCCGCGCTGACCGAGGCCAAGTTTGTTGTCAGCAAAGCCCTTGCCGAAAACGGGGTGCTGGTAGTAAATGCCGATGATGAACAAATCGTGGACTACCTCGCCGCTAAACCACAACAGAATCTATGCTGGTTCAGCCTGGATAAATCAAACCCTCGGATCCAGCAACAGATCGACAATCGAGGACGTTGCTGCTTTGTCGATGACGACAGCATCGTTAATTTCGATGGTGACAGCCTGGAACAAATTTGCCACGTCAACGATATCCCGATGACGCTCGATGGAGTAGCACTGCATAATGTGCGTAACGCCCTGGGCGCGACCGGCGTGGCCAGCGCGATGGGTTATACCGCCGAACAGATCGGCGCGGGGCTGTGTCGTTTCAATAGTGATGAACGCGATAACCCGGGACGATTAAATCATTTTAAACTGGCCAATGCGGTCCAGGTGATTGTCGATTTTGCGCATAATGCACATAGTGTCGAAGCGGTCACCAGCACTGTCGGGCGTATGCCGGCGCGCAAAAGGTGGGCCTTGTTCGGATCAGCCGGAGATCGTTCTAATGATGAAATAGCAGCTATCGCCAGGGGGGTCTGTGCGATTGAGCCGGACCAGGTTGTGATCGTGGAGGTTGAGGATTACCTGCGTGGCCGAGTGCCGGGTGAAGTCGGTGAAATCATGAAACAGGCCTGTCTGCAATGCGGTATGACGGAAAAGAAAATCCATTTTGCTGAATCTCCGCTTGCCGGCGTCAAGCTTGCGATCGAGCGCATGCAGGCCGATGATCTGGGCATGTTTCTGGTGTTATCGGAGCGCGACCAGGTCATTGACTATATTAAATCGAAATGATTAGTCGCGGCTTTGTCACTACTGCAATGCTGGTAACCTTGATGTTGTCACTGTTCGGCTGTGCTGGTGGCCAACCGAAAGCGATAGATGGATCACAGACTGCGTGTATCGAACCGCGACCGCAGATCTGCACCATGGATTACACGCCTGTCTGTGCTGCGCTTGCCAGCGGTGAAGAAAAGACTTATTCCAATGGCTGTAGCGCTTGTGCCGATGTAAACGTGGTTTCGCATCGGCTGGCCGCCTGCGAATAAAGCAATATCTCTAGATCCTTTTATTACGTAAACGCAGTGCGTTCGTGATTACCGAGACCGAGCTGAAACTCATAGCCGCGGCTGCAATCATCGGTGATAGCAGCAAGCCAAACAGCGGGTAGAGCACGCCGGCTGCGACGGGAACGCCCAGCGAGTTGTAAACGAAGGCAAAGAACAGGTTTTGGCGGATGTTTCGCATCGTGGCCCGGCTCAAGCGCCTGGCGCGCACGATACCGCGCAGATCCCCCTTTACCAGGGTCACGCCCGCGCTTTCTATGGCCACGTCGGTGCCGGTGCCCATGGCAATGCCGACATGCGCCTGCGCCAGGGCAGGAGCGTCGTTAATGCCGTCACCCGCCATTGCGACCGTATTACCCTCGGCCTGCAGTTTTTTAACGATATCCGCTTTTTGATCCGGCGAAACATCAGCCACAACACGGTCGATACCAAGTTTGCCGGCGACTGCCTGCGCGGTGGTCGGGTTATCGCCGGTTAACATTACGATCCTGACGCCCTCGGCATACAGGTCGCGAATGGCTTCTTGCGTGGATTGTTTGATCGGATCGGCGACGCTGATCAAGCCCGCGGCTTTCCCGTCGATTGCGACCAGCATCACGGTTTGTCCCTCGGCGCGGGCGGTATCGGCCTGCGTCGACAATTGTCGCACGTTGACCGCAAGCGCCTGCATCAATTTGAGATTACCGAGCGCAACGGCACGTCCCTCGATATTGCCAGTCACACCTTGTCCCGTGATCGACTCAAAATGGTCGGTGCCGGCGAGACTTATCTCTCTCTCCTCGGCGCCACGCACAATGGCTTCCGCCAGTGGATGCTCGCTAGCGCGTTCGAGGCTGGCAGCTAGGCGCAACACGGTTGTTTCGTCGAAACCGACGACGGTCGTAACCGAGACTAATTGAGGCTTGCCTTCGGTCAAGGTGCCGGTTTTATCCACCACCAGTGTATCGATCTTTTCCATGACCTCGAGCGCCTCGGCGTTCTTGATCAATACGCCCAGCATCGCGCCTTTACCGGTACCAACCATGATCGACATCGGTGTGGCCAGCCCGAGCGCACAGGGACAGGCAATAATCAGCACCGCGACGGCGTTGATGATCGCATAGGCGAGTCGTGGCTCGGGTCCGACCAGGCCCCAGACAAACATGGTCAGGATCGCAACCAGCACCACAGTCGGAACGAAATACCCCGCCACGATATCTGCCAGCTTCTGGATCGGTGCACGCGAACGTTGAGCTTCGCTAACCATGGCTACGATCTGAGCCAACAGCGTATCTGCCCCTACCTTTTCCGCACGCATCAGTAAACTGCCGGTGCCGTTCACGGTTGCCCCAATCAGGGTATCTCCGTCGTTTTTCTCTATCGGTATCGATTCGCCGGTGACCATCGATTCATCCACCGCGCTGGTACCGCTGGTAACAACTCCGTCGACCGGTATTTTTTCTCCCGGCCGGACGCGCAGGATATCACCGGCCAAGACCTGATCCAGGGGAATGTCTTCTTCGTTGCCATCGTCGCGCACAATTCGAGCCGTGTTGGGGGCCAGTCCAAGCAACAACTTAATCGCGGCATTGGTGTGGCTGCGCGCACGCAATTCCATTACCTGTCCCAGCAGTACCAGCGCGGTGATCACTGCTGCTGCCTCGAAGTAAACCGCAACCGTGCCGCCGGCATGAATCATGTCTGTTGGATAGATTCCGGGAAACAGCAATGCAACCACGCTATAACTCCAGGCCACGCCCACACCGATACCGATTAGCGTAAACATGTTGAGATTCCAGCTCTTCACCGATTGCCAGCCGCGCACGAAGAAAGGCCAGCCGCACCACAACACTACTGGCGTGGCAAATACGAACTCGATCCATTGCACCGTTTTCATCGCCAGACCATCCGGCAACAATGCAGGTGCCAGGTCTGCCACCATGGCTAACAGGAATACCGGCAATGCCAGCGCGACGCTAATCCAGAAGCGTCGACTCATGTCGATTAACTCTTCATTCTTTTCCTCGACTTCGATAGTACGCGGCTCCAGCGCCATACCGCATTTGGGGCAACTGCCAGGTTCGTCCTGTACGATCTCGGGATGCATCGGGCAAGTGTATTCGGTGCGGGTATTCAAAACCGGCGCACCCGCAACTTCGAGCGCCATACCGCAAATCGGGCAACTGCCGGGGTGATCCTGCTCGATCTCCGGATCCATGGGACAGATATACAAGGCCCCGCTAACGGGCTCTGCCATGGCCGCTGCTTGTTGAGCCTCGCCGCTTAAATATCCAGCCGGATCAGTGCTGAATTTTTGTGCACAACCCTGGCAGCAGAAATAATATTCGCTACCGTCAAACGGGTAAGAGAATTCGCGGTCAGCTGACACTTTCATGCCGCAAACCGGATCGGTCAGCTGGGCGGGGTCATGGTGATCGTCAGGGTCTTGCATCGTTCTCACTACATTGAAACCATTAATTTACATGATTATAAAGCCTGTAGTAACTACAGATACAAGGATGGAATCAAGATTTTATCCGGTAATAAAAAAACCCCGCCGAAGCGGGGTAGACAAGAGGAAAAACGAAGCGTTATTTAATTGCGGGCGACAGCGCCTGGAACGGAATTATTTAACGTTATAAATAAATTCCTGGATCTTGGTCGCATCGATCAACGTGTTCCAGCTTTTTGCGCCAGAATCAACAATTCGCTGGTTCCAATTTTTTATACGCTTACGGTAGACTTCCGGGTTGGCGCTGTCGTCGGTGAGCTTGATGACATTCATGGCTGCGATGTCGATGCCGTCAAATTCATCCTCGGCAAATTTGCGGACCACACCCTCCGGCAGCTCCTCTTTCATATCGCTAAAGACGAACATCACCTGGGTACCGGATTTGGTCGCTTTTAAATAATCTGAGCAAAGCATTAAAGCGCCACTGATATCGGTAAGGCGGGACTTGGCATTACCCTTGCCAAATTTGTCCAGTGTTTTTGCAATTGCCAGTTTTTGGGTGTTGGCTTTTGTGGGCCTGTAATCCAGGGTCAGTTTCGTCACCAGGTTTTCTTCCGCGTAGCTGTTACTGTCGATCTTGACAAAGAACAGACTGTCGCCAGGAATCATTTCGGGCACGATGCCGGCCTTGATGATATTGGCCACGTTTGCCTTTTCACCGGCGTAAGTGCCGGATATATCCATCAATGCACAAAATGAAGTTTCATATTGCTTGCTATCGGTGCAGGCTGAAACAACGACTGTTACCGATAGCGCGAGCAGAATACGTTTGATTATTTTTTCCATTGTATTCTCCCAGCTTAGCTTGCGCTGACCTGTTTCCCGCTAATCATATTGGCGATCTGCACCGGGATAATGATGTAGATGTCAAACAGGTGCACCAATATATTAAAGAATCCCTCGATCAGATAAGCGATCATGTTAGCCAGATGGCAGAGCAAGGTGATGAATACGGTATACATCTTGGCGAATGCATGCTGGCTGGCCTCGATAAACATTTCCAGTGGAATCGCGATTACCGCCAGAATCCATGGCAGCACAAAGCCGAGCATTGCTTGTCCAATCACAGTAATTCTTGAGTTGATTTCATTGGAAACCGACGCCGATCCTCCGGCCAGGCTGATATCAAGAGCGTTTTTGGCTTCGGCCAGGTTTTCCCGCAGGATCGCGAGCGATGCTTCTACCGAAGACAGAAACAAAAGCCCTAACAGGCAACCCCATAATATGATTTTACGCTTGCCCCGAGTCATATTGGCTATCTGGGGAAAGGTGTGGGTTACTCCTATTGCTTCAAATAGAAATATACCCAGGACCAGTTCCAACGCGACAATGACCAGTGCGGAGATTTCTGATACCGCCATTCCGGCTACGCGTACTCCGGCAGGTACCAGTTCAGACATCGGCAATGCAATCAGGTTAAAGTTGATAAAAGCGCCAACAAGGCCTACACAGATGACAATCAGTGAGATGATAAAAAGCTTGGTCACCTTCGAGGAGAGCATATCGATCGACTCGGGTTCAGCTGCCGAAATTTTTTCGTACTGAGTCATATATTTTTCAATATTACGGCTGTTTTCCATCACCTTGTCGACCTGGCTACTGATCTCTTTGCCCAGTTTTTCAACCCGCTTCCAGACCGGCGCCATCGATCCCAGTATCTTGTGGCGTTTTGCAGAAATGTCGCGCAGTTCTGACAGGGCTTTCTTTTCTCCCTCAACCGCAGATTTATGAATTTCACCCAACATACCTTCGATAATCCGGTCAGAGGTCGAACCCTTTACCTTGGCGATACTCTTGACCACTTCACTCCATCCGGGCGCTTCAGGTGTGACCTGCCCACACTCGTTATAGTCGGTCTCAAGCTGGCTGATTTTCTCGTCAAGTTTTAATTGTAATTTGGGATACCCGGCAAGACTTTTGGTATTCGCCATATCGATTTTTGAGAATTCCTGGAGAATTTCGCCCTGAATTTTGGCAACCCCGGATTCCAGCAGGACCTTTCTATCCTTCTCGCGCATGGCCTGCGCCGTTTCTTTGGTCCATTCGGCCAATTTTCTCAGGCCGCCAGCGGTTGCATCAGAAAAAGTCTGGATCATTTTATGCACGGGTTCCCTGGCAAAAAACAGGAAAATCATGCTGGCTGCTATCCAGACTGCGATTGAAACACCAGGCATTTCTGGTAAAAAGTAAAAACTCTTCATGGTGAGCTTCCTAATTTAATCTATGTTCGTGAATATTAGAGAATAGATGCCTTTTGCAGGAATGCTATTCGTGGTTGGCAATCGAAAGTGCGTAATGCCTCAATTTCGGACTTTTTGTCGCCGAAAAATAGTGCAGCAAAAATGCCTTTCTAGCCATACTCCAGCCATGCCTTTTCGCGACAAACCCGCTATACCAAAGGGCTGCGGTAATGCCGGAAACGTTTGACCAGGCCTTGATAATTTCCGTAACCATGGGACTAACCTCGGTTTTACTGAATGTAAGAAGACTTTAGGCAGGCGCTGTGAAAAATCGGTGAAAAACACGGAAAAAAAGCTATAAATTCCTGCAAGGCACTGTTTTATTTCGAAATACTGCACTTTCCAAGGCGTCACACAGCAGCCCTTGCAGGCGCCTGTAAGTTGAAACCTATGCTTATAAAGCTTTACTGGACACGCTGATGGCGGCTATTTTCTGGGTCGAAGATCAATCGCACTGGATCAGGAAGTTTTCTCCCGTGCTCGAAAACGAAGACTTTGACGGTAAGCCGAATTCGCTCGCAATTTATAATTTTGCCGAGGCCGCGCGGCAAAAGATCGCGCTGACCGAAAAGGATTCGCCGCCCGACGTGGCCCTGCTCGACGCGCGCATGAACGGCAATGACCAGGCCGGTTTTTCGGTTTCCAACGCGTTACGCAAGAAGTGGCCGCAATTACCGATTATTTACCTGTCGGAACACAGCGGTACCGAGATCGAGCGTGAAGCATTGGAGCAGTTTTCCGCCACCGATTTTATTGCCAAGCATCAAAATAATGTCGAGCAGGTTTTGTGCTGGCGTATCAAGGCGGTACTCAGGCAGGCATCGATCGATACCGACTTATCGTCAACGTTAAACATAATCTCCAGCGGTGAGCTGACTATCGATTTAAATACCTGGAATGTTTATTGGAAAGGTCAGCGCCTGATGAATCCGAGTAACGCCAAGCGACCATTGGCCCCGACGCCGAGAAAACTGTTGCGTGAGCTGATGGAATCATCGCCCCGACCGCTGACTGCGGGACAGATTGCGGAACGACTCGACATGGATCCCGAAAAGTTTTCCTACGCCAGTTACCGCCAGCATATCAAGACACTGCGACGGGCCTTCGACGCGGTTGAGGACGAGACGGCGAGTTTCAGCGAGCTATGTAACCAGGGCCAGGGGATTGTCACCTTCGGCGATGAAGGGGCTTACCTGTGGAAGCCGCCCGGCAACAACAAAAAATGAAACCAGCCCGAATTAATTATCCATGGCCCAGTACCCTGGCGGCATTGGCGGTCGTCACATGGCAATTCCTGTTGGCCAATGCCGTGCTGTTTACGGAGCATCCCCTGCCTGAATCCATGCGCCAGCAGGATAGCTTGCTGATTGCGGGCGCTCTACTGGTGCTATTGATGGCATTTGATGTCTGGCGCTTTCTCAAGGCAAGTGCCCGCTGCAAGAAACAATTAAGGCAGCATCAGGATCAGATCAGCGAATTGTTTGATTCGAAACGTGAGCTCGGAACGCGCGCTCGTACCTATTCCGATCACGCGGACAAGCTGAAAATGTTTATCAGTGAACGCCTGCTCGAATACATCGAATACGATGAAAAATTCTTACATTTCAAGAACATCGCCTCCGAAGTGCGCCATAATGGTGTGATTAGTTATGACAAGGCTCAGACCGCGCTTAAGCAGGCCCAGCTTAGCTGTGACGATGGAGAAGATCAGCAGTATCGTGAAGCTGCAGACGGCCTGCTTTATCTGTGGGACTTGCTCGATCTATCCACCACCGACAACATTACCCTGCATGTCGCTAACCAAATTTACGACTGTGAGGAACATTATTTCCAGGCCTTGTTGAACGATACCGGTAGCGAACCCGCACCTTTTCAGCCGACCTTTATGATGAGCCATGCCCTGCGACGCGCTTTGCTGCCGATTACCGAGAATCCTGACCAGCTCGGACTGAACCAGCAATGGCCGAAGCGCGGCAGTTACAGCGATGAGAAATTCAAGGTCCTGTTGCAGACCGATAGCGAAATGCTGGGCAATGAAAACCACATGGTTTTACTGATCGAGAACCTGCTCAACAATGCGCTTTTTTACGCCCAGCAAAAGGCTTACAAGAATCGCCATAGCAGTGTTTCAATACGCCTGGCACAACGCGGTGGTGAAGTTGTATTCGAAATCTATAATCGCGGCCCTAGAATCAACGATGATGAAAAAGACAAGATCTACCAGCTCGGTTTTTCGTCACGACGTATCCGAGAGCATCACGGCAAAGGCCTGGGATTGTATTTTGTCAATGAAATCACCAAGGGCTTTGAAGGTTCCATCGTGTTTAACAATATCGACAATCGTGAAGATTGCATTTCGCTTAGCGTTAAGCTTATCAATGGTGAAATATATAAAGAACGGCTCGAGATTGTCGACGTCAATGGCAAGCCGATGTGCCAGCTAGTGGAATCCGAAGAGCAGGCCGGCAAACGTCATGAGTGGTCATATTCGGCGCCGATCGCAAGTATCGAAATCAGTCCGGGGGCGGCAAAGAAGCCGCAGTTGATTTCCGCTCTGGAGAGTGGCATGGATAGCAGCCACTTCGATGCGACCGATCCTTTTTTGCCGCACTGGGTGCTCGACGTAAAAAATCGCAAGCGCTCTTCGAAACTGGTTTTTATGCCTCTCGATGTGCGCGGGGTTGAGTTTGTCGCGCGCTTCCCAACCGCCAAATCAAGGCTGGATAATCAGGACTGAGACGCCGATAATCAGCGCCATGTCCGATGCTATTTACTGGTCTGCCTGCAAAATTGCGCGCGAAATTCGCGCGGGTAAGTTGTCTTCGCGTGACATCGTCGAGGCCTGTCTTGAACGCATCGAACAGGTCAATCCTGAAATCAACGCGGTGGTACAACTGGCGGACGAGCGTGCGCGCAACGAAGCGGATGAACTTGATCGGCAAGCTGCTCGTGGCCAGTTCAGGGGTGCGTTACATGGCGTACCAATCACGCTCAAGGATTCGCTCGATACCGAGGGTATTGTCTCGACCGGTGGCACCATGGGACGTAAGGGGTTTATTCCGTCGCAGGATGCACCGGTGGTCGCACGGCTACGTGATGCGGGCGCGGTATTGCTCGGTAAAACCAATACGCCTGAGCTTACCTTTAGCGGTGAAACCAGTAACCTGATCTACGGAAGAACTAATAATCCTTATGATCTTGAGCGCAGCCCGGGGGGCAGTAGTGGCGGTTCGGCCGCTATTATCGCCTGCGGTGGTTCGGCGCTGGAGCTGGGATCAGATACCGGCGGCAGTATTCGCGAGCCAGCGCACCTTTGCGGTATTGCCGGAATCAAACCGACTTCCGGGCGCACCCCTCGAAGTGGACACATCGTCCCCTACGGTGGTGGAGTTCTGGACTCGTTAACCCAAATTGGGCCCATGGCGCGTTATGTTGAGGATCTTTCCTTGTCACTGCCACTAATCTGTGGCCCCGACGGAGAGGATCCTGCGGTGGTACCGGTTGCCATGCGTAACCCACGGGATGTTGATCTGATGGCATTACGTATCGCCTGGTATGCCGACAATGGTATTGTGTCGCCGCACGACGATATTCAGCGGGTGGTCGTCGAAACCGCACAGGCACTACAACAGCGAGGATTAAATCTCAGGGCACAATTACTACCTGAAACCCGCCACCTGGTAAATCTCATCACACAGCTGCGTGAAGCCACTAATGCCGGTTTCATTCTGCGCCTGCTGGAACTTTATGGCACCCGTGAACATGGTCGTGAGCTTGATGGCTACCTGACCGAGGAAGGCGTCGCCAATGCCAATCGTCTTGATCCGGCGCTGCTCGAAGCGGTCGACCAGGCGCGCAGCCGTGCACTCGGTTTTTTTAGCGACTATGACGCCATCCTGTGCCCACCCTCCTTTGCCATCGCCAGGCCTCACCAGGCATCACACGATGACAGTTTCGAACAATGGGGATATGTCCAGATTCATAACCTGCTTGGCTGGCCGGGGGTGTCGGTGCGTGCCGGAACCAGTACCGAAGGTTTGCCGGTTGGCGTGCAATTGGTTGCTGCGCCCTGGCGCGAAGATATCGCACTAGCACTGGCACAGGAAATCGAAAAGCTTATGGGGGGTTTTGAGCCGCCGCCGCTGTAATTATTGAATGATGGGTTCCAGCCTGGAGAGCTGGTCACGCCAGCCAGCCGAAAATCCCCGGACCTTGCGCTCCTCGATTAACCTCGATATCCGCATAAACTCGAATTCACGGTCTGCTTGAGGCAGGTTGCGGCGCAAAATCTCGATCGTATGCGAGTACGGGTGGCCAATCGCGATCGCCGAGCCCCTTTCGCGCGCACGGGTCAGCCAGATATTAAACTGCAGCCGGATCGACTCGGGATTGGGTTCATCGTCGAGGAAGACATCTCGCGTAATCGAATTCAGGCCGGCATCAAGCGCCTGTGCATAGGCGACACTGCGGGGTGAAGTGCGGCTGTCGAGAAAATACAATCCGGGGTTATAACCACGGATGCTGGCCATTACCGGGCGCATGAAAAAATCGAACTCGGTCAGGTGGCTGCCCATATGGTTGTTGACCCCGCGGATGAATGGAATTTGCGCCAGTAGCGAATGCACGTTGGCGGATATTTCGTCCTCATCCATCGCCTCGTTAAGGGCATTGGTTTCATGCGCGGCCGTTGAATGGATCGATTGCATCGGTAAATGCAAGATGACTTCCTTGTTGAGGCTGTGCGCGTGGTGGGCCAGTTTCTGGCTATAAACCGCACCGGGCAGTATGGCGTAGGTATGATCTCCGTCGAGATTGATAACAGCCCTGCCATTTTCCATCGAGTAGCCGAGGTCATCGATCACCAACGACAGTACCGGTCGTTGATCAGCCTGGGCACCGGTAGCAAAGGCGAGAAATAGAATCAGGCAGGCTCGAGCCATTGCGTGGTTTAGCCGCTACTGATTTGGTTCAGAATTATCAGGCCTTTCAGCAGGTTGAGTGCTTCGTATAGCTGAAAGTCGGTTTCTGCCAGGGCTTCGCTGTCGTCTTTGTCGCCGGCATCACTTTCGCCGTTTGGATTGCTCAAACGCCCTTCGAGATCGCTCTCGGAATAGGTTTCGCGGGACTTCTCATCCTCTGCGGACAATCTCAGGGTGCTTAATTTGATATCAGGCTCGATACCCGTGGCCTGGATTGAACGTCCGTTAGGAGTGAAGTAACGTGCGGTGGTCAGTTTGACCGCCGAACCATTGCGCAATTCCTGTATAGTCTGCACCGAGCCCTTACCGAAAGATTTGGTGCCCAGAATGATGCCGCGTTTGTGATCCTGTATTGCGCCGGCCACGATTTCAGAGGCTGAAGCGGAACCGCCGTTGACCAGCACTACCAGGGGTGCGCCGTTTAGACTGTCGCCGGGGGTTGCCAGGTAACGATGGCTGGAATCATCGAGGCGACCTTCCGTATAGACGATCAGTCCGTTGTCGATAAAGGCATCAGAGACACCGACAGCGCCGTTGAGAACACCACCTGGATTATTACGCAGGTCGAGCACCATGCCCTTGAGGCGCTCCTCTTTTTGCAGGTCGGAAATGGCTTTTAGCAAGTCCGTTGTGGTACGTGACTGGAAATTGGTAATCCGGACATAGCCATAACCCGGTTCGAGCATGCGATTCTTGACACTTTTCACGCGAATAATTTCGCGTGTTATTGTAATCACTAGTGGTTTGGGTTCGCCTTCGCGCACAATGGTCAGATCGATCGCAGTATTGGGCTTGCCGCGCATAACTTTAACGGCTTCGTTAAGCGTCATGCCCTTAACCGATTTGTCATCGAGTTTGATAATCAGGTCGCTGGCCTTGACGCCGGCGCGTGATGCCGGGGTGTCGTCAATGGGAGAAATAACCTTGACGAAACCATTTTCCATACCAACTTCAATGCCGAGGCCACCGAACTGGCCGGTAGTGCCGATTTTCAAGTCACTGAATTCGCTGGTGTTGAGAAACGCCGAATGTGGATCGAGCCCGTTGAGCATGCCGCGAATGGCGTCCTCAATGAGTTTCTGGTCGTCTACCGGCTCAACGTAATCCGATTTGACCTTGGAAAACACTTCGGTAAAAGCCTGCAAATCCTCAAACGGGATTTGATCATTGTCCTTGAGCGCGTAAACACTATGGCCCACCGCCAGTGACAGCCCCAGTAAGGTTCCACTCAAAAACCAGGTGGATGTTCGCAGATTTTGTAACATTCGATTCTCCGATAGGGCGCGCTGGCCGAAGTCGTGATTAAGTATTGTAGACCAGATAAGGTCGTATAAGTTGTAAACAGTTCAAAAGTTGGGGCCTGCAAAGCCTAATTCTACGGTAAAATATTGGAATTTTCAGATTTATACGTAGCGTTAGTCGAATCAGGATCAACCCGAGGCAAACTTATTTTTCGCTTTACACCAGCCCGTGGGATTCTGCGGCCTGCCTTTTTTGCGAATCTCGAAATACAGCCCCGACTTGTTCTGTCCGCCACTATTACCGATAGTACTGATGACATCGCCGGCTTCAACCCATTCACCGGCGGACTTGTAGAGTGACTCGTTGTGACCATAAAGTGATAAGTACGAATTACCATGGTCAATTATGACCAGGTTGCCGAGGCCACGAAGCCAGTCAGCAAAAGCAATCCTACCATGCGATACCGCCTTGACCTGACGACCATTGGGCGCCTCAATCACGACGCCCTGCCAGCGCAGTTCCGATTGCGGTTTGTTGCGACCAAAAAGTTTTTTGAGCTTGCCTTTGACGGGCCATGCGAGTTTACCTTTTAACTCTGCAAAGGCCTTTTGTGAAATTTCCGATTCAGGGGCGTCGACAAAAATTTCCTCGATCGATTTGATCAGGTTTTGTAACTGCGTGGCCTCATCCTGAAGACGGGAAAGGCTCCCGCCCTGCTGCTTTAATTCTTTGCTGAGTGAACTAATGATCGTTTTGCGTTTACCGAGATCTACTTTCAGCTCCTTTATCTGTGTCTCCAGTGACATTTGATTCTGCTCCAGCTCGAGTTGTGCCTGACCAATCAGTTCTTCCGTAGCGATGATCTTGTCGATATTTCGCTGCACGTCATTGATTAAAGCAACGCGAGCATTCGAAAAATACTGGTAATAAACCAGGTTGCGTTGTAACGCTTGCGGATTCTGCTGAGAAAACAATAGCTTAGCTCTTTCCTGGCGACCGAGGGTAAACGCCGCGTATACCTGCTCGGCGAGGTAATCATTCTCCTGGCTAAGCTTTTGTTGATGCTTCAAACGCGTAGCCCGCAATGTTTTGAGTTCGGACTTTTTAGCGGTGATTTTTTTATCCGTTGCGCTGATTTGTTGATTGACCTTGCCAATCTTGCGTTCAACTGATTTAAGTTGTTTGGTATAGCTCGACTTGTTGTCTTCCTTGACATCGATGGACTTCTTTAGCTTGTCAATTTTACGCAGCAGGGTTTTGAGCTGCTTTTCCTTGTCTGACTTGTCATCTGCCATCGATGCCGTGTTAAACACCAGCAACGCAAGCATTAGCAACAACAACAGTTTACCCGGCAACGATCTAGACATTGACTCGATGTTTATTCATAATCATTCGCTAATATTAACGTTTGGTAATACGCTTAAGCAAATGAAAACTGAATCCCTGGCGGCAATTGATGGCGAACAACTGCTCGCGCGCGCCGCTGACATTGAAATTGCTTCGCGCTCGCTCAAGGCCATGTCACACCCGTTGCGACTGAAAATCCTGTGTACGCTTGGAAATCGTGAAGTCTGCGTACAGGGAATCGTCGAAAATGTCGGTACTTCACAAAGTAATATTTCGCAACATCTCGCCATTTTACGCGATAAAGGTATACTGTCGTCGCGCAAGGATGCGAACAAGGTTTTTTACCGTGTCGGTGATGAACGCACGCTGCGACTCATTGGAATGATGCAGGAAGTGTTTTGTACCGCCGACTGAATATTTATCTTTAACGGCCTGTTTTTCCTGCTCTTATGTTAACTCAAATTTCTGAATTTGCGGTCAATCATCCGTATCTGGTGATGGCCTTTGCGGTTTTGCTGGCGCTGGTTTTTTTCAATGAAATGAAAATAGCAACCCAGCGTTTTGCCAGCCTTACCCCGGCCGCCGCGGTACAGTTGATGAATAAAGAGGATGTTGTCGTGCTTGATGTACGCGAACCCTCGGAAACAGTCGGCGGGAAAATCGCCAGGGCGATCCAGATTCCGGTTGGCGCGGTAGCAAAACGCGTCGATGAACTGGAGAAATTTAAAGACAAGACCCTGCTGGTTTATTGTAAATCGGGTGCGCGTGCCGGAATTGCCTGCAAGGAACTTAGCAAGAATGGATTTGACAAGGTTTACAGCTTGAATGGCGGCTTGTTGGCCTGGCAGGATGCCCACTTACCATTGAGTAAAAAATAACCCATGAACGAGACATCAGAACCCAATAAGAAGTTTGGCATCCAGAAACTCTACGTCAAGGATGCATCCTTTGAATCCCCGACGTCTCCACAGTCGTTCAGCTTTAAAAAATGGAATCCGAAAATAGAATTGAATCTGACCAACGACCAGACGCATATCGATGGCGATGTTTACGAAGTCGTGCTAAGCGTTACCTTGACCGTATCGCATGAGGAAACTACCGCGTTCCTGGTCGAAGTTCACCAGGCCGGCTTGTTCGAAATTGCTGGATTTGACGATGAGCAAAAAAACTTTCTGCTCGGCAGCCAGTGTATGACTATCCTGTTTCCCTACGCCCGTGAAGCGGTTTCGGATTTATCAGTACGCGGAGGCTTTCCTCCTCTCACCATGTCCCCGGTTAACTTTGATGCGGTGTATCAACAACACCTGCAGCAAAAGCAGGCGGAGCAGGACGAAACCGGTGCGCCGCATTAAGCCCGATGACTGAAAACGTTGCCGTGCTTGGTGCAGGTTCCTGGGGGACTGCGCTCGCGATTCAATTAGCACGTAACGCATTGCAGATCAGGCTCTGGGGCCACGAGCCCGCTCATATCGAACGTTTGCGAGCGCTGCGCGAAAATACGGACTATCTCCCCGGATTCAGGCTGGCTGACAATATTGATCCGGTCGCAAAGCTCGAACTCGCTGTTACCAATGCCCCTTTTTTGCTAATTGCAATCCCGAGCAAGGGATTTCGTAGCTTGCTGAAAGAAATAAAACCGTTGCTAAGTGAAAACCAGGCCCTGTTCTGGGCCAGCAAAGGATTTGAGATTGAAACCGGCATGCTTTTGCATGAAGTCATCGATCAGGAATTGCCGCGGCATCGCTATGGCGTGATCTCGGGTCCGACCTTCGCCACCGAGGTGGCGCGCGGGTTGCCTGCGGCAATCGCTTGCGCGGGTAACGATGCCGAGACCACGGCGGCTTTTGCCGAGCGCCTTCGAGGCCACCATTTTCGTGCTTATACGACCGAGGATATCGTTGGTGTCGAGCTGGGTGGTGCCTTGAAAAACGTGCTTGCGATAGCGGTTGGAGTTGCCGACGGGCTGGGTTTCGGTGCCAATACGCGAGCTGCCCTGATGACGCGTGGCCTCTCGGAAATCATGCGTCTCGGAACCAGTCTCGGCGCCCACCAGGAGACCATGATGGGATTGGCCGGGCTCGGCGATATCATCCTGACCTGTACCGATGATCAGAGCCGCAATCGACGCTTCGGTTTAGCGTTGGGTAAGGGTAAAACGGTGTCGCAGGCCGAGATCGAAGTCGGTCAAACCGTCGAAGGGCTGCGTGCGGCAAAAGCGATCTATAACAAGGCGCAGCAGCTAGGCCTCGACTTGCCGATCATTCAGGAAGTCTACCGCGTACTTTACGAGGGCAAAGATCCCCACGACGCGGTGCGCGACCTCGAAAATCGTCCCCAGGGCCACGAATAAACTGACCTATTGCCTGAATCCCTGTTGCCTCCAGGCTTCATAGACGGCAATTGCAACCGTATTTGACAGGTTCAAACTACGCGAGGTTGTCGTCATGGGGATACGCAGTTTATGGTCTCCATCTAGTGACTCCAGAATTTCCATTGGCAAACCACGGCTTTCGGGACCAAATAAAAGCGCATCTTCTGGATCGAAGGATGCCTCGCTATAGGTTTTACTCGCTTTGGTACTAAATGCATATAAATCATTGAATTTGAGCGAATTTATGAATTCCTGGTAACTGCCATGAAGGCTCGTTTCAGCCCATTCGCGATAGTCGAGGCCGGCGCGCCTCAATTGCTTATCGTCTAGTTCAAATCCCAGCGGTTCGATCAAATGTAGCTGGAATCCCGTATTTGCCGCCAGGCGCATAATATTGCCGGTATTAGGCGGGATCTCAGGCTCGAAAAGGACGATGTGCATCAGGTTGAAATAAATTTTAGCTAATAACTTGAAATAACCCTGCTATGGGCTAATATTTTCAGCAGTGACAATAAGTTATAACAATTTTCTTAAGGAAACTCTAGGATAGAATTCGATCAGAATGGAGTCTGTACCTTTCGCGCGTTGATGCGAAAGTTTTTCATTTATGGGGGGAGCAGATACCTGCGCCCTTGGCGCATAACTTGCATAGATATTAGGGATAACACTCGGAGTAAAACGTGGGCCTGTTTTCCACAGTGAAAAAAGAGTCTCAAATCGGCATTGATTTTCTGCGTGATGGGATCGCAGTAGCGCAGGTGCGGACTGGAAAAAATAATCCAGGTGACATTATCCGTAGCGAATTCGTCGCTGCTGCCGGTCAGGAGGCTCAGGCCGAGGCTCTGAAAGGCTGGGTGCGTGATAACAACTTACAGAAGACCCTCTGTAATTGCCTGGTTGCGAACGACGACTGTGATATTTATCAGGTTGAGAGACCTGAAGTCGAAGATTCCGAGATGATTCAGGCGGTGACCTGGAAAATCAAGGACTTGATCAACTACGACGTTGCCCATGCGGTGGTCGATAGTTATCCGATGCCGGGTTCGAGCAAGAACAAACAGCAACAGGTCGGAGTGGTTGCAGCCCGGGAAGCTGTCGTCAGCAGCTATGTCGAGAGTATCAAGGCTACGGCCCTGGAACTGAATGTACTCGACGTTCACGAACTGGTCCGTTCTAATCTCGAGGTCGTGCAAGATAGCGCGGAGCAAAGCCTGGCGCTGCTGACACTGACCACCAGCAACGGCTTACTAAGCGTTTATCACGACACCGACCTCTACGTGTCACGCGAGTTCCCGATTGGTATCGATCAGCTCGAACTGGCTTCCAGTGACGATGAAAGCGCCTTTGATGCATTGCTGCTCGAGATACAGCGTTCGCTGGATTATTTCGAGAGTTTTTACGGTATCGGTACAGTTACCAATTTACAAATATTTCCGCAGTTAAATGCGACCGAAAAGATGGCGATGTACCTGCAGAATTTATCCAATTTCGATATCGATTTCATCACCTTTGGCAGTCCCGGACTCGAACCGCACTGCTTTCATGCGTACTGTGCGGCATTGCGGGGTATAACTTCGTGATCGTTCAACAAATCAATCTTTACCAGGAGCGATTCAAGGAGAAAAAGCTCTGGATCTCCGCAATCCAGGTTGCGGCGGCCCTGTTGCTAGTGATCGCTGCGGCTGCAATATGGAGCTTCCTGTTGTACCACGAGTTCGAACAGGCCGAGCAACGCAATCGGCTAGTCAAGGCGGAACGGGACCAGTTAACGGCGGAATTTACAACCGCCAATGCCGAGCTTGCCAAACTGCTTGAAGATAACCGACTAGATCTCAAGATTGAAAACACCGCGCGCCAGATTTCTGCGCGCAAGAGGGTACTAGATTTTGTCGACGCCAACCGGTTTGGATCGGGCCAGGGTTTTTCCGATTTCCTGGTCGCGTTGTCCAACCTTCATGTCGATGATATCTGGCTTAACCAAATTCGTCTCACCGAGAACTTTGTTCAGATCAAGGGTAGCGCCCTCAACGCCACGGAAGTTCCTGGCTACTTCGACAGTTTTAGCGCCGAGCCGATATTTCAGGGTAACCGCTTCGATTTGTTCCGGCTGAGCAGAGCCAAAGACAGCGACTGGAAAGTTGATTTTGAAATTGCTACCAGTGGTGACTTCAATGAATAGCAAGCTGAAACAATACGCACAGTGGTTTAACAACCAGTCTTTGCGTGAGCGTGGATTGATCGCAATTTCGTTAATTGTCGTAATCGGCTTCGTGTGGTGGATTAATTATGCGACGCCAAGGATGACGAAAATAGAAGCTCTGCAAACAGAAAATCAGCGTATCGCTCGTGATGTTGAAAATACGCATGCTATTTTGCGCGATATACGCCAGACCATGGCATCCGGCGTACAGCAGGAAAAAGAAGTTCAGCTGGTTAAGCTTGCCAAAGATTTAGCCGCACTGGAGGATCGGCTCCGGGTAACCACGATCGAGTTGATTGATCCGGAAAAGATGTTTCAGTTAATGAATCAACTGATTTATCAGGATTCGCGTCTAAAGTTGTTGAGCCTCAAGCGCCGTGAAGTAAAACCGGCCATCCCCTCGGATAACGAAGATGAGCCCAACGAAGCGGGCATCTATCGGCACGTGCTTGAAATCGAGTTTGCTGGAAGTTACCTCGATATTCTGAGGTACATGCAGACGTTGGAAGCGCTGGACTGGAAACTGCTCTGGGACGAGATTGAAATGGTAAGCGACGAATATCCGAAGGTTACTGTCAAAGTCGTGATTTCGACTCTGTCGACGCGCAAGGAATGGGTTGGGGTCTAAATGCTGCGCATCATTTCAACTTATATCGCGGTGGTAGTCCTGCTATCACTGGGGTTTCTTGGCGTTGGTACGATGGCGAAAGCAGCGGAATTGCGCAACCCGATGCAACCCCCGCCGTATGCATTGCAGAAATTTCGTCAGGCCAAATGGACTGGTAAGCGCACAACCACATCAACAAAGGCGATAAAGCCACAACAGAAGCCGCTGCAACTCACATCAATCCTTTATGCAAGGGAGCGTAAAGTCGCGATCATTAACGATCAGATGCTTGTGGTTGGTGATCGTATCAGGGGCGCCGAACTGGTCAAGTTGACGCGTGCAACAGCCCGCCTGATACGTAAGGGAAAGGTTATCAATTTGAGCCTGGACAACAATTTAACAACTGTCAGAAAAGAAGCTGTCGAGAGTGACTTATGATTAAGCAACGCCTGTGTATCATCATGTTGGCCGGACTTCTAAGCGCCTGCGCTTCGTCACAGAATCGGGAGGTTGCGCAGCAAAATAGGCAAAGCATCGACGATGCGCTGATTGAAGCCGCTGCGGTAGTGATCCCCGATGCGAAATCGCCTCCTGACGAAATCCTCGATCAACTGGTTCCCGGTAGCAGCATCGCTGTACCCGGACTGGAACAGGATCTAAAGTTCGAAAACGCGTTCGATATTTCAGTCTCGAAAGCACCTGCACGGCTGTTTTTCATGAGCCTGGTAAGGGAAACTAATATCAACATGGTAGTACACCCGAGCGTTGAAGGCGAAATCTCGCTCGATTTAAAGAACGTGACCGTGGCTGAGGTCATGCAGCTTACCCGTGAAGTCTATGGTTTCGAATTCAAGCAAAACGACACTGGCTATATCGTACTGCCTGCGCGTATCCAGTCAAAAATATTCCCGGTTAATTATCTCAATGTCAGTCGTGCCGGAGAATCCTTGATGACCGTCAGTTCTGGTCAGATCGAAGGATCGGGTAACCGGGACAGTAACGAGAGTGACAACTCGTCTGGGAACAGTTCGCTAAAATCCAGCAGTATAAGCACCAGTAGCGTGGCAGACTTCTGGTCAGAGCTGCGGGCTACGCTGGTTTCGATTGTGGGCGATGGCCAGGGGCGTTCGGTGGTGGTTGACCGCCACGCCGGACTGGTTATCGTGCGTGCAATGCCGGGAGAACTGCGCGATGTTGAAGACTATCTCGAAAACGCCCAGGATAACCTGCAGCGCCAGGTAATCCTCGAAGCCAAGGTTATCGAGGTGGATCTTAACGATGGCTTCCAGTCAGGTATCGACTGGGCCGCGATATCGTCCAGCCGCGACCTGGCGATCGGTAACGCCGGCGTGGTCAGAGGTGTTGGCCGTGTGCTTGCGGACGAGGCCGGCACACCCTTGCTTGACGCGGCAGGTAACGCGGTGCTTTCTTCCAACCTCGATCTCGGCAATATTCCCTACGCCAACCTGTTTGCCGTGGGTAGCTCGTCGAGCACATTTGCCTCGCTGATCACGCTGCTCAGCACCCAGGGTAACGTACACGTGCTGTCGAGCCCTCGGGTTTCCACCGTTAACAACCAGAAAGCTGTAATCAAGGTGGGTACGGATGAATTTTTTGTCACCGAGGTGTCGTCCGACAATACCAGCACCGCCAGCGGCACGACCACGACACCGGAGTTGACCTTGACCCCGTTTTTTTCCGGCATTGCACTCGATGTAACACCACAAATCAGCAAGGAGGGCGATGTCATACTGCATATACACCCCAGTATCAGTGAAGTCGATGATCAAACGAAGGTAATCACCCTGGGTGGCGAAAGCTTCGAATTGCCGCTGGCACTTAGTACGGTGCGAGAGTCCGACTCGGTTGTAAAAGCACAAAACGGCCAGGTCGTCGTGATCGGCGGATTGATGAAGAATATCACCAGCGATGAAGTTAGTGGTGTGCCAGGAGTTAGCGATGTTCCATTTGTTGGCGAAGCCTTCAAGCAAAAAAGGAAAGTTAACCGGCGCAGTGAACTGGTTATCCTGTTGCGACCTATCGTCGTCGACAAGAACCGCGTCTGGTCTAATTATATTCAGCAGAGTGTTGATCGAGTCAAACAATTAAACGCTTCTTCCGTGGAGGGTGAATAATGTACGAACGATACTACGGACTTTCGGAAAAACCGTTCAGTCTGACCCCGGATACCGGGTTTTTTTACCAGTCTTTTACTCATAAGGAAGCACTCAACGTATTACGCGTGGCCATTGGCTCTGGTGAAGGTTTCATCAAGGTGACCGGTGAGGTGGGCACAGGCAAGACCTTGTTGTGCCGAAAACTGCTTCAGGCACTGGAGTTGAATTTTGATACAGTATACATCCCCAATCCATACATGGGTTGCAACGCCTTGTTCCATGCAATTTTAGTCGAAATGGGCATAGCGGACAGGCTCAACAAGGCAAATTATCTCACCTGTATCAACGAGTATTTAATCGAAAACGCGCGTCGAAATCGCGGTACGGTCATCATTCTTGACGAGGCGCAATCAATACCCGAGGAGAGTCTCGAAGCGATTCGTCTCCTCAGTAACCTGGAAACCGGTAAGCGAAAATTGGTACAGATAGTCCTGTTTGGGCAGCCCGAACTTGATGCCATACTAGCAAAAAGTAACGCGAGGCAGTTAAAGCAAAGAATCGGGCATGCCTATCAGTTGAAGCCGTTAAACCAGGTCTCAATTCGATCGTATCTGCAGCATCGGGTCAGTTTAGCAGGCTACCGTGGGCCCGAGTTATTCGATGACAGCGCACTACGCCGGCTGTATAAGCTTAGCCAGGGTATACCCAGGATTATCAATCTGCTATGCAACAAGGCGTTGATGCTTTCCTACGCCAGCGGCGAGTTCTATGTCAAGGGTAAGCACATAGAGGCGGCAGCTGCTGACAGCCAGATGCAATGAGTGTTATCAATAACGTTCTCAAGGATCTCGAAAGCAGGGAAAGTCAATTCACCCCGATCGAAATTGATACGATCGGGGTCAGATCTACTCCTACGCGCGACCTGAAACCACTTTTATTGATAGCGCTGTTGTTATTGTTATTGATGGCGGGAGCATGGATTTATCTGCAGGACCAGCTCATTAGCAGTAGTACTTCTGCGGCACCATCGATAGCAAGCACCTCGCCCGCAATAACTGCATTGCCGGTGGCCGAAGCGGAAGTCGATCATGTCGTAGTCACGGATCGAATGATCGGTAACCAGATTATCGGCCTGCAGATTCGTGAATCCGAAGACGATATGCGCATGGAGTTTGCATTGCGGGACAAGGTAGTCGCGTTTCTGAAGGAACGTGGTGAAAATAGTTTTGGTTATCATTTGCGCGATATAGAAAGTCAGATATTTGCGCCGGTGATAAGCGACAACCGCTGGATCAGGGAGCTTGCTATCGCTCCCTCGAATAGCGGGGTGGATGTCAGTTTTCAAACGGCAGAGGATATCCTGGTCGAAACCCGACAGAGCCTGGTAAATGGGGAACCCGTCTGGGTGATCAATTTACGCAAAAAGGCTGCACCGGTGGTTGTGGATACCGTAGTCGATAGTATGGCCGCCGGCGAGCCAAGTGCGATCAAGGCGCAGCAAGCCCCGGAAACGATGGAACTTGCATCGACCAATGCAGCGGCAGACGAGGTCGAGCTGGAGTCGCAACAGGCCTCGGCTTCCGCATCGTCAGACGCGGTTGTTAAACTCGATATAAAATCTACCAATCCAAATGCGAAGACGATCAATCAACTCGAATACGCGGTTGCATTGATGAATTCCCGTCGGTTTGCAGAGGCCCGGACGACACTGCAGAACCTGCTGGGGGGTAGCGAAGACTACGATGCACGTAAACATCTGCTCGCGCTTTACGGCAGCCAGAATCAGCGCGGTCGATTTCTTCGCCTGGTGCGCGATTCGATGGCGACTTATCCCGACGATCTGCTGTTCAAAACCGAGTATGCGCGATCGTTATTCCAGACGGCAGCCTATCGAGCTGTTATCGATTTGTTTGCAAGTGAGGTTTCAGTGAATACTAGTCTGCAGGCGCTGGTGGCGGCCAGTTACCAGCGACTCGACGAACATGAAGGCGCAATCAGGCATTATCACCTCGCACTCGAGCAGGATGCGACCAATGCCAAGAACTGGATCGGGCTCGGAATTTCCCAGGAGCAGACCGCTGCGCTTGAAGGCGCGCTCTTCTCTTACCAGCAGGCCGCTAAACTGGGTAACTTAAATAATCGCCTGCAGGCATTTGTCGACAACAAAACTCGGACGCTGGGGCAGGTGTTGAATTAATGGCGTTCACCAAGAAAATAAGACTGGGTGATTTACTGGTTGAAAAAGGCCTGATCACCGAAGACCAGTTACAGCACGCGCTCAGCGAACAGAAAAAACTCGGTCGAAAACTTGGCGGTACCCTGGTAGAACTGGGTATGATCGATGAGGATAGCCTGCTCAATTTGCTTGCCAGCCAGTTGAATATCCCGTTGATTGACATCAACAATTACAACTACAGCAACGAAGTTGCCAAGCTGTTACCGGAGTCGATAGCCAGGCGTTACCGTGCGCTCGTGCTCGAAGACCGTGAGCGGGATTACCTGGTGGCGATGGCCGATCCCACCGACATCTACGCGCTCGATGAAATCCAGTCGAAACTAAACAAACCGGTAAGCCAGGCAATCGTGCGCGAATCCGCGCTGCTTGAAAATTTCGACCTGGTTTATCGACGCACTGAGGAAATCAGCGCGCTCGCGTCCGAGCTCGGTCAGGATCTTACCGACACCGCAACTGACCTGAGTGAATTGCTGCAGACCGAAATGACCGATGCGCCGGTGGCAAAGTTACTGCGGTCAATTTTCGAGGATGCGGTTCAGGTAGGCGCTTCCGATATTCATATCGAGCCCGACCAGCACGTGATTCGAATTCGCCAGCGTATCGATGGTGTCCTCTACGAACAAGTCATGCAGGAAACCCAGATTGCACCCGCGGTGGTAGTGCGCTTGAAGCTGATGTGCGGACTGAATATCTCCGAGAAACGTCTGCCACAGGATGGACGTTTTCACGTGCTGGTCAATAACCGCGATATCGATGTGCGTCTGTCGACCATGCCGGTGCAGTACGGTGAGTCGGTGGTCATGCGCCTGCTTGACCAGACCAAGGGTGCACTCGACCTGGAGCAACTCGGCATGCCACCCGAACTGTTACATCGGTTTCGCAAGAATTTTCACTTACCCAACGGTATGATTCTCGTTACCGGACCTACCGGTAGCGGTAAGACCACCACGCTCTATGCTGCGCTTTCGGAATTAAACGTCAAGGAATCCAAGATCGTCACAGTCGAGGACCCGGTGGAATATCGTCTTGATCGCATCAACCAGGTACAGGTTAATCCGCGCATCGGGCTTACCTTCGCGAGCGTGTTGCGTTCTGCCCTGCGCCAGGACCCGGATATCATCATGGTGGGTGAGATGCGCGATGCGGAAACGGTCGAAATCGGCGTCAGTGCGGCCATGACCGGCCACCTGGTGCTGTCGACACTGCACACCAATGACACTATTTCGACGGCAACCCGGCTCATGGATATGGGTGTTCAGGGATACCTGCTCGCATCCACGCTGCGTACCATTATCGCCCAACGCCTGGTACGCAAGGTGTGCGCGAGCTGCAGCGAAGCCTATACACCGACCGAATTCGAAGCCGGCTGGCTGCGCGACGATCTGTTGATCGATATCAATCAGTACCAGTACCAGAAAGGCCGCGGCTGCAAGCAATGCGGAGAAACCGGGTACCAGGGGCGCATGGGTGTTTACGAGTTACTCGACATGAATGCGGAACTGGCGGAAAAACTGCGCCATGATGATTCGCAGGGCTTTGTCGAGGCCGCCGAGCGCGCGCCTGGCTACCAGCCACTGGTCATGGTTGCGCATATCCATGCGGCCAACGGATTGACGACGATCGAAGAAATGCTGCGCCTGGCCGGTGAAGTGCCAGACGATGTACTCGATCATCCACCGGTGCTGGAGATCGATGACTGATGCCGTTTTACGAATTCAAGGGTAGAGGTGGCAACGGGCAACTGGTCGATGGCGAGATCGAAGGTTCCAGTACCAACGCGGTTGCCGGTGTACTCATGGATCGCGGGGTTATCCCGATTTCCATCGTCGAAAAAAAAGTGCAGGTCGACGTTATCGACGTCATCAAGGATCGCTTCGATCTGCACAAGATCAGCATCGAAGAATTACTGATGTTTACGCGGCAAATGGCTGCGTTGATCAGGGCGGGCATCCCGATTACAAGAGCGATTACCGGCATCCTGGAATCGGTTGAAAATCCACTGCTGGTAAAATCTCTGCGTGATATTCTCGAACAGCTCGAATCCGGACGTAGCCTGTCGGTTTCCTGCGCGCGCCATCCCAGGGTTTTTTCCAACCTCTATATCAGCATGATCCAGGTTGGTGAAAATACCGGGCGCCTGGAAGAGTCGTTTGCATTGATGGCGGATTATATCGATCGTAATCGTAGGATCACGCAGAACATCAAGACCGCGCTGCGGTATCCCACCACGGTTATCATTGCGATGGTCGTTGCCATGGGGATTGTCAATCTGTTTGTAATTCCAAAGTTTGCGAGCTTCTTTGAAGCCAATGCACTGGAGTTACCCTGGCAGACGGTACTGCTTCTCAACACCTCCAATTTTTTGGTTGAGTACTGGATGCTGGTGTTCGGTGGGATAATAACGGCCTTTATAGCCTTTAAGCGATACATTGGCACCGTAAACGGGCGTTACAAGTGGCACAGGTTTATCGTCAAGGCACCACTGGTTGGAGAAATTCTACATCGGTCTTTCATGGCCCGTTTCGCGCGCTCCTTCTCAATGGCCTACAGTGCCGGGGTGCCGATTGTGCAGGCGATGGGCGTGATTTCACGCTCGATTGGAAATGATTATATCTCGGGCCATGTTAACGGCATGCGCGAGGGTATCGAACGTGGTGAGGCGCTGACGCGCACCGCGAATCAGACCGGAATGTTCACGCCGGTAGTCATGCAAATGTTCGCGGTCGGTGAAGAGGCTGGAAACCTCGATGAAATGATGACCTTCATAGCAGACTTCTACGAAGAGGAGGTCGACTACGACGTCAAAACTCTTTCCGATAAAATTGAGCCATTGATCTACGTCGCATTAGGCGGCATGGTGCTGGTGCTCGCGCTTGGTATCTTCGTGCCGATGTGGGATGTGGCGCAACTCGCGGGACGATGAGCACTATCGGTTCCCACCCGGGGGCGATCAATTTTCGTCTCTCCGTGATGGTTATCCTGATCCTGCTGTTTATATATGTGTTCCTTCACTATGCGGAAAAGGCCGAGCAAGCGATCGAGCTTCAATCGATACAGCAGGCTCAACGAATTATCAACAGCGGGCTGGTTATCGTTTTTGCAACCTATGCAAGCCAGGGCAGGCTTGTTGAACTGGCGGATCTCGAGGGTGCTAATCCGTTTGAGTTTCTAAAGGAATACCAGGTACTTCCGGTAACTTACCAGGGTGAAATTGAAGTAGCTGGCTCAAGCATGCCGGAAAGCGGTTGGTATTACCTGTCAGGCAGTGGCGATTTGATGTATGCGCCGTTTCAATTATCTGAACCGGTATATTTCAGGGTAGTACTCGACTACGATGATATCGATCGAAATGGACGTTTCGAACCGGGCCAGGATCAATTTAAAGCTTTAAGGCTGGTAAAAAATAAACAGCCACGATAATCGTGGCTGTTTTCCAAAGCACAATTAAATCAGATGAAACTGACTCGGTTACCCGGGTTACGGGGTACAAATTACGGCAGCAGTGCCGTTTACTATGCCTGCGACGGCGGGAATTTCCTCTATGTCACAGGTGAAGGTGGAGCCAGGCCCGCCAGTTGCACAATTACCAGTACCGGTGACCGTATATTTAGTAACCGGAAGCGCCACCGCAAGCAATGATGTCGCAGATCCATCGACAAGACTCGCGCAGGTTATGCCGTCGGCAGAAAGATCTACTGCAACAGTGGGGTCCAGAACCCGTGCTGCATAGTTGATACTGGATGCCGACGACAATTCGCTCGCGACGCCCGAATTCGCTGCTTCCTGTGCGTCCGCGGATAAATCCTGAAACTTGCCCAGCGCGGTAACCCCAAGTATCCCCAGCAGAACGATGACAACTACCAGTTCTATCAGCGTGAAACCTTTTTGTGCTTTATACATGTTTTATACTCCCTACACTAGAGCAATAATATTGATCGATTTTTTGAGTATAGACCAGGATTTAGAAAGTTAAAGTAAGATACGTAATTTGTTCTATAAGTAAATGATTCCTAGTGTTTTTACTTTGTTAGAGTAATCGGAATATATCCTGGATAACGGTTCGAATCTCATGAGTGTAGTAAATAAATATCATAGTTCAGGATTTTCTCTGATCGAGGTGCTAACCGTGATGCTACTACTCGGAATACTCGGTATCGTCGCGTTGGGACGCTTTGGCGATCAGGATCTAATTGCCGCGCGCGGATTCTTCGACGATACCGTGAGCGCGGTGCGTTTTGCACAGAAACTCGCGATTAGCAGCGGTTGCGATGTACGCGTCATCACCACCGCCAGCAGCTATCAACTGCGACAATCTTCGACCTGTATTGCCGATGATTTCACCAACCCGGTCGTCAATCCTGCGAATCGCAACAATAACTATCAGAACCTCGATATACCCGCTGGATTTTCGCTGACCGCCGGTAGTATCACCTTCGATGCGCGTGGCCAACGCGAAGGAGCCACCTCGAATTTCAACATTAGTGATGGTTCCACGACTTACAGCTTTCGCGTACATGCCAGCACCGGCCTGGTCGAGGTGCTCTGATGCGTCGGCAATCCGCTTTCACGCTGATCGAAATAATCGTCACCATCATCGTGATCGGTATCGCCGCAACCGCTTTGTTGAGCGTGTTTTCCAGTATGGTACGAGGTAGTGCCGATCCGATGATTCAGCAACAGGCTACCACTATTGCCGAAGCCTACCTGGAAGAGATCATGCTGCGTGCATACGATGATCCGCAGGTCGCTGAATCGGGTGGGGCCGAGGCTGGTGAAACACGTCCGACCTATGACGATGTCCAGGATTACAATAGTCTCGGCACCACGCAGGTACGTGACCAGAATAACAATCCGATCGCGGCGCTCAGCGATTACCAGGTTACTGTCAGCGTCAGCGGAGCTGTGCTCAATACGGTTAGCGCGATGCAGATCGACGTCAGCGTCAGCCATCCAGTAACTGGCGCTATCCTGTTAAGTGCCTTCCGAACCGACTACTGATGGACCGGTGCGGATTACAATCTGGATTCTCGCTGCTCGAACTGATCGTTGTGGTCGTATTACTTGGAATACTAGCAAGTGCTGGTGGGCTGTTGATTCTCCAACCGATTGAAGCTTACGACGATCAGGTACGTCGCCAACAACTGGTCGATCAGGGGGAAATGGCTTTGCGCCAGATCGCGCGCGACGTGCGCCAGGCTTTACCGAACAGCGTTCGTGTCACACCTGTCGGCGCAGGATTTGCGGTGGAAATGGTAAATACCGTTGATGGCGCCCGCTATCGCGATGAATTCGGCGGTGAATTTACCACCACCAACGATACCCTGGAATTTTCCGCGAGCGATTCCGATTTCAACCTGCTCGGATTTTTCAATACCTCTAACCCGCTAGCTGCGGGTCGGCGCCTGGTGATTTACAATACTTCGGCCACCGGCATTTATACCGATGCGGCGTTAAACAATAATCCGGGTATCGTCACTACCGCCGGCACGACAGTGAGCCTGTCCACAGTTACGCCGGCGACCGATGACCCCGAACACCGCGTCAATATGAACCCGGCATTTCAGTTTGCGCAACAATCGCCAGGCCAGCGTGTGTTCGTGATCGATGGGCCCACCAGCTACATCTGCAATCCTGCCACCAGCCAGATTGTGCGTTACAGCAACTACGCTTTTAGTGCCGCACAGCCAACACCGCCGGTTGGTGGCAGCAGTGGGGTGGTAATTTCACAGTTGAGCGGTTGCAATATGACCTATACCGCCGGAACTTCACAGCGCGGCGGTATTCTCACGGTCGAAATCACCATTACCGACAGTGGCGAGTCGATCAGCCTGCTGCACCAGGTGCACGTGGTGAATGTGCCATGAAGCGGGTGCAGGACGGTTTCTCATTGATTACTGCGATATTCCTACTGGTTGTGGTTGCTGCACTGGTGGGTTACGTCACCAATATCCGTGTCGTGCAGCAAACCACCCTGTTATATGGGGTGCAGGGCGCGCGTGCGACCCTGGCAGCTCGCAGTGGCATTGAATGGGGAATTTTCCAGTCGATAGTCAATGGTAGTTGCGTGGGATCGACCAACTTTACCGATCCGGCGTTTTCAGGCTTTAACATCGAAGTTCAATGTGGCCAGACGACTCATATCGAAGGTATCACGCCGATCGATACCTTCCAGCTAACCGCAATTGCGAGCACTGGTTCTTATGGTTCGCTCGATTATGTCCAACGCCGTATCCAGGCGACAGTTTCACAGGATCCGCCCTAGGCATATTTGCCTGTCGAGCAGGCCTGATGCACAAACTTTGAAGCAGTTAACAGCGATGCAAAATTTTTGTCGATAAACTCGACTTTGATTCAAAGCTTCAGATAATTTTCCTTATATATTTCAAATACTTTTAAATCAATTTTAAAGTATGATTTGAGTTGTTGAAATTTAGACACTATACTTGATTGATTAAACGCCGGGTTACTCAAGAATGCCTTTGGACAGTGAAAAGAAACCGACACTGTTGTTGGTCGACGATGATGCAATTATCGCCGACAGTCTCGAGTATGTGCTCAGTGAAGAATACGAGATAGAGCGCGCCTCGGATCGGGCTACCAGCTTCAAGTTGATGAGTGATATGTCGGATTCTCCGACATTGGCATTGGTCGACCTGGGTCTCCCTCCCAATACGCATCGTCCCGACGAAGGGCTCGCGGTGATTCGAAAGATATCCCAAATGCACCCCTCGACCCGTGTGCTGGTATTATCCGGCCAGGATAACAAGAAGCACCTGTTTCAGGCCAAGGAAGACGGGGCTGTCGATTTCATCTCCAAGCCCTGCGATATCGCTGAAATCAAGGTACGTCTGAAACGACAGATAATTGCCGGCGGCGGCGCTGACGCGGGACACGATGACATTGAAGGCATCGTCGGCTCCAGCGAAGAAATTGAACTGTTGCGTATGCAAATACGCCAGTTAGCTGATTCGCCCTACCCGGTATTGATCGAAGGCGAATCAGGCAGTGGCAAGGAAGTCGCCGCGCGCAATCTGCATCGCTGCAGTTCGCGCAAACAGGAACCCTTCATGACCTTGAACTGCGCCGCTTTCAACGGCGAGTTGCTCGAGTCGCAATTGTTCGGGCACGTCAAGGGCGCTTTTACCGGTGCCACGGACACCAAGAACGGATTTTTCGAAGAAGCCGGCTCGGGGACCTTATTGCTTGATGAAGTCGCGGATCTGCCCCTGGACCTGCAGGCCAAGTTACTGCGCGTACTCGAAAATGGTGAATATTATCGACTTGGTGAAACCCAGCCACGCCACTCTTCGGCGCGGGTTCTCGCTGCAACCAACAAGGATATATTTGAAGCCATAAAAACCAACCAGTTCCGCGAAGATTTATACCATCGTCTCAGCGTTTTGACCTTGCGTGTGCCCTCGCTCAAGGAACGCAATGGTGACAAGAATGAATTACTGTTTTATTTCATGCAGCAGGTCGCGGATGAAGTCGCAACTTTCCAGCTTGATGAGGATGCACTAAGGCTTTGGAATGATTATACTTTTCCGGGAAATGTGCGAGAATTACGCAATATAATAATCAGGCTTTCAGCGAAGTATCCGGGACAAACAATAAAGCCCGAGGTGTTGAAGAGGGAAATGTCAGGGCTACAACGACACAACGGCGCGTCAAGCAGCGAAGACTGGCTGCATAGTGCATTGCAAGATAGCGGTTTTCAGCTTGATCAATTGCTTAAGGCTGTCGAAAAAGAAGTTATCGACCTGGCGATGCGTGAGCACGATGGCAATGTCAGCAAGGCGGCTGAAATGCTTGGCATCAATCGTACTACTTTGTATGGCCGCATGGATCGGCTAGAGGTCAAGGACTAAGACATGTACGAAGATTATTTCGGCCTCAAGCGTCCCCCGTTCAAAATCACTCCGGACACCAGTCTTTTTTACGAAGGTGGCAAGCGCGGCGATATTCTCGCTGCGTTGGTTTACGCCATCCACCGTGGCGAAGGCATCATCAAGGTAGTTGGAGAAGTGGGCAGCGGCAAGACCATGTTGTGCCGTATGCTACAGATCAAACTGCCGGACACGGTCGAAATCGTCTACATCGCCAATCCGAGTGTTTCATCGGAAGACATCCTGTTCGTGATCGCGCACGAGTTGTCGCTGCCGGTTACCAGGGATTCTTCCAAGCATGAAGTCATGCATCTGTTGCAGGACTACCTGTTGCAGCGACATATGGAAAACAAGCAGGTCGTTTTATTCATCGAAGAAGCGCAGGGCATGCCGCTCGATACCCTTGAGGAAATCCGATTACTATCAAATCTTGAGACAGACCAGAATAAATTGTTACAAATTATCCTATTTGGCCAGCCCGAGCTGGATCAGAACCTGTCACAACAGTCTATCCGCCAGTTGCGCGAACGCATTACCCACAATTTTGATCTTGAACCTTTGACCCAGGACGAAATTCATACATATCTGAACTTTCGAATGCGTGAAGTGGGTTACACCGGGCCTGAATTAATCAACCCCACGGTCGCGAAGAAAGTGGAACTGCATTCGGATGGGCTGCTGCGCCGCATCAATATCATCGCCGATAAAATTCTGCTCTCCGCGTTTGCAGAAGGTACTCACAACCTCAGCGCCAAGCACGTAACCGCCGCCGTAAACGATAGCGCCTTTAACCAGAAAGCACCGCGCAAATCACGCGCTCTGTGGTGGCTTGGCATATTACTCATAATAGCCCTGGCATTTGCACTATACGAAACTCGATCACAATGGATCTCGGTAAAGATCGCGGACATTTGGAGCTCTATCCAGGCCTCGGATTTGACACCAAAACATGAAAATGCTGTGAAAAACGTCAATCCGATCACAGATATTACGCCGCAGGCATTGGAAACTGACGAGAATAAGGTCCCGGTTATGGCGAATACGGAACCGGAAATGAGCCCGGCCCCGGTGCAGTCTGAAACGGTAGTAGAGGAGATACAAATTCCGGCTTCACTGAAGCAGGAATTAACGGCCTTAGGGGAGCAGGAATCAGAAGCTTTGGAAAAGCAGGTTGAAGAAGTTTTAGTTTCTGCCAATGTAACCTCAGAAAAGCAGGAATCCGAAGCTTTAGAGAAGCAGGTTGAAGAAGTGGTAGTACCTGTCAATGTAACCTTAAATCAGTTAACAGAGAAGACACCGCTTGAATCTGCGCCAGCGCAGCTGGCTGAAGACGAAGTCCTGCAGAGTGCGCTCGACCAGGCCGCTTCAACTGACGCGCTAGAGACCGGGAATAGCAATGATCTGGGCTTGACCGAGGATTACAATCAGTGGCTAAATGCAAAATTGAGAGAGAGCCGTAACTGGCTCAGTAATGCAAACCGGGACAATGTGTCGATCCAGGTTTTGATGCGTAGTAAATCCGCTGCGCGAGAACTGGTCTATTATTTACGTAATGAATGGCCGTTGGATTTATCGGAAACTTATTTATATGAAGTAAATACTGATACAAGGAGTATTTACCGGGTTTTCTACAGTGAATTTAATTCTTTATCGAATGGCAGGAATCAACTGCAGCGCCTGCCCGAGTCGGTAAAGAAAAATTCACCTTACCTGCATTCGGTATATCGAATGCAGAAAGCTTTGCTATAGCAGTCGGATATTAACTGGAATAACGTGATGAAAAAAATAGTTTTGTTAATTGCCCTTATCAACCTGTCAGCCTGTGCAAGTTTTATGGAAGACAGGGATGAACGGATGACCGTTGTAGAAGGTCATGTTGATACACCGTCGCCGGCAGTTGAGCAAGCCGACCCCGGGATACCCCCGGTTGTCGAGCAGGTGCCAATTATTTCGGCACCCGAACCCGCAGAACCAATGCAAACATTCACTGTGGTTGCGACAGATTTGCCGGCAAATGAATTGCTGTTCGCGCTGGCGCGCGATGCCAGACTGAACCTGGATATCGATCCTGCGATCGATGGTCGTGTCAGTATCAATGCGATTGACCAGACCCTGCCCCAGATATTAAAGCGTGTCTCGCGCCAGGTGCAGCTACATTATTATCTCGACGGTCCCAACCTTGTAATCGAACAAGATCGACCTTTCGTCCGTCAATATCATATTGACTATCTCAATATGTCAAGAACAACTACTTCCAGCGTTGGTATCGAAACCGCTTTGGCAGGAGGTGGCGAAGATGGCGGCAGCAGTGGCGATTCGTCGACCTCGGTAACTAACGAATCGAGCAACGAATTCTGGCAATCGCTGGAAGCTAATATTGGATTACTGGCCAGTACCGGTGGGACCCAGGGTACGGTAATCTCCAATCGAGAATCCGGAACCATTTCGGTAATGGCTACCGCCGCGGCGCACGAAAATATTCAGCGTTTCGTTGACTCCGTGATGGGAAGCGCGCGCCGGCAGGTGCTAATCGAGGCCACCGTGGTTGAAGTTACGCTCAATGATGAGTTCCAGGCTGGCGTCGACTGGTCGCGAATTGCCGTGGGTGATGGTTGGAGCCTGGAACAGAGTACGCTCGGCGGCACACTGGGTACAACCCCGTTTACGTCTGCCACCTACGCCAATAGCAACAGTGATCGGGATATCTCGGGCGCCATCAAGGCGCTGGACTCCTTTGGTGAAGTGTCGGTTATGTCGAGCCCGAAAATCATGGCCCTGAATAATCAGACCTCGATACTGAAAGTTGCCGATAACACGGTCTATTTCGAGATAGATGCAACTAGTAATACCTCCGGCGGCACCACGCCCATAATAACGCAAACTTTTAATACCACCGCGAAAACGGTTCCGGTTGGATTTGTTATGAACGTAACACCGTTCATAACCGCCGGCAACGAGGTAATACTTAATATACGTCCTACCATCACGCGCATACTGAGATTCGTCGAGGATCCCAATCCCGCGCTTGCGGCTGCCGGTGTCGTATCCGAGATACCTGAAATCCAGGTCCGTGAAATGGAGTCGGTGCTTCGGGTCGCAAGTGGTAATACCGCCGTTATCGGTGGATTGATGCAGGATACCGCCAGTAAAGATGATAGAGGATTACCAGGGCTCCATGATGCCAAGGGATTCGGCATTTTGTTTGGCACCAAGGAGCGCGAGTTTGATAAAACCGAACTGGTAATATTTCTGCGCCCACGCGTCATCGATAGTGCCAGCCTTGAAACAAATTTACGGGATTTCAAACAATACCTGAAACCTGAAATTTTCTCCGGGCAATAGAGAAGACGCATGAGTTTACTGCTAGACGCGCTCAAGAAAGCCGCCGAGCAAAAGGCGGAAAAGAGCAGGGAAGATATTCCGCAAGCGGAAACGTCTGATGAAACCATCGTGGTTTCGGCACCGGAAGATATTTCCGAGCTGGAAGATGCAGATAATGTGCTACAAAGTTCCCGGCGCGAACTAGAGGATGAGACTCAAATAGACGATTCCAGGTTGCAGACCCAACATGAGGATACCCACCTTGAACGCGGTACTGATGAAACCAGAACTGAAATCCCCGACCAAACCGAGACGCAGCACACAGATTTAAGCACGCAGATGCAAACTGGTGAGGATGAAACCATCATTTTTGCCGACGGAGATGTTTCAGATTTTATGGGTGAGCCGGAGCTGGTCAACCGTCAGCCGCAAGACCGGCCTGGTGATGATCAGACTGAAGTTCAGACGCATATCGAGCCACACGATGAATCGCCGGCGGAAGATGAAACCGAGGTCGATCAAACTTATCACCAGACAAATGTCCCGCAGCAAGATTCAGAACCCACCCACAGCAAGACCGAGCTTGACCTGACCGAGTCGCAAGAAGATATGTCGCTATTGCTGGTTGAGCGGGATAATACAGATTTTACCGCGCGTACGTCGCTGACTGATCCAAAATTACCGCAGGATCAGACCGAAACCCTAAAAGGTGACGACGCCGGAAGCGACGGTCTTGCGTTGCAGGACACGACGCGGCACAAGCTTCCCGATGATGTAACTCAAACCCGGTCGGCAACGCAAACCAGCCCTACCGGTACTAATGTCGATACCCAATCCACTGCCACGCGAACAGATTCCACCGGGACATACACCTACGCCCCGGATAACTATGATCGCACCTTGATGAAACTTCCGAGTGAAGATGCGTCGAGGTTATTCGCAGGCATGAAAAATGAATCCGATGCCGTGATGACGCCAGACTATGCGAAGAAAGTTTTTCGCAGCAAGTCGTCGGCGCAGCGCCTGCATAACTTCAAGATTTACGCAGGAATCATGGTAGTGATATTTCTTGGAATTGGCATCTTTGGTGCCTTCGAGTTTCAGGATCAAGCACATAAAATTGATACCGGTTTACGACCGCTCAAGCGTGATCCAATGCCCGGCCTGATTAAACCCGGTAATCAGGAGCAGGATACGAATTTATTTGCCGAGGCCGAACCTGCCGCAGATGTGCGCACGATTGAAATAATTGAAAATGCCGAGAGTACTGCCGCCGGCATCGAGGAAGTTGCCACCGGATCAACCGAAATCGAGGAGGCTGTCGAAACAGTTGACTCCGAAGTGACAGCGAGGGAGCCTGAGATCGAAGTCGCTGTTGTAGGCCAGCAGCAAACTCAAAGCGCGCAAATAACAAATACCGAAGTCACGAGTATCACGCAGATCGAAGTTGAGGCGTCGGAGCCTGAAAGCAGTTCTTCAAACCTCCAGATTTCATCGAGCAGCCAGATTGGGCAAAGAGATGTCTTGCTGCGTGAAGCCTATGATGCCTATAAAGCGGGAAATGTTAGCCTCGCATTGGCTCGCTATAACCAGGTGCTTGAACAAGATCCAGGTAACCGCAATGCACTACTGGCGCGTGCCGCTATCAATGTTCAAAATGGTGACGGCGCCGCCGCGATCAAGGACTACCAGGCCTTGTTGCTGGCCAATCCCAAGGATTCGTTGGCGATGGCCTCGTTGATAACGGTTGCTAATTACTCGCCTTGGGAAACCGAGTCGCAGTTGAAACTGATGATTCGTGAAGAGCCCAGTTCACCGCATTTGAATTTTGCACTGGCGAATGTATATGGCGCGCAAAATCGTTGGCAGGAAGCACAGGGACATTACTTCAGGGCTCTACAGAGCAATCCGGGAGATCCAAACTATGCCTATAACCTGGCCGTTAGCCTGGAGCATATCTCCCAGCCTGGAAGTGCGATTACTTACTACCGGCGTGCGTTGGATAATTTAGGGAATGGACCCGCGACGTTCAACAGGGACGTCGTTGATCAGCGACTGGAGTTGCTAGCAATAAAATGAACGCAGAAAACAAGCCCAAGCGTTTGGGCGAGATCCTGATGGATGAAGGTGTTATCACCGAAGATCAGTTGAATATCGCCTTAACCGAACAGAAAAAGGTTCACGAGCCGCTAGGTAAGTTGCTGGTGAATCTTGGTTTTGCTACTGAAGCCATAATGCGCTCGGCGCTCGGAGAAGCGCTGGAGCAGGAAAGTGTTGACCTGTCGCGCGTGGTGCCTGACCCGGATGCGATCAAAATGATCAATTCTGACACCGCACGCAAGCACAAAATCATCCCGCTCAATTACGACCCGATCCGCAGCACTTTGACGATCGCGATGTCGGATACCTTCAACCTGTTTACGCTGGACCGAATTCGAATCCAGATAGGTCAGCATATCGAACTAATACCGGTGCTCGCCGGTGAAGCCGAAATATCCAATGCGATCGACCAGTTCTACGGTTACGAGTTATCGATCGATGGAATTCTGCGCGAAATCGAAACCGGTGAAGCCGACTATACCAACTACCAGGGTGATATCGAAGAGTACAGTCAACCGCTGGTGCGCCTGGTGGATGTCATGCTTTCCGATGCGGTCAAGCGCGGCGCCTCGGATTTGCACTTCGAACCTGAAGAAAGCTTCCTGCGCATCCGCTACCGGATCGACGGGGTGCTGCGCCAGATTCGAAGCCTGCACAAGACTTACTGGGCGGCGATCGCAGTGCGTCTCAAGGTTATGGCAGACATGAACATCGCCGAAACTCGTGCGCCACAGGATGGTCGTATCTCGCGTACCATCGTGGGCCGGCAGATAGACTTTCGCGTTGCCTCGCAACCGACGATTCACGGCGAAAATATAGTGCTCAGGGTGCTTGACCGTGAAAAAGGCGTTATTCCGCTAGAAAAACTCGAGCTGCCTGCGGAATCATTGCGCACCCTCAAGATCATGATGTCACGCCCCGAGGGTATCATTCTGGTTACCGGTCCGACCGGTAGCGGTAAAACCACCACACTTTACTCGCTGTTGAACTTTCTCAGTAGCGAACAGATTAATATCATGACACTGGAAGATCCGGTCGAATATCCTTTCCCGTTGATCCGACAAACCTCGGTTAATGATGCTGCCGGGATGGATTTTTCAAATGGCATTAAATCGCTGATGCGCCAGGACCCGGACGTTATCCTCGTGGGTGAGGTGCGTGACGAGGAAACTGCTGAAATGGCTTTTCGCGCAGCCATGACCGGTCACCAGGTCTATTCGACACTGCACACCAATTCCGCCATCGGCGCGCTCCCGAGGCTTCGGGATATCGGCATTATCCCGGAAATCATGGCGGGTAATATTATCGGCGTTATCGCCCAGCGCTTAATTCGCAAACTTTGCAAGTACTGCAAGGTTGCTCACACACCGAGCGAGGAAGAGCTGCGCATGCTGAGTAATAATCGGGGAGAAATACCAACCAAGATTTACCGGGCCAAGGGTTGTACCACCTGTGATAATACCGGTTACAAGGGGCGCATGGCTTTGCTCGAAATACTGAAAATGAATTCGGATCTCGACGACTTGCTCGCGCATGGAGCAACCACCAAGGAAATCAGGGATGCAGCCTATAAGCAGGGATTCTTTACCCTCGCTGATGACGGGATTCGTCACATCATAGAGGGTATCACCTCGATTAAAGAGGTCGCTCGGGTCGCCGACATGACCGAGCGGATGGATTAGGCATGCCACTTTTCCAGTACAAGGCCATAGACCCCGCCGGTAAATTCATCTCGGGTAGTCTCGATGCCGGCAATAGCAATGATCTTGAGGTGCGCCTCGAAAAAATGGACCTGGACCTGGTCACGTTCAAGCAAAAGACCCCGGGTTCCGACATGTTCGGCCGCAACAAGATTGGGCGCCGGGACTTAATCAACTTCTCGTTTTACCTGGAACAACTGACCCGAGCCGGGGTGCCAATCCTGGAGGGCCTTGCCGATCTGCGCGATGGCGAGGAAAATCCGACCTTTCGAGATATTGTGACCGGCCTGATTGAAGCGATTGAAGGTGGTAACACATTCTCGCAGGCGCTCGAGCTATACCCAAAAGTATTCGATGATGTTTTTGTCAGCCTGATTCGCGTAGGTGAGCGCAGCGGTAAGATGAGCGAGGTACTGGTCGACATCACCGAAACCCTGAAATGGCAGGATGAATTGCTCGCAAAGGCCAAAAAAATAATGACCTACCCCGCGGTTATCGGCACCCTGGTAATGTCGGTAATCCTGTTCATGATGATTTTCGTGGTGCCGGATATCATGGACGCTATCGTTTCGCTGGGCGGTAAGATTCCACTGGAAACGCGATTGTTGATGGCGACATCGGATTTCTTGATCAATTACTGGTACGCGGTAATTGCCGCACCGTTCGTGATTTTCTTCACCCTCAAGTATTTCTACAACTCGAGTAGCAAGGCGCGGTTCAACCTGGACGGAGTGATGCTGAAGCTATGGGTGATCGGCCCGGTTAGTGAAAAGATCAAGATTTCGCGCTTTACGCGTTATTTCGCGCTGATGTTTGCCTCCGGTATAACCGTACTGGATGCCATCGACCTGAGCAAAGCCGTGGTCAGTAATGCCGTTCTAGAAGACGGGATCGATCGTGCCTGGCAGCAGATTTCGGAGGGTAGCAGCATTAGCGAGGCGTTTAAGAATATCGGGATTTTCCCACCGCTGGTCGTACGCATGCTGCGAGTTGGCGAAGCCAGTGGCCAAATGGACAAATCTTTGAACAACGTGAGTTACTTTTTTGATCGCGACATCAACGACAGTATCGAGGCAATGGAGCCGGTTTTGCAGACTGCGTTGATGGCGACCATCGGCATCATCGTTCTTTGGCTGGCACTTTCAGTGCTTGGCCCGATTTACGATACCATCGCCACGATCGATTTTTAACGGAATTGATATGAGAAGAGTTCTATATTTTACGGGTTACAGAATGGTCGCGCAGGAGTGGTCCGGCCATCAATTAATGAGTAGTGTTTACTTCGAACCCGATGACCAGGGACTGGACTTGTTCAGTTCTTACTTACGCTCGTTCGACAATGAGCCGGTGCGCCTTTTGGTAGACTTGATTGAAGAAGAATTCCGCCAGATAAAAGTTCCCTTGTTACGCGGTTCCGACAGGCAGGCTATCCTCAAGCGTAACTTTGCCAAGTATTTCCGAACTTCAGAGTACCGGTTTGCGATTTCACAGTCGGTGGAAAAGAAAGATCGCAAGGAAGAAAAGTTACTAATGATTGGTCTTACCAATCAATCGTTACTTGAGCCCTGGTTGAACATTGTTGAAGAAACTCGAACGCCGTTGTCGGGCATCATCAGCTTACCGTTATTATCCGAAAATTATATCAAGGAACTGAAGTCTGAACACAGGGCGGTCATACTGGTAAGCCAGCAGGTACCCAGCAACCTGCGCCAATCGGTCTTCGTCGATGGCAAACTGGTGCTGAGTCGCCTGGTGCCGATTGCGAGCTTTTACCAGGGTGATTATGCCTCCGACGTGTTACGCGATGTCGAATCGACACAACGTTACCTGATTAGCCAGCGTATTGTCGAACGCTCGCAAACCGTGGCGGTCCACATCCTGACCGACAAGCGACATTTCGATAAACTGACGGCGCGCTGTGAACAGGAAAGTTATTTCGATTTCAAGATCTATGAAATCAACCAGCTACTGGAACGTGAAAAAATTGACGTTGAGGACGAGCAGGACTTCAGCTCGGGACTCTATTGCTACCTGGCGAGCAAGAAAATGGTGCTCAACCATTATGCCAGGCCGAGTGAGCGTCGCATCTTTCGACATCACCAGGCTGGCCTGGGGTTGCGCGCTGCCAGTATCGCGTTGATTGCGCTTGGCCTGGGGATAGCATTGACCAGTGGGATCAAGGGATTTCTCTACCGGGATACCATCGCTGATACCACGCTGATTGAACAGAAATACAAGGCCAAGTTTAATCAGCTTAGCGAGAATCGCGTCGACGCTGCTACCTCGACCCTTGGCATGCAGAATATTGTGCAAACCGTGGATTCCCTCGAGAAACGATACCTGCGTGACCCGGAGGAACTACTGGCTTTGATCAGTAACGATGTCAGTATTTTTCCTGATATCCGCATCAAGAAGGTCGACTGGTTTGTTTCCAACTACTCGAGCAGTACCGGTATTAACGATGTTGACTGGGTCAAGCCCAAGAGGCCTAAGCGCAACAGGAACCAGGACAAGAACGCTCCCAAGCCCAAGAAAGGGTATTTTGAAATTGCCCAGGTTGAGGGCGAATTCCTCAACTTTGACGGCAATTATCGCTATGTGCTCAGTGCCGTTGACGATCTCGAAAAGACGATGGCTGAATCGGGTAAGTATTATTCGGTGCAAATTACCAAGCGCCCGCTAAACATTGAGTCCACCAATCGTCTGACTGGCGATGCAGGTACCGCGAGTAAAAACCGAAACTTAGTGGCCCAGCTTGGTTTTCGTGTCGTCAGGGAGGTGCCTAAGAGTGAGTAAGATTGATTGGCGCTACCTGATACGGCCACTGATTATGCTTGGCGTGGCGATTCTGGTGTCTGCGGCCCTGATAGTCGCTGGCTACCAATATGAGTCCGCGCAACAGAAAGACTATAACAAGGCAGTTGGCGAGCTACGTGCAACCCATAAGCGCTACAGTAATTTAGTCAGAGATCTCGAATTGATTGAGCAGTTCCGTAACCTCTACAACGAATACAAGGCTTCCGGACTGGTAGGCAAGGAGCGCCGACTAAGCTGGATTGAAAGCCTCCAGTCCGCCAACCGGGAGCTGCGTCTGCCGACCCTGACCTATAATCTGCAACCGCAGGAAAATTTCAAGCGTCCGGACTTCAAAGTCAAGCGCGATGTGGTGGTGAAGAGTTCACCCATGGAATTGTCGATCGGTATGCTGCACGAAGAAGACTTATTTGCATTGCTGGAAGTTTTGCGTCAGTCGATAAGAAGCCTGTTCACGGTGGATAGTTGTTCGATGACCCGTAGTACCCCTATCGGTCGCTCGCTGGACACCCAAAAACCGAATCTGCGCACAAGATGCACTATCCGTTGGGTGACAATCGATGCCAAGTAGTCGTGTAACAATCAAGGTAGTTATCGGATTCCAGGTTTTACTATTAACCGGGAGTCATGCGGCCGCAGCCGAGTTATCGACACTGTTCACGACCCCGCAAGAACGTGAACTTATCGATTCGAACCGTTACGGGAACACCAAGCCAAAGGTTGTGGTCGAAGACACGATCGAGGTTCCAGTACAGCAATTGTATCAGGAGGCAGTAACCCGCCAATACAAGGTTTCCGGTATCACCATTTCACGAGACGGGCCACATACCGTCTGGATCAACTCGACTGCTTACGAAGATGGCGCAGAACTCGAAGACAGGAGCAAGATCAAGGTCATGGTCGGCGACGAAATCAGGGTCAGGATTACCGCGCCGGACGGTAAAAATTACTATGCTACCAGCGGCGAGACTCTCGAGGTCAGTTACCTGGCAGCTGTTGGAGGCTAGTTATGAAAACGTGCCGTCTCAGGAATCAGTCCGGCTATGCACTATTGCTAGCGGTGCTGGCGTTCATGGGGCTCAGCGGGGTCGTGGTTGTCGGATTTACCCAGCAAGCCAGGCAGGATGCGGAGCAAGAGCGATACCTGCATAACAAGCGTGTGCTCGTGGAAGCCAAGCGAGCTTTGCTGCAATATGCCTACAACTACCCGGTAATCAGTGGCGGCACCGGGGGACCAGGGCGTTTGCCCTGCGCGGATACGGATAACGACGGGAGCTCTAATACAACCTTTGGTGATTGTGACGACGTTGGCCGGTTTCCGTGGGCTGAACCCGCGCTGGGTCTCAACGATCTCCGGGATGCCGATGGCCAGCGTCTCTGGTACACGGTATCAAGCACTTTTGCCACCAACACCAGCACCATTGTCAACAGCGATACCTCGGGAACCTTGACGGTCAGAGCCCCCGGGGGAAATGTTATGTATGACGGTTCCAATCCCGATAGCCTGATCAATTATGGCATCGCCGCGGTAATTATCGCCCCTGGCGCCGCCATCGATCGCAATGGAACCGCGCAGGACCGCAGTACCGGCATCGAAGACCCGTTCGATACCACTGCGGATACCGAACCAGGCATTATCAATCCGGTCAACTATCTCGACCTGGTTGCCGGCACGGAGGACAACGCGACGGTGACCCAGGGGGGCGCCGTGGATGGATTTGTGCTGGGGGGTAACGGTTACCAGGTTAGTGATAATGTCAACGACCAGTTTATCCTGGTGACCGCCGAGGAAGTCAGTGCGATAGCGGAAAGGGCTGTGCTGGAGGCTTACCGCGCCGCGATCGATGATTACCAGCAAACTATCTGGCTCGCGGTAGTCAATGATTATCGCTATCCATGGATGAACGCCTATGCCGATATCACGGATCTGAACGTTTATGATGTATTGCCTGGCAATACGGTGGGGCGGGTACCCTTTCTAAATTATTTTACCGACCATGATTCGCATACAGTGATTACCGATCTGTCGGTTGACTATCTGCTCGATTTCACCGGTCTTTCTGACACTGCAGATCCTTTTGACCCAACTTACATTAGCGCTTTCGATGGATTATTTGTCGGCGCGCAAAATCTCACTATTCCGAGATCTAACCTGTCTTTCAAGCAGGAAACCTTCGATACGTCAGCCAATCTGTCCACGGACGATCTCGGCACCTTAATCAGCGATAGCGACGTCATTGTTACCGATGGGGCTAACATTGGAGATATTGCCGATGGCACTAGCGGATTTAGTCAACAGGTGTATTTATGGGACGGTTGTGCTTCCTGTCCTGAACCGGAAGATGGCTGGCAATTGTGTGAACTCCCGGCGACGAATATAACCGATTGTGCCAAAAACCCTGGAACTTTCGCTTTTGAACCCTTTACCGCCTGGACCAATCATGAAAATATTAAAATCAGGATAGGTTACATGGAGTTTCGATATTTCTGGGATGAACTTGCAGCGAATGGCTGGCAATTGTGCAATGCACCGGCGACGGCTGAAACAGATTGCGCCAGAGACCCGACCAATACTTTTTTTGAACCCTATACCGACTGGGCCGTTCATGCTGATATCCAGATAAGAATGGTTGTACTCCTGCATCATATGGATGCCCGGTTCCAGGTTGGCCTGACCTATTTGAACAATCCGCCGACTATCAATCCACCAGTCGCCCCAACAGTTGGTGCCAATGCACGATTTCAGGCTTTGCTCAATCCCGCATCCCAGATTGATCCGGTAACCGGTAGTTTGCTGACACCTGGGCTTGAACCGGTTACCGATCTGGCAGTCGATGTCGCTTCGAGTTTTGCCGATCCCATCAACTTTTTCAATATTACGGTGTTTTGTGAGGAGGATAGGAATGTTGGAACTACATTTAATACTTTCTGGAATTCTAACCCGGATGCCGGCAGCTTCTACTGTACGCCAACCCTGAATTTTACGGCAACCTTGAACCAGTTGGATATCACGGCCGATTATTATCCTGAACTACCCTTGTGGGTAAGGCTGAACAACTGGAACGATTCCCTGCTGATGGCATACGCGGCCGATTACCAGCCTGGATCACTATCTTCTCCGCCAGACTGCGGCACTACCCCTCCATGCCTAACGGTAACCGACGATTACACCGGGGAAACCAACAACAAGGCTTCATTGCTGGTGGGCGCGGGCAGGATTCCAGCAAATGTCGGCGATCTATTGACCATCTTTGAAGGCGAGAATTTGACGCCGTTAGATGATGTTTTTGCTGCGCATCCCAATGATGGGGATGATGCCATGTTGATACTGGACGATACCTAAGATTCATGAAAACTGCTGACCAACATGGATTCACCCTGATTGAAGTTGCGATCGTGTTGCTGATTGTCGCGATACTGCTTGGTTACACGGTGGCTTTGTACCCTGTGCAGCAGGAATTGAAACAGTATCGCCAGCTTCAAATCGAAATGGACCAGATCATCGAGCACCTGATTGGTTTTGCCCAGGTCAACAGACGGCTGCCCTGCCCCGATAGCTCGGGTGATGTCAACGGCACGGGTACCCCGGGCACTCTCAATGGCGAGGAGGATTTCGATGACGAGATTATTAATGCAACCAGTGTTGCTGGGAATGACACTTTGCCTGATAGTTGCAAGGGTTTCTCGGGTTTTGTGCCGGCGGGAACGCTTGGCATAAACGGGGATTTCGATTCCCTCGGTCGCCTGCTAGACCCCTGGGGTGAGCCCTACCGTTACCATGTGTCTAACATCAATCGGAACGACACAGGTGGAGGTGTCGACGCTGATCCCTTGACCGGAGAAGCAGACGACCTGGTTTCACCGGACGGAATCGGCGAGGAAGGCTTGTCTAATGTGACTCCAAATCTTGTTGTTTGTGATGACAGCGATAATTCGTCTGCGACCGATACCAACTGTGCCGGTGTTAGCGCAAACAATGTAGTCACCAATGTCGCCGTCGTGGTGATTTCCACCGGTAAAGACATCGGTCTAGTCGCTTCCAATATCCAGTCTGAAAACCAGGATGATTTTAACGATGGAACCAACGACTTCGTCTATACTTTTTCGACCAACAGCGACGTGTCAGGCGCTGAATATGATGACCGAGTCAGATGGATTTCAACCAACGTGCTCTACTCGAAGATGATCGAAGCAGGACAACTCCCTTAAGTTTATTCCGCCAGGTTCTGGAACAGGTTAAAGCAGACGCGGCCGCGTTCGTTCTGGCTTAGTTCGAGTTCGTAGTTAAACGCAAGCGCCATGATTGCCGACTGGTACAGGCCGATACCCATGCCGCTGCCGGACGAAACCGGTTGTGCAAACAGGTTCTTTTCAATCTCCGCTGAAATCGCATCGCCGTCGTCGCAAACTGACAATATAATGACATCACTGTTCGATAACAGGCGCACATCGATTCGTTTCGCCGATGTTTTCTTGAGCGCATTATTGATCAGGTTTTCAGCGACACTGTCAAACAAATCGATCGGTAAAGTCACGTTGTTGTCGATGTCGCTGTGAAAGTGCATACGTTCATTCGCGTTATGTTGCTTGCCGATGCGCTTAATCCACTTGTGGCAATCGACCAGGCTGACCTGGGTGTCGAGTTTTGGCGCCTTTAGCTTATTCAGCGTGTTTTCCAGGCGCGTCCCGATCTGTTTCAGGTTGGCTTGCAATAATTGCTGCGAATTCTGAGAATCCTTGTCCATGGCGAGAATATCGATCGACGTCTTGATGGATTGTAGAATATTCTTGATATCGTGGGTGAGCCGGGCGCCGGTGTGATGAATGGTTGCAAAATGTTCCTGTGCGCGTATTTTTTCCTGGTTCAGCTTGGCCAGGTAAAACTGGTAAGCCATGCGTATCAACAGGATCGTATGCTGTTCCAGCGCGGTCCCGGGGTCAGCCTTGAAATACAGCACCACGTTCAGGTTTTTCGTCAGTGGGTGCTCGAGACGGGTACCGGTTTTTTCCCCGGCGCTGACTTTGAAATTTTCGAAATGCCATTCGATAGCGTTCAACCACTCGTTCTCGACCAGGTTTTCACAGGCGGCCTCGAGATACTCGCCAGGCGTCAGGTAACGTTCCTCGATTAGCGTGGTCAGCTTGTTAATCCAGCTTTCAAATGGCCCGCCGATGGTCATCGCGTAACGATTCCATAACACGCCGATACCGGAATAACCCACCCCGGGGTTCCAGAACCAGCTGATGCCGATGGTCAGGGTAGAAACGATGAACACGGTCAATAACAGGCCGTCGATATAATCCACGCCGTAAAGCAGGTTGATGACGATGCCGCCGAGCAACACGATAAACAGCAGGGTTGCTGCAAGCAATCCGTGCATCAAGTCGACCTGGCTGCGTCCCTGCTTCTGATGATCGGGATTGGGCGCAAAGTAAAACAACAACACCGGGATCAATATAATGGTCTGCATGTAATCGGCAAATAGCGCGGGTAATTTGATCTGCTCGAACGTTGCTGGCACAACCCCGATCGCCATTTCGAGAATAATGATCAGCAGTGCCAGCAGGTCGAAAGAGCGGAATGCGGTCTGGCCGAGCAGGCGACTGCCGATTAGCCCAGACAGTATCAAGCCGAAGAAAACCAGCGATTCATTTGGGAAGGCATAGGTGATGCTGATAAATACGAGCGCGAGGAATGCAATTCGCTTTTTATCGACTACAGTTTCTTTATTCCACAGAGGTTGCCAGAGCAGGAATAGGCCATACAATATGAACGATAACGCAAATTCCAACTGGCTATCGTCGACCACCCAGATCAAAATATGGTAGGTGAGCAACGTCGATGCCAGGATTTGCTGACCGAATTGCAGTAGGGAATTTATTCTAATCAAGGTGCCAAAAACTCGAATGTTCGCTCAAACTATAGCACTGTTTAAATACCTGATGCTGGGAATTCTGAGCCGGCGCCTGCTGTTATTGACATTAGTGCTCGCGGTACTGGCGATGCTGGTCGGCGGTTTTTTTAGCGAGCTTGCGATTATCGACAGCAACCAGATCGTGGTTGCACTGGTGGCGGATTTTCTGCGCTACGCGCTTGGATTATTTGCCTTGCTGGTAATCACCACCAGTGTCTCCCAGGACTATGAATTCAGACAGTTCGAGCGCCTGCTGACGATGCCGCTGGCGCGCTGGCAGTATGTCGCTGCGCAGGTGTTGGTCATCGCCAGCCTGTGCCTGTGGCTGGTGCTGCCGGTCCTGTTGGTCATCTCGCTCTACAGTGACTGGCTGGTTGGTCTCTACTGGGCGAGCGCGCTGTGGCTTGAAATCTTCCTGCTCGGCCTATTGGGCATGCTGACGATAATAAGTCTTGAAAAAATTCCCCTGGCGGTTTGCTTTTCGATGGCGACATACCTGCTCGCCAGGCTGTCAGGCCTGATATCCCAAATGCTGGAAGAATCGGTCAGGTTATCGGACGGTAGCCTGACCAGCCGGTTCGTGGATTTAATTTTTAGCGCAATTTTATACCTGCTGCCGGATCTGGACAGTTTTGCCAACAATAATGTTTTTTTTGGCAATGTCGATCTACTGCAGTCGCTTTCAGTTCAATTTTATTCCACCGTAATCTACGCACTGTTTCTGATAGCCGTTTGCCTGGTTGATTTTTATCGCAAGGAGTTCAGTCTTTAGATGCGGCGAGCGGCGCGTTCCATTACGCAATTACCGTGGCCCTTGCTGTGGGGATTCGCGCTGATGCTGTTTTGCCAGCTGCTGTTTCACTACTCCAGCCAGGCACAACTCGAGGCCAGCTATCAGCCGCTTACTAATCCCTTGCAGGCGTCGACCTACCGGGGTATTTCGATGGGATCGGATCAACTACTGGGTTATTTGCTCGCGATCCGCCTGCAGTTACATGACAACCAGATGGGGCGGCATTTCAGCTATAGCAGAATCGATTATGATCGACTCGTAGACTGGTTGGAACAGATCAGTGAAATCAATCCCCGCTCGGAGTACCCAATGCTTCTGGCTTCGCGAGTCTACAGCCAGACGCATGACAAGGCGCGATTAAGGTTAATACTGAGTTTTATCGAGCGAACCTTTGACCATAACCCACAGTTGCACTGGCGCCGCCTCGCAGAAGCAAGCGTGCTGGCCAAGCACCGACTCGGGGATTTAAAGCTGGCGTTGCGCATAGCAGAGAAGCTCGCATTGCAACCTGCCAGCGTGGTTATGCCGAATTGGGCACGGGACATCCATTTTCTGCTGCTCGCGGACATGAACGAATTTGAATCTGCCATCGCGATAATCCAGGCGTTAATACAATCGGGTTCGATCAGCGACCCGGACGAGAAGCGGTTTCTAGAATCAAAACTGTTGGATTTTCAACAGAAACTGTTTGAATCCCAACAATCGGGTAAGAATCAACTATAAATTTGGGCAAAATACATAGATTTACAAGGCTTTTTGTGAGTTGGCACGCTTGGTGCATTAGATTCTTCAGGTAGAATCCTAAGACATGACAGGAGAATTAAATGCAGTTAACTAAACAAAAAGGCTTCACGCTGGTTGAAATCGCGATCGTACTGGTAATCGTCGGGTTGCTGATCGGTGGTGTGCTGAAGGGCCAGGAAATGATCACCAATGCCAAGCTGAAACGCATCGAAAGCGATAACGCCGGTGTTGCCGCGGCGATGTTTTCTTACCAGGACCGTTACACCCAGCTGCCGGGTGACGATTCGGCAGCAATTGGCCGATTTGATATTTTTGCTGGCGGAAGTGCTAACCTCGAAGGTAACGGGGATGGTACCATTGAAGGACTCTGGGTGGGTAATGATGCGGCGGCGGCCCCGGACTATGAAACCGCATTATTCTGGAAGCATTTGCGTGCCTCCGGCTTGATCGCGGGTGCCGCAACAGATCCCACGCAACCCTCCAATGCCTACGGCGGATTGATGGGCATTCGCGACGGTGCCCTCGGTATTACGGGCCACGTAACTGTTTTCGGCCAAATTGAAGGGCCGATCGCAAAAATCCTTGAGGGGCGACTCGATGACGGTGTTCCCAACGGTGGCCGTGTGCAAAGTGCTTGTATAAGTGGCGCAGGACCCTGTGAAGCCTCGGGCAGCTCCACTGATGTCGATGTCGCGGGTACCGGGGACGCTGCGTACACGGATGTCGCGCGCTACGACATGGCGTTCAGGTTATAAGCGTTTTCCCTTGGTGTAGAACCTGAGCATAAAAAGCCTGCTTTAACGAGCAGGCTTTTTTTATCATGCCCCCGGTCATCTCGATACATAATCTGTCGTATTCTTTTGGACAGGTCGAAGTTCTGAACTCCCTGGCGTTTCAACTTGACCAGGGGCGCTATTTTGCGATTGCCGGGGTCAACGGCGCCGGCAAATCGACCCTGATCAAGCTGATGCTCGATTTGATTCGACCGCCTGAAGAGTCGAGCATCGAACTCTTCGGCAAATCAAACCGGGACCCTAAATGTCGCATGCAAATTTCGTACTTGCCGGAAAAATTTGATCTGAAGAAACTGGTTAGCGGCTGGCAGTACCTGCAGTTTGTGGCGTCGGTTTACGGTGTCAGTATCGACCGGGAATCGATCGCTGAACTGTCGAGTCAATTTGATTTTGGGCCCGACCGTTTGCAATCGAGAGTGTCGGAATACTCCAAGGGGATGATCCAGAAACTTGGATTGATCAGCTGCTTCATGCTGGATCGAAAGCTGTTGATCCTCGATGAACCGCTGAGCGGACTCGATCCCAAGGCGCGATACCACTTCAAGGAATATTTAAAGAATACAAAAACGGATGATCGAACGCTGTTTTACAGTACGCATATGCTCTCCGACGCGGAGGAAATTTGTGACCAGTTCGGGATACTGCACGATGGTGAAATCAGGTTTATCGGCACTCCCGCAAGCTGTCTCGAACAGTACCAGGCAGACACCCTGGAAAAAGCCTACATGAACTGTATTTCTGGCTGATCACCAGGCGGTCATCTTAGAACCCTGTCGCCATTTCTGCGCAAGGGTTTGCTGTCATCCTCACTACTTCGAGTAATCCCCACTACTTTAGAGTCATCCCCGCTACTTTAGAGTCATCCCCGCTACTTTAGAGTCATCCCCGCGAAAGCGGGGATCTCGTAACAGCGCCACCATTGCAAGATCCCCGCTTTCGCGGGGATGACTTAATTGTGCGTATGACTTTATTAAGATCATCCCGGATGTTCACGACGACTATCCTTATTCTGGCAACGGGGTGTGGCGCGAATCGATTCAGGGGCGAAGGCCGGAATTAACTTAACTCCTTCAATTTGCGGGTCAGCGTATTCCTGCCCCAGCCGAGCAGTCGCGCCGCGTCTTGTTTACGCCCGCGCGTGGCTTCGAGCGCGCAATCCAGCAGTGTTTTTTCGAAGGTCCTGGCGGCGTTCTTAAGAATGTCGGTTTCGCCCTGTGACAGTTGCTGCTTTGCCCACAGGCGCAGTTGCGCCTGCCAGTCACCGATTTCGTCCGCAAAGCGCGGCAGATTGGTACCGGCTTCAACCACGGGTTCACAGGCTCGGGCAACCAGTTCAAGTGCGTCATCGATATCGAAAGGTTTGGGCAGGTATTCAAAAGCGCCCTCCTGGAATGCCTGCACCGTGGTATCGAGGTCGGTATAGGCCGTCATCACGATGATCGGGGTTTGCGGTGATATGTTCTTTACCTGTTTGAGCAATTCGAAACCGTTAATCCCGGGCATGCGTACATCGGTGATGATCAGGTGGGGACGTGCTTCGGGTTCGGTGCGTTTGAAAGTGGCGAGTGCCACCGAGCCGGATTCAAAAGCGGATACCTGGTAGCCATTATTGGACAGGGTCTTTTCCAGTACCCAGCGCATTGATTGATCGTCATCGATTATCCAGATTTTAAGGGGTGGAATGTTAGTTGCTAGATTCATGTCTTTTCCATGGGCAAAATGGTGCTAAAAGTGGTTCCGCAGTCAGAACTGTGCAGGTGGATAGTGCCCCCGTGGCGGGAGATTATTTCCTGTGCAATCGGCAGGCCGAGGCCGCTGCCCTCAGGTTTATCAGTTATCATCGGCAGAAAAATAGTTTCTCCGAGATCATTTGGAATACCCCGGCCGCTGTCGGTAATGTCGACCTGTACTACCAGCGGATGGGTAATCTGGCCGATGGTGAACTGTCGACCCACGCGGGTCTTGAAGGTAATTTCACCGTTGCCCTCGATCGCCTGTACGGCATTACGAGCAATATTCAGGAACGCCTGGATCAGCATATCGCGATCCGCCATGATCCCCGGAATACTGGGGTCATAGTCACGTCTTATCTTGATGCGATCGGGCTCGGCTGCCAGGATTATCTTGCGGATATGTTCCAGCACCTCGAGTATGTTGATTTCCGTGAGCTGCATTTTGCTTCCGGGCACGAGCATCTTGCTGGTCAGGGATTGCAGGCGGTCAACTTCGCTGAGGATGACCTCGGTATACTCGGTCCACTCGGGACGGTCGAGCGCGCGTTGCAACAGTTGCGCCGCGCCTCGAATACCGCCTAACGGATTGTTGATTTCATGCGCGAGTCCACGCGCGAGCTGCTGGGTGGCCTGCTGTTGCAGTTGATTGAGTTCATCCTGCGCAAATTGCGCCTGGTGTTCAGACTGCCGGATCTCCAGCACGATTTCGTCACTTGTTGTCCGCCCGTCGAGTGGATAAATGCTGTAGTTGGCAATAATTTCCCTGCCATCGGCAAGCGTGATTACCGCTTCGTGTTCGGTAAATGCGATCGAATCGAGGGCCAGTTTCGAGAGTATGCTGGAAGGCTCAACCTGGCTCAGCAAGCTGTCGAAACGGCGCCCGACCAGGTTCGACGCGCTGCTTTCGAACAGTGCCTCGCCGGCCGCGTTGACATAGGTGATGCATTGTTCGCTATCTAGGCACAGGATCGACGAATTAAGCGTATCCAGGATACGAAGACCGGTGTCGGTGGGCGGGGCCAGTTTCAGGTTTGGCTGCGACATTTAATCTATGTTGGTTCGAATCATGCTTGCGCTGTTGCAGACAAAAAAGGCCCCGTGAGGGGCCTTTTGTCGATCGTGCAAGCGATTGCCTAGCAGCTGTAGTAAAGGTCGAACTCGATCGGGTTGGTCGCCAGGCGCAGGCGGTCAACTTCCTCGTTTTTGAGATCGATATAACCGTCGATAACATCGTCGGTGAACACGCCACCAGCTTTCAAAAACTCACGATCCTGGTCGAGCGCTTCGAGGGCCTGGTCGAGAGAAAACGCAACCTGTGGTATTTCGGCCTCTTCTTCAGGCGGTAAATCGTAGAGATCCTTGTCCATTGCCTCACCCGGGTGAATCTGGTTGTTGATGCCATCGAGGCCAGCCATCATCAATGCGGCAAACGCGAGGTAAGGATTGGCGGTCGAATCGGGGAAGCGCACCTCGATGCGGCGGGCTTTCGGATTGCTGACGTAAGGGATACGAATCGAAGCGGAACGGTTGCGCGACGAGTAGGCGAGCATGACCGGGGCTTCGAAGCCCGGCACCAGGCGTTTGTAGCTATTGGTAGCACCGTTAGCAAAGGCATTGATGGCACGTGCGTGCTTGATCACCCCGCCGATATAATACAGTGCTGTATCAGACAGGCCACCGTAGCCTTCTCCGGAAAAAAGGTTGTCGCCGTCTTTGACGAGCGACATGTGCACGTGCATACCGTTACCATTGTCACCTACCAGTGGCTTCGGCATGAAAGTCGCTGTTTTGCCATAGCTGTGCGCCACGTTATGCACGCAGTACTTCAGCACCTGGACCTCGTCGGCCTTGCGCACCAGGGTATTGAATTCAACCCCGATTTCACACTGCCCCGCGGTTGCGACCTCGTGGTGGTGAACCTCGACCTTGAGGTTCATTTCTTCCATCGCCAGGCACATCGCCGAACGGATGTCATGCAAGGAGTCAACTGGTGGTACCGGGAAATACCCACCCTTGACGCCGGGACGGTGACCGATGTTGCCGTCTTCGTACATTTTGATTGAACTCCACGCCGCTTCTTCAGACTCGATCTGGTAGGAACAATGACCCATTTCGGTCGACCACTTGACGTCGTCAAAAACGAAGAATTCGTTTTCCGGACCGAAGTAGGCAACGTCGGCGATTCCGGATGACTTCAGGTAAGCCTCGGCGCGTTCGGCGATGGAGCGTGGATCACGCTCGTAGCCTTCGCCAGTAGCCGGCTCAACCACGTTACAGGTGATGTTAATGGTGGGTTCGTCGGTAAACGGATCGAGCACCGCGGTCGCCGGGTCAGGCATCAGGATCATGTCCGATTCGTTAATGCCTTTCCAGCCGGCGACTGAAGAGCCGTCAAACATTTTTCCCTCAGTAAAGGTATCTTCTTCGAGGGTACTGGCCGGGACCGAGACATGCTGCTCCTTTCCCTTGGTATCGGTAAAGCGGAAATCGACGAATTTCACGCCGTACTCGTTAATCTTGTTCAATACATCAGACGCAGACATGACTTAAATCTCCAAAATCGGGGGTCAAAAACAGGTGGAATTGTACCGATTAATATCTCGATGCCAATTTATCGTGCAAAATTGAACGATTATATGGCGATTTCAATATATCTGCACCAAATTAGTGCAAACTAGGCGACGTAGTAGATATTAACCTTACCGATATAGTCGAGGTTATTTGTCGCCTCCTGCAGCCTGCCGATCCCATCTGCGTGTTCGGGCGTACACATCGATGCGGGTAGTACCAGGTCGACTTCGATCAGTCGATCGAGGTAATGCAGCTTGGTCTGGATAATTTGTGTGCTTTCGGACAGGCCGTCCCATGCCTGGTGCAGGTCCTGCTCGATCGCCTCCCGTTCCGGTAGCCTCGCCAGTACCGACTCCTTGACCGCATCATCGAGGGGATCGATATGGATCTGCACGTCGATTATCTTCGGAAATTGCTTTTTCACCAGGTGTTCTATGTTATGTGCGATGAAATGCGCCTCGGAAACAGTCAGGTCGGAATCGACCTCGATATGGGCGTCAATGTAACCCAGGCCGCCCATCGAACGGGTGCGCAGGTTATGGATGCCGACAACGCTCGCGTTGCCCAGCATCGCCTGACGTACATCCTGAACCAGGTCGATGTCAAGCCCGGTATCGATCAGTTCATACAGCGCTTTCTGGCCGAGGCGGAGTCCCATCAGCGATATCATCACCGCGACCACGATCACGGCCAGCGCATCCATGTAGGGAACGCCCAGCAACTGTGCCGATATGCCAATCACCACGACGATCGAAGAAAGCGCATCCGAGCGGTGATGCCAGGCGTTGGATTCGAGCAGGCTGGAGTGCGTTTTGCGCGCCGCGCGCAGAGTGTAACGATACAGGCCTTCCTTCGCGGCGACGGCAAGCAGAGCGAAAACAACGGTTATTGCCTCGGGATTGATCCGCAGCGGATCCAGAATACTGTCGACACCGCGCAGGCCGATGCCGACCCCGACCGTGATCAGGATGCCACCCAGCAACATCGATGCCAGGGTTTCGATGCGTCCATGTCCATAGGGATGATCCTCGTCCGCTGCCTTGGCGGCGCGCCTGGATGCGTAGAGCACGATAAAGTCGGTGCTGAGATCAGAAAGGGTATGGAAGCCGTCGGCCAGCAAAGCCTGCGACTTGCCCAGCAGGCCGAAGGTTATTTGCAGGGACGCGAGAGCGCAGTTTACCGCCGCACCGGTTAGCGTTACCCGTTGCGTGATCTTGTGGCGCTGTTCAATTTCCATCTGGGTCTTTTTGTACCAGGAAAATATACTCGTGTTCCAGTTGTTCGGTCGCAAGTACCCGGTGTCCATTGATTCGACACCAGGCCGGGATATCGCTCATGGTACCCGGATCGGTGCAGGTTATCCTGACTTTGACGCCGCTTTCCTGTTTTTCGACACAGTCCTGCAAGCGAATCACCGGCATCGGGCACAGCAGACGACGCGCGTCGAGCTCGATAACAGGGTTCATACAATAACCCAGTCCGGGTTGATCTGTGCCGCGGGTAGAGGTTTGACATGAATCCTGCGCGATCCCTGTTCGCGGTCACTGAAACGCAACTCGACCGAGTCGGCGTTGCGCCCCTTGCTGTAGCGCGCGGTGATGGCGCAGGCGAGTTCGAGTTGCTGCGGGTCGAGTAGCTCGCCTTCAATCAACGCCAACGGTCCCCCATGGCTCACGGTACTGATTGTCTGGAATTGTCGTTTATAGCCGCTCAGGAACCGGTTCTCGCCTTCTTCGCGCGCGATAATCAATTTAAACGCCTTGCTCGGACGAATGTGGCGCCCGACCTTGAGCAACATGATGTCGTCTAGTTCGTAATCCCGACTACCGCGGTTGTCCCAGAGATCCTGCAGTTTAACTGAGTAACTCTGATCGGTCAGGAAACAACAACCCCCGGCTGGCTGGGCATAGTCTTCGAATCCAAATTCCGCGGCCAGTGCCATCTGTGGTTTGCGCGAACGTCCGCTGAAGTCTTTCAGTTGTTCACGATCGACCCAGCCCTCGGTTTCGGGCCGTGTTGCCGGCAGGCTCCTGGCGCATAGCGGGCGCAACAGCAAGTCATCGGCGCCCGATTCGTCGGCGACCACCGGCATTAACTTTTTACGCTGCGATTTCGGGCGTTGCCCGATCACTTCACCAGTGATAATGAAATCGAAATCGTGTTGCTTTAACCATTCCTGTGCCTTGTGCACCATGAATATCTTGCAATCCAGGCAAGGGTTCAAGTTGGCGCCATAGCCATGCTTTGGATTGATCACGACGTCCTTGTACTCATCGACGATGTCGATGATGTGCAGCTTGATTCCGAGTTGCTCGGCAACCCAGAGCGCGTTGTTGCGTTTAACCCGGTTACGGTCGTGTTTGCGAATGGCGTGAGTATGCCCTTCGACGCAAAAGCCGGTAAAGAAATTGATGCCTTCTACCTCGATACCCTGTTGCTGGATCAATTTAGCGGCCAGCAATGAATCGAGGCCGCCGGAGATCAGCGCGACTGCTTTTCTGGTCATGCGGATGGGTCAGGTTTTAAAACGGGGAGTATAGCAATAACCAACGGAGTCGATAAGCCGACTCCGTTGGTTAATCAGACAACTTCGTGTTTACCAGCAATCAGTGGTGTCGGCGCCGGTCGCGGTTTTTACCCCGGTATTGTCCAGCGACAAGGTGACGCAGTCGAGATCTCTCACCTGGGACCCAATCGCGGTTGCCACCAGGGTAAACGTAGTTGCGTTTCTGGTGGTGGCTGTGTCGATCGAATATAGGTTTGTCTCGGTTGTTACTGTCGCGGGTACGTTACAATTGAGGGCGTCGAAAGCCCCATACAGGCTCTTGCATTTTTCCAGCGATGCCGCGGTTGCGGTTAACCCGGCACGACCCTCGGAGCGTTTCGATGCTATCACATTGTTAATATACGAGTTGTAGGCGATAGCCGAGAGAATGCCGACTATTGCAACCACGACCATCAGCTCTATTAACGAAAAACCTTTACTGTACTTTTGCCTCATCATAATTGCTCGCTATTCAATAGTTGGAGGGAGGTTTAGCGCTAATATATTCTATCTTGTCAACGAAATCCCCACCGCGGTAGATAATGATATGGGCTCTAACATAGTTACCAACCTTCAAATCCGAAAGCGAAGCTTTCTTTTTGCCTGGATATTTCACTTTTACATTCGGGCCCAGTTTGATAGCCGAATCACCCACGTTAATCATTCTGTGATCAATTGAATCTATCGGTCCTTCCTCGATATAGATTGAGGTTGATTGCGCTGCCGCCATCGGAGCCAGCAGCGCGATCAATGTAACAATGCGGATCAAGTTCATTTTAATAGTTCTCATTGGAGTAACTCCTGCCACGAAAAGCGGCCCGTTGCTATTTCTTTAAGTTTAATAACCTTTGTAGGCGTATCCGCGGTATAGGCGATATCTTCGATAAACACCGGTTCAGGCAGGTAACCTTCTTGCCTGATACCGGAAATCGTTTCCACAATCGAACCGTTTTCCGCGTTATCGTTTGCGTCGATCACGCCGTCGCCATTGACATCGATGGTCGCTTCCTTGGGCGGACCGCCGGTAGCCAGGTCGACCACCATGCGGTAACCGTAACCACCCGCCTGACAGGCATCGTCTTCGGGCACGAAGGTATTGAAGAATACCACGTTGCCGCGTACCACCGGTCTGGTGATCGAGCGTTCGCCGCTGTCGGGCAGTTCGAAGTACCAACCGTATTTTATTGAGTAGTCGACGTTGTTATCCGACAACACCCGTGCCGTGGCTCCAGTACCGATATTGTTGAAACCGCCGAGGAAAGTCTGCTCGACTAAATGGTTGGGCGCATCGCGTTCCTGATCACCTCTATCCCAAACACCGTAAAAGTATTCGTCATTGGAGGTAGTTTTGTCGCCGTTGACCAGGTACTGTCCGGAACCGAAAAATACCATAACATTGGGTTCATTGGCCCCGGGTTGAGGCACCGGAATATCTACCTCAGACGGATGTTTCGACAAGGTTGGCTGCGCGGTGATCGGCAGATTCCCGACAGTTGTGAATAACGGTTCGTTATTCGGGATATTCCATCCGGTGTCGATATTGCTGCTCAGATCGAAGGCCCACATATTGCCCTCTAGATCGCCTGCATAGGCGCGGTCGATAGTACCGTTGCCGTCGAGGTCGGCCAGTGCCGGTGTGGCAAGGCCGTTACGATTGCTTGGGTCTCCTTCACCAGTGGAGATTTTAATGTAATCTCCAGAAGCGAAGTCCCAGCCATCGATTCCCTCCTTGATCTTGAGAATAAACAGCTTGGCCTCGCCATCGCCGGTATCGTTATAGCCGTTACCGAAAATAGCCACCCAGCTGCCGTCGTTCATCATGCCGATTTGAGGCTTGCTATAGGTAAATCCCAGGTCCGCGTCGTCGCTGTTGGAAAATTCCCAGACCCCGACTTTTGCGGCATCAACAGCGTCATTGCTGAACAAGAGCGGGTCGGTGACATTCAGCGCGTATATACCGCGCCCGCCACCACGCTGGCCTCCGATCAATATCGTCCGCCAGGTTTCCCCGCTACCGTCATTCAGGTCTGCATAGATATCAGACACGGTCGGTGTCAGATCGTTATAGTAGCGGTGGATGTAGTCGGGATCGGTCAGGTAGTGCAAACCGGCGCTGGGGGCGGTGGAGAACAAATTGCTCGGAATATAGGCCAATTCTTCACTACCGTTGTCTGCCCTGAAGCCGTGCAACATACCGTCGTTGGCGCCGGCGTATACCATGCCCATGCGTGCCGCGTCCGGACCGTTTTTAAAGTCGGTATAACGGTTTGGCGAAGTATCAGGAAACGGGAAGGTATCAGGCCAGTTCAAATCCGGTTTGCCGACGTAGACAGGACCCGAATTGACTATGTCGCCGAGGCGCTTGTTACGCACACGAAAATTGCGAGTGCTGAAATCGCGCTTTCCACGCAAATAAAGCAGGCGGTCTTGAGCGACGTCATCGGCGTCGGTACCACCGGCCGGGTTAGTCCTGAGGTCGTTCTGTTGTGCATTGGTCAGCTGGTTCCACTGAAAGGAAACGGCATCAGTACCGTCGTGGGTTAATACCACTCGACTCAGTGGACTGGTGTCGAAGGGACGCGCTTCAAGCTCGTCAGAAGCCTTCCAGCGTTCTCCAGGTTCCAGCGCACCGGTATCGAGGTCGATGATTTGTTTCGCGATGATGTCTCCGGTCCAACCGTTAGTGTTGAATTCTGAGAGGTAAACCACCGCGTCTTCGGTTAACTTGGACGAGTTGATCGATACCGCGGCGGCCGTTGCCGTGCGTTCGGCGATATCACTGATGGCTTGACTCAGCGAAGATTCCAATTGCGCGGGATTTTGCGCGTCCAGAAATTTACCGCGTGAATTATAAGCGGCGTGCCACAGATCATCTATGGTGGTTGAATTATTGGAGGTCGGCTGAGGCCAAAAGTCGACCCTACTCAACGGATCGGATAATAACGGATCGGCGGATAACGGGTCCAAAGTACCCTTTACGCCGAAAGCGATCGTGTAATTAACAAGATGCTGGTGGTCGGCTTCGTCGACGCCGACCTGGGTTGGAACTAGGTCTGTCAAGCCGGGGCGCAGATCGTTTTCGTAATAATGCATCGCAACGTCAGCCAGCGTATTACTGAAGTTATCCGCGTAATTGCCGCCATCGTTCGATTCCGCGGGTGTCGGGAGGAACGCAGAATGGCCGTCGAATATAGTATTCCCAGCACCTCCGTCAATGTCTGCATTATTGACCGAGGGATTAGAACCGTTCCAGAATCCGTCAGTCATCAGGATATTGAAATTTTGCTGACACTCACCGCCATCTGAGGCGTCTAGAATAGGAGCGCTGCCACCGGATGTCATAAAATAATCACCGACATCCTCTAGCGTTCTTCTCAAGGGCGTACCATTGGCTGATCTTTCGCTGTAAAACCTGAGTAGCAGGTCGCGTTTTCTATCCGCATCGCTCATCGATTCTACCCCGACTACAATCCGACTGGGTGCCGACCTTTGATGTAAAAGGGCTAAACCCGTGCGCGTCGCATCGGAGTTGTAGATAACCTGGCCGATTGCGGCCTTGGCTGCGAGTTCACGCGTGCGGTAATAGACGAACCAGTTGGCGAAGTTCTGCATTTCGGCGTCAGTGCTACTGATCGTTACTAGCGTGTTTCCATCCGTGGGTTCGATAATGCCGTCGCCATCATCGTTCCATATATAGTAGCTCGGTAGGTAGACGTCATTGGCTATACGGAAAGTTTTATTGGTAAGCAGATTCGTCGTTGTACCATATTGCGCATGACCGGGATGAGGATGCCGGCGCGCAGCGGTTACACTAGCAGGTGGATACAGCGGGTTACCCAGGGTATCGGTGCCTGCCCAGGGCCTATAGTTGATGTTCGGGTTATAGTAACTCTTGTTGCCATTGTGATTCTTGAGTACCCAGGCACCAGTATAACTGGCTTCCGTCGGTATTGTGTTTCTATTGCTAGCGTTGCCATCCCAATCGGGATTGTATAATTCACGGGTGGTAGCTCCGTTGGTATCAGCATCAAAGTTAGTTATCACAGGCCTTCCACTTGAGAAACCAAAACCTAAATCAGCAGAGATCATGGGCACCCAGGCCATACTGCCTGAATTATCGTAGGTCAAAAATACATTGGGTTCGACAATATTGGACAGAAACAACGGTGCCGGAGCGAGTGTCCCGGGTGCAGCCTGGGCTGTTTGCATCGTCGGCAAGCAGAATATCGCACTGGTTGCGAAAATGGCGAATTTCTTGATAAATTTGTTGCTCTTCATGATACACATCCTAAATAAATATTTAATCTTCTATGGGGCGTCTTTGCCAAAATATGATTGAACGAAACGAAACGAATTGCCGGTCAAACCAACGCCGCGCGCGGTAGCGCGAAAAATCGACACAGTTTTGCCGGTTTGTTGGTTGCCGTAACCGCCGATGTTGATCGCGGCTAGCGCGTTTTGCGAACGGTCCCCCAGATATTCGGCCAGGTAGCGTGGCTGCTCGTAAGCTTGCAGCGTCGTTCCGGCCGTCCCGGACACAGGATCTGCCCAGGAGGTATTTGATAAATAATTTATACTGGTATAAGCCGGATCATTGGACGGTACGGTATACAATCCTTCTGTCGGGTCATTAAAATCACCATTTGAGGTCGAATTGACAATAAAGTTTTCGGACGTAACCAGGCCTGCTTCGGCCGCCTGAAACATCAGCCCGGATTCGCGTTGGTTACCCGCGATCGCCAGGTCGGTGGTGGTGCGTTGCATCGAGGTCAGGCCGAGCATTGTCAGGCTGACCAGGATAATCAGGCTTATGACCAGTGCAACGCCCTGCTGTTTGTTATGGGTTAAATTGTTATGGGTTAAAGTTTTCATAATGAACCTATGCGGTTACGCAGCGCTATCGTGTTTGAGAAAACCTGGTATAACCTGCGATCGGGCGCCGTGATTGGAGCACCACCGATCCAGGTGTAGGTCTGTGGCGCTTCAGTGACAAAATCGTCGATTGAACGTACCAGTAACATGACTCTTATCGCGACGACATTCTGAAAGTTGGCGCCGACCAGGGTGCTGTCCACGTATCGGTTCGGAAACTGATCGCCGGGGATGTCGGTGTCGATGCCATACAGAATCTGCATTTCTTGGACGCCTTCCACGAGTTCCTGGTTAGTAGCGAAATCGGCGCGCCACAGAGCGGGTTGGCCGCTGGCGCCAGCCGCGATCGTGTAGGTGACAGTTTGCAGTTCGATCAAACTGGCATCGTTTTGGTATTGCTGGCTTTTCGGCGCCGATAATGTTATCCCGGTTTTGGTGCTTCCTGCGAGCGAGTGGTCGACACCGGTAACCTGCAGGATATCGGCTTCTTCATCGATCAGCAGGTCGTTGGCGCCGCAGCGTTGGATTAACAAGATATCATTGACATCAAGACTTGTTGCCCGGGTGCTAACAATGCCTGGGGTAGCAGCCGCACTAAACGGACTTACGATATTGGCCTGAACGGTTTTACCGCCACGTATGGTTATCGAATCGGAGCCGTTAAGCCCGTCGTTTTCAGTGCCTTCGATGCCATCCCTGCTTTCGAAGTCGTGCAAGATGGGATTGTAAGGACTGATCATGGTTGCTGCGCTAAGAGTATTGTTAACGTTCGAAGTATCTGACGGATCGAAGTTGATACAGCCCCATTCACCGGCCAGGCGTAAATCCTGGCTCATCATGTCGACAGCGAAGCGGCCGTTTTCCTGGATTTCTGCGAGTGCGCTGGTAAACGCGAAGGTGGTCTTGTTGCCGACATAGACTTGAACGATACCACCCAGCAGGAACAGGCTGATGATCAGCGCTACCAGGACCTCGACCATTGAAATGCCGAGTTGCTTAGTTTGATTATGTATGTTTTTCATGGGCCCACCGCCAGCGGCAGGGCAACTGCCAGCGTATAACAGGTTAAGTCGTTGGTGTCGGTCGGATCGCAGTTAGTGCCGCTGGCACCGGTGCCTTCGTCGTCCCACATTACGTCTATCAGCAAGCCGTCGTTGGCGGCGTTAAAGCGGATAATACCGCGCCCGCCTGGCAGGTCAGTAAGCATGGCTTGCCAGTCGGCTGCATCTGCTGTCACCATATCGGCGTTGTTGCATGGCGCTATTTCGCAATCCTGGATATAGGTATTGTTGGTGTCAATCCCGTCATAAGCCGCAAATGCGGGCAGGTTGGCGCGGATACGATCGGAAACGGTGTAAGCAATCCAGACCGCCTTGTTGTGATTGAGGGCGCTGGTATTCTGACTCATCGCGGTAATTTGCAATGATGCGATGCCCAGCAAGCCAACCGAGATTACGAGTAGCGCAATCATGGCTTCGATCAGGGTAACGCCTCGCTCAATTTTATTCTTTATGGGCATGTTGAATCATCCTCGAATCTGACGCGGCCGGTATTGGAAATGTTGATGGTTTTACCGAAATCACCGGTACGGGCATCGCACAACAAAAAGCTGCCGGTTGCAGTTACAAAACCTCGATTGTCGTAGGTAACCTGGTTTCCATAACTGCTGGTAAAGTTGTTGCCGTGGTCCAATGCCTGGTTCGCGCGCAGGATTACTTCACCAGTAGTGGTATCTTCGACAAAACTGCCATTACTATCGGCGTCGACGTACACTATCCAGCCGTCTTCCCAGCTAGCACCGATGCAATTAATGGAATTGCTGCTGATGCAGATAGAGACCTGCGTACTGTTTTTGACTGCCTCACTGCGAGCGTAAGCCAGGTGACCGATCATCGTATTGATGTTTGTGGTCAGCCTGTCGTTTTGGCTGAAAGCCCTCATGCCAGGTAACGCGAGTGCCGTAACGATGCCTATCAACGCTATCGTGATTATTAACTCCAGCAATGTAAAACCTGATTTCTTTTTCATGCTTGTATCCTAATTCAAATGGGAGAAAAGTCTGCTTAAACAAGATAGGATATTAAAAAGCACCGATAAACGGTACTCAGCGCTAAAAACCGCTGAAATCAACAACCTACGAGTTGAGAAACGCGTCACATAATGTCCGGTCACGATCAGATTGCAGGTTCTATCAAAAGCTTTGTGCGCCGTAGCGGGCGCATGACGCCAGCGCAGAAAAATGCGCTAAAAATCTACTGGCCCATTTACGGTATTGAGTTTAGTCAAAGTCAGCCGGATTTCCCGTCTGATTTCGCGGCGTTGAAGCTCGAAATCGGTATCGGTAACGGCGATGCAATAATCGATATGGCTACCACGGACCCCGGTAGCCTGTATCTTGGCATCGAAGTGCATGAGCCTGGAATCGGGCGCTGCCTGAATATTATTCATCAACAGGAATTGGGTAACATCCGGCTGATAAAGCACGACGCGGTTGAGGTACTGGAAAATATGATAGTGCCGGGTTCGCTCGATCGGATCCTGCTGTTCTTTCCTGATCCCTGGCACAAGAAGCGCCATCATAAGCGTCGCATCGTCAATCAACATTTCCGCGACCTGGTCTGTCGGGCCCTTAAACCGGGGGCATCGATCCACGTGGCTACCGACTGGCAGAACTATGCCGAATTCATCGCGGCCCAGTTTCTTGCTGATGCGCGCTTTATGAATGAAGGGGATGCCAGTGGATACGCCGAAGTTCCAGCTTATCGACCGCTGACGCGGTTCGAACAACGTGGCCGCAAGCTGGGGCACGGGGTTTGGGACCTGGTGTTTACTAAAAAATAATATTCATCATCACCAGCATGACGACGATGAACAAAATAGTCATAAAGAATCCCGCACGCATAAAGTCGGGCACCCGGTAGCCCCCCGGCCCCTTGATCAGCGCATTCACCTGGTGGGTGGGTATCAGAAAGGAATTGGATGTGGCGAGCGCCACGGTCAGGGCAAATACCGCGGGATTGGCACCGGCGCCGATGGCAATATTGACCGCCAGTGGTACCAGCAGTACCGTGGCCCCTACGTTGGACATCACCAGCGTGAAAAAAGTCGCCAGCACGGCCACTGCCGCCTGGATTACCCAGATCGGCATGCCGCCTACCACCAGCAGGGTTTGTTCGGCGATCCATTTTGCTGTGCCGCTGGTTTCCACCGCGAGGCCCAGTGGAATCAGGCTGGCCAGCAGGAATACGGTGCTCCAGGAAACCGATTCATAGGCTTCCTCCATCTTCAGTACCCCGGAAATGACCATCCCGATCGCACCGGTCATCAGTGCGATGGAAAGCCTTAAATCGGTGAACAACACCATGAACAATGCCAGCGAGAAAAAAAACGTGGCCCAACCGACCTTGTTGGGGCGCGTTTGTTCGCGCGGATACTCGGACGTGACGATAACAAAATTACGATCACGTTCGAGATGCGCCAGGGATCTCCAGGTGGTGTGCGCCAGAATGGTATCGCCCGCTTCGAGTGGCATGTCGCGAATGTTTTCACCTTCGACCATGGTTTCGCCATCACGATACAAGGCTACCATGGCAATCCCGTAGGTCTTGCGCATCCAGACATCGAGTGCCGATTTGCCGATCAGGTTCGAGCCGGGTGGAATTACAATTTCGGCGACACCGGCCTGGGTTGATGCCAACACTTCGGAGAAAACTTTTAAACCTTTCTGGATGTCCAGACCGTAGGCGTCGACGAAATCCTTTAAATGGGCCGGGGAGCAAAGTATTCCGAGTGTGGAGTTGGGAGCAAACTCGACATCACGCGATAAATCGCCTTGACCCGCGCGCATACCAGCACCAGCTGCCTTGATCGCAACGATTCGGATCTTGTTGACCGATTCGATATCATTGAGTGTCTCGCCAACCAGTGGGCTGTCCTCGGGAACGTTAACCTCGAAGGTCAGGTAATCAACTCCGTAGACTTCTTCGAGATACTTGGTGCTGCCGGCAACGGCGGTAGAAGATTCGTGCGAGATCGTGGGTAATACATACTTGCCGGCCAGCATGAAGTAAATAATGCCGGTCGCCACCAGTGCCAGGCCCACCGGGGTAACCGAAAACAAGTCCCAGGTATGCATTTGCTGATACAACGGCAAGGCCGTGTTCGAGGTCAGGATCAGATCGTTTAACAGGATTAATGGAGATGACCCCACCATGGTTACGGTACCGCCGAGAATCGCGGTAAAACCCATTGGCATCAGCAGGCGCGACATCGGCAGGTTCGAGCGTGCTGAAATCCGGCTGACTACGGGCAGGAACAGGGCTGCAGCACCGACATTCTGCATGAACGAAGAAATGATTCCGACCGTTCCCGAGACAATCGGTATTATGCGGTTCTCGGAGGTTCCACCGATCTTTAGAATAAATCCCGCGACTGAACTCATCATCCCGGTCTTGTCGAGGCCCGCACCGATAATCATAACCGCGATAATGGATATCACCGCGTTACTGGCAAAGCCATCAAACAGGTGTTGCGTGTCGACTAATCCCTGTTCCAGCCCCATGAATGGCGCCAGCAGTGAAGTCATTCCGAGTAACACCATGATCGTAATTGCGGTCTCGTCGACATTGACGATTTCAAATACAAACAGGTAAATGGTAAAAAGCAGTATGCCCGTAACCCAGGCGATGTCGGTGCTGGGTGCAACCCCGGTGACGAACCAGCCAAATTCAACAAAAATTATTCCAGCAATCCATTTTGTGCTGCGCAGCTTTCTGAATTTGACTTTTCTAAGTCTGGCCCTGAGTATTCTTTTTAATTTGCTCAAGTGTTGGTCGAATCCTCAATTAATCGCTACCAGTCAGGGTTACCGTACCTGCTGGTTCCTAAATCTTTGCTGCTTATCTGTTTGAATCCAGTAGTGCTAAAGAATTTTAGCGCTGACAAGATGAGACAGGAATACCCAATTGAGTGTACACAATATTACCAATTGCTACAAAGCCAAACCCGGTTTTCCCGGCACCGTCACGGGGTATAATGGGGTTTGGAATTTGTGTATCGCTAAACCAGGGTTTAAGTCATGTCGAGAAAACACCCCGTCGTCGTCATAACCGGCTCTTCCGGCGCCGGAACCTCGACGGTAAAAAAAGCGCTGGAAGCGATCTTTTACCGACAGAAGATAAATCCCGTGGTGGTCGAGGGCGACAGCTTTCATCGTTATGATCGCGAAGGGATGCAACGAAAAGTGATTGAAGCCAACCAGTCCGGTGTTAACTTCAGTCATTTCGGGGAAGCCGCAAACCATTTCCAAGAGCTGGAACAGTTATTTCGAACCTACGGTGAAACCGGCGGCGGGCAAAAGCGATTTTATCTACATAATGAAGAAGAGGCGCGGCAGCATGCCGAGCGCCTGGGAGTAGCACTCGATTCCGGCCAGTTCACACCCTGGGAAGATATCGAACCCGATACCGATTTATTGTTCTACGAAGGACTGCATGGTCTCGTCAAGACCACCAGCGTGGACATGACGCGCTATGTTGATCTCAAGGTTGGTGTGGTTCCCGTCGTCAACCTGGAGTGGATCCAGAAAATTCACCGCGACAGTGCCGAACGTGGGTATAGCCAGGACGAGGTCGTCGATAATATTTTACGCCGCATGCCGGACTACGTGAAACATATTACCCCGCAGTTTTCGGAAACGGATATCAACTTTCAGCGCGTTGCCACGGTGGATACATCGAATCCGTTCATTGCCCGTGATATTCCAACGCTCGATGAGAGTTTTGTCGTGATCCGTTTCAGGAAGCCGGATATACGCAATACCGATTTTACCAACCTGCTATCGATGATTAGCGGTGCCTTCATGTCGAGACGCAATACCATCGTAGTGCCCGGTGGCAAAATGGGAATGGCAATGGAAATCATTCTTACCCCGATTATCAGTGATTTAATCAAGCGCCGACACGAAGCATGAAATTGATTGACAGCCATTGTCATCTCGATGATGACCGCTTTGATGAACGACGGCAGCAAGTGATTGCACAAGCCGCTGCAGCTAACGTGACACGCATGGTAATTCCCGCGACTACCGCCAATCGTTGGGAAAAAGTGAAACAGGTTTGCGAAGGCCATGACGGTTTATATCCGGCTTACGGCTTACATCCGATGTTTATCGAGCAGCACCAGGTCAACCATTTGCGCGAGCTCGACGAATGGCTTGAGCGAGAGCAACCCATCGCCGTTGGTGAGTGTGGTATCGACTTCTTTGATTCGCGAGTCGATGAAAAATGGCAGCTGCAGTTGTTCAGGGAACAGCTACAGCTTGCCAATAATCATCACCTGCCACTCATTGTGCACGTGCGCAAGGCGATGGATGAAGTCATCAGCCTGCTGCGCAAGCAGGCCCAATTTGGCGGTGTGGTGCATAGTTTTTCGGGCAGCCAGCAGCAGGCGCAGCAATTGCACGACATCGGTTTCAAATTGGGTATCGCCGCAACCTTGAGTTTCGAGCGGGCGCAAAAGCTGCGTAAAGTCGTTGCCGCGATGCCGGATGATGCGTTATTAATTGAGTCGGATGCGCCCGATCAGCCTGGCGCCAATCACCGTGGCCAACTCAATGAACCTGGCTTCATCGTCGAACACCTGCAAACCATGGCCGAATTACGCAACACCACGACCGAAGATCTCGCCGCCACCCTAAACCAAAACGCCGAAACCCTCTTTAATATTTAATTATTCATGTTTAATGGTGGACCAGTGACGGTGTGGCCATCGGGATATCTTTGCGGAATCGCCGTGCCGAAGCGTCGGACCGATACATCCATGTAAGCTCGCGCGCAACATCCCTGTTGCGCAGCGTTCCTCAAAGATATCCCGATGGCCACACCCCTTAAAGTCCCAGCTCCGGTTGACCTATCCATGGATTCACTTAGCACTTGAGGCGTCTTATTGTTTGGATTCAGAAGTGTTGTTTGTATCTGGATACTTTAAGAGGTAACCGAAGGCATTCCTTGCGAGGTAAAGGCTGGGTGCCGAAAAAGGATTGATTTTAAAGGGTCAGGCCGCAGGGACGCGGCCTGTGGCGAGTCGAGACATGGACGTCGAGTCTCGCCTTGCCCTTTAAAATCAATCCTTTTTCGGGAAGCCGAAGGCCACCCAGTCAGTCGCAAGGAATGCCTTCGGTTGCCGGTTCGGAGGGTTTCTAGTAGGCCTGCCTTCTAGAAAGGGAGGGAGTCAGAGGCTAATCCAGTCGACGTGCGTCATCACTCTTTACATGGCTATTTCAAAGGTTTCCTGTACCAGGTTACCGCTATGCTCGGCATCGAGATAGTTTTGTTCATTGAAACTAATCTGCTTGTCGGCACCTATTGTGACCACGCTGCAGGCGCGGGTGCCATATTCAGGTGAACGGATGAAGCGGCTCGAGAGCATTCGCTCGATGTCGAGCGAAACCCCGGTTTGCGGTAATTCGTGGTCCTGCGCTACCTGGTGGTCGGTCAGGATTTCCATCAGGTTAGCGGCGATAATCTTGCCATCCAGCATCGCTTTGAGTTCCTGCTTGCCGGAACTGAGCTTGGGCCAGGGCTCATCAAAAGTGCCATTGCTAATGCCGTAAACCCCGGGATCAACGCTGCGAATACCGTGATCACGGTTGGAGTAAAACCATAAGCCCTGGGCGTCGCCTAGCAGCAGGTTGAATCCGGCGTAGTTCCGGTCATCAGGGGCTAGTTCCTGCAGGAAGGCCTTGGGTGTCGCATCACCCGAGAGGAAGTTTTGCGTCAGCGCGCCGCGTGATTTTTTACCGGGTTTCATTGCACCCGGTTCGCGTACATTGGTGACCGCGGCGAGGCGACCCCGACTATTGACCCCGAGCCAGGTACCTCCGGCCTCGAGATCGCGCCCCGCAAATACCGGTGTCTCTTCCCACCAGTGCGCATCGCGCGTCGGGCGTGCGTAATATTCGTCACGGTTGGCGATCAGTATCAGCGGGTAATCCGGGTGCTGGCGCCAGGCAAACAGGATCAGGCACATGGATGTCTAGTTGTCAGCCAACATCGAGAAGCTTTTCATAATCACGTGGCTAATTGATCAATGGCCGGCAGCGGCTCATGTTTTATCGCCGCCTCGAAGGATGCCAGGCGCTTGTGAACCGACAATAACTCAACAATTGTCGTCCACGATTTAACCAGGTATTGAAACGAATCGCTGACCTGGCTGAACGCGGTCAGAATCTGTTGCAATATGCCAAAGGTAATGGCACCAGCGGCAATCGTCGGTATCAAAAGAATATATACGAATATGTTGTCGGCCTGCAGATACAGCATGCGCGCAACATTAAAATACATGTAGTGAAAGTAAATTCTGAAGTAGTTCTTGCGTACGTTGGCAAACAGTTCCTTGAGCGTCGGGGGTTGCGCGCGCTGTTCATCGTCCTCGCCGTATACCAGTTCTTTACGAAAGGCGGCTTCAACGCGTTGGTTCTTAAAAAACAATCCTGGTAATTTAATACCGACTATTGCTAACAGGCCGGTGCCAAAAATTGACCATACCAGTGAAGCAACAAACAGGGGATGGGCAATGACTCCAACCACGGGAAGCTCGCTTACGTACTCTGACAGTGCCCAAAGTACTGGTAAAAAAGCAAATAGCGTCATGACTGAGTCGATAATCGAAACCCCCAGGCTTTCCATAATTTCAGCGAAGCGCATTGTGTCTTCCTGGATGCGCTGGGATGCCCCCTCTATGTTCCGTACCGTTTCCCACTGAGCAGTGTAATAGTCATTCATCGCGGTACGCCAGCGAAAAATAAAGTGGCTGACGAAAAACCGGGTAACGACGAACATGAAAATGGCAAGAAAAGCAATTTCGGCAAAAATAAGTATCAGATCGTATAGTTCAGTTGTAACCGACGAGATAGTTTCTTCTGACGCTACGATTTCAATCTCATCGGTTCCTTGTGATGCGGAACTACCCAGGGCGTTTTGCACCAGGTCGAAAAATGGCCGACGCCAGTTATTGATGGCAACCGATACCTGTACCGAAAAATAGGTGGAAAACAAAATAAATATCGAGCCGACGATTGACCACCATTGCCATCGGTGATTTGCAACCGTGAACCAGAATGCCGCGAATAGAAAAGTGCAGGCAAAGTAGAAAATATAAAATAGCAAAAAGGAGTCTGTTGTAAAATGACCCAACCCGATAACAGGTGCTGATGGCGAAAGGTCGAAGCCAAGGACTTCACCGATTTGTTCGTTGAAACCGTACCAGATAAAGCTGCAAACGGCTGCATAGGCGACGACAGAAATGAAGAATATCCGGGGATTCGGGAAAAAAGATTTAAACATGATTTAGAACCCTTGATTTGCTGTGGGCGGTTTTAATGCGGAAGTGTTTATAGACATTGGATTATGCTTATGATTCAACCTGAATCGGCCGATACTTCGTCGGATATATAAGGTTGAACCAGGCTGCGCATCATCTCTATATGCGCATCGCGATCGTTAAGCGCCGGGATATAGCTGAAATCCTCACCGCCAAGCTCGAGAAATTCGCTGCGATACTCGACCTCGATTTCATCCAGGGTTTCGAGGCAGTCGGACGAGAATCCGGGACAGACGACGTCGACTGCCTTGATGCCGCGTTCGACCAGTCGATGCAGTACGTCCGCGGTATAGGGCTGAATCCAGGTCTGCTTGCCGAATCGTGACTGGTAACCGATTGACCAGTCGGATTCCCCGAGCTCGAGTTCGGCCGCCAGCAGTTTAGCGGTCTTTTCACACTGCACCTGGTAAGGATCGCCCCGGTCGACGTTGGCCTGCGGCAGGCCGTGGAATGACATCAACAGGTGCCGTTGCCCCTGTTGCCAGTGCTCACGGATCGATTCGGCCAGGGCCTCGATATAGGCGGGGTGGTTGGGGTAGTAACCGATGAATTCGAGCGCCGGTGCATACTCGAGTTGGTTGAGGGTGTTCTTCAAGTGCTTGTAGCTGGTGGCGGTGGTCGTTACCGAGTACTGGGGATAAAGCGGCAGCACCACCAGTTTTTCGACCCCGGCATCGCGCAGCAGGCGCAACACCGATTGGTACGACGGGTTACCGTAGCGCATGGCGAGCTCGACATGGGCCTGCTCAAACAGTTTTTTCTGTAACGCTTCTCTCTGCTTGTTCGAATAAGCCATCAGCGGAGAACCTGCCTCGCTCCAGACCCGGCTATAAGACTGCAGGGTCTTGCCGCTGCGCAGCGGCAGGATAAAGCCGTGAAGTAATGGCAACCAGAATATACGGGGCAGCCGCACCACCAGCGGGTCAGATAGAAACTCTTTCAGGAATCGCTTAACCGAGGCACGTTCGAGCTGGTCCGGAGTGCCCAGATTGGTCAATAATACCGCGGTTTTGGCGGGCATAGCGCGTGGCTCGAGTCGTAGAACTTCGCTAGTTTAATCGGCGGGCATGGCAATGTCACTGGGAATCCGGCCGGGCGATTTTTGCGTTTGATGGAATTAACATATCACTATTAAATAGTAATTTTTAATATTTAAATTTACTTGAAAAATTACCCTGGCGCTATTGACAAGGCCAAGATATGCACATGAATTAATTTGTAAGGAGTCTGTCCCTGATTAGTTGCACCGATATCGGTTAAAAATTGATCAGGTGCTATAACCCGTTGATATATAAAGAAAAATAAAATCGCTGCAAAATTGAACAATCTAATAGATGATCAACAGGAATGCGGCTCGCAGCGGTTTATGTGCATTTCATACACAGACTTATCCACAGAAATTGTGGATAAATCCATTTGTTGCCATTTCTTAACAATTTAGCTTTTAATTGCTAGAAACGACTTTAACTTTAGCCGTTAAGTAAGTCCTCAAATAAGTGCATTTGTCCCGCTGAGCGCGACTCGTAATTCGAGTATGATTCAACTTTCCATTTGAGTAATCCACGTGCCGCAATCCCGTTTCGCCTGTTTCGCCATCGCACTGCCTTTATACCGTGTGTTCGACTACAGGATCGAGGCTGATGACCCCGCCCTGATTGGAACTCGTTATCGATTGCCGTTTAGTAGCGGCGTTAAGACCGGGGTATTGCTGGGCACGAATGATGCCAGCGAACTAGATCCTGCCCGCATCAAGCCGGTGCAGGAGCGACTCGACCAGGAGGCAGTGCTGGGCGAGCATATGCTGGCGCTAACCCGCTGGATGTCCGAATATTATTTGCAACCAATCGGAGAAGTTGCCTTTCAGTGCTTACCCGGATATCTGCGAGGTGCACGCCCACACAAGCCGGTAAGAGTCAAACGCTGGTGTCTGGTAAATCCTGACTCGACGCTGATCGCAGAACTTGAACGACGCTCCCCGCGGCAGTTTGAGGTTTGCCAGGCGTTGCTGCATCAGTTGCCTGGGTTGACCGCAATCGAACTCAAGCAGGTTAATCCCAACTGGCATCCGGTTGTAAAAGCATTGGAGGCCAAACAGATCGTACGCTGGGAATGGGCGCAAATGCCTGCCGGCAGGGCACCAGCAGATGATTTACCCGAGTTAAGTAGCGAGCAGGAACGATCCCTTACCGAGATCGAACCGCGGCTGCATCGATTCGCAGTGCATGTGCTGGATGGCATAACTGGCAGCGGTAAAACGGAAATCTACCTGCGTTTGATCAAGCAACGCCTCGATGACGGATTGCAGGTCATTTACCTGGTGCCTGAAATTGGTCTGACCAACCAGTTGATCGAGCGCGTCGAAAACCGTTTTGGTGATTGTTTCGTCATTTCGCACTCGGGACTGACCGAGTTTCAGCGCTACCAGGCCTGGGATCGTTTCCGACGCGGTGAAGTCAGTATCATGCTAGGCACGCGCTCCAGCCTGTTTTCCCAATCTGAGAAACTGGGCCTGATTATTATCGATGAAGAGCACGATCACTCGTATCGCCAGGAAGACGGGGTGCGTTATCACGCGCGGGATGTTGCGATCAAGCGCGCGCAGATGCTCGATATCCCGATCATCCTGGGTTCGGCCACGCCATCGCTGGAAACAATTAGCAATTGTGAGCGCGATACCTACTTTCGTATTCGACTG
>JAOTXY010000053.1 GCA_029862125.1 Gammaproteobacteria bacterium | reverse complement strand
TCAAGCTCGATCAGGAACTTGTCGACCACGTTCAGGATCACGTTTGTATCCAGCGCCTTGAACTGAATGGTCGCATCCAGGCGATTCCTGAACTCAGGCGTAAACACCTTCTTGATCGCCTCGCCTGCATCAAGCGTGTGGTCTTGCAGGGTGAAGCCCATCGAGGCACGACTCATCTGCTCGGCACCGGCATTCGTGGTCATGATCAAAATCGTATTGCGAAAATCTGCTTTACGACCATTGCTATCGGTTAGCGTACCGCTGTCCATGACCTGCAGCAGCAGGTTGAAAACATCGGGATGCGCTTTTTCGATTTCATCCAGCAATACGACCGAATACGGGTGCTTGTTGAGTTCTTCGGTGAGCAGGCCACCCTGATCGTAACCGACGTAGCCCGGGGGCGCGCCGATCAGGCGCGATACGGTGTGGCGCTCCATGTACTCCGACATATCGAAACGAATCAATTCGATTCCCATGATCTTGGCAATCTGACGGCAGACCTCGGTCTTGCCAACGCCGGTCGGACCCGAAAACAGGAACGAACCAACGGGTTTAGCCTCGCGGCCAAGTCCGGAGCGTGACATTTTGATTGCGGCATCGAGGGCATTGATTGCTTCGTCCTGTCCAAATACGACCCGCCCCAGGTTCTTGCCCAGGTTCTTGAGCATATCGAGGTCGGTGGTGCTGACCGTGTTTGCCGGTATACGCGCAATTTTGGCAACAATGTTTTCGATATCGTGAATGCCGATTGTTTTTTTGCGTTGCTTGGTTGGCAGCAGGCGACGCTGGGCCCCGGCCTCGTCGATGACGTCGATGGCCTTGTCGGGCAAATGGCGATCATTGATGTAGCGTGAAGCAAGTTCGGTTGCCTTGCGCAGGGCTTGCAAGGTGTACTTGACGTTGTGGTGCTCTTCGAAACGTGATTTCAAACCCTTGAGAATGAGATAGGTTTCCTCGTTGGTTGGTTCGGGTACATCGATTTTCTGAAAACGTCGCGCCAGCGCACGATCTTTTTCAAAGATACCGCGGAATTCAGTATAGGTTGTCGAACCGATACACTTGATGTCGCCGTTTGCCAATACCGGTTTGATCAGGTTGGAAGCATCCATAACACCACCCGAGGCCGAACCGGCACCGATAATGGTATGAATTTCATCGATGAACAGGATTGAACCTGGTTCGCGGGTAAGCTGCCCGATGACAGCTTTCAATCGTTTTTCGAAATCACCGCGATACTTGGTGCCGGCGACCAGCGCGCCAAGGTCAAGTGCATATACCGTGCTATCCAGCAATATCTCCGGTACCTCTTCTTCGACGATCTTACGTGCCAGGCCTTCTGCAATCGCGGTTTTACCGACCCCGGCCTCACCGACCAGTAACGGGTTGTTCTTACGTCGTCTGCAAAGCGTTTGAATGATGCGTTCAATTTCAAGCTCGCGGCCGATCAGCGGGTCGATCTTTCCCGAGTAGGCAAGCTCGTTGAGGTTGGTGGCAAACTTTTCTAATGGATTTTCGCTTTCCTGGTCGCCCGGTAAGGCTTCGGCGTCATGGGTGAAAGATTCTTCCTCGGAATCCTCACTTAACCTGGTTATGCCATGCGACAGGTAGTTGGTAATATCGAGGCGTTCGATATTGTGCTTGTTCAAAAGGTAAACCGCGTGCGAATCCTGTTCCGAAAAGATTGCAACCAGCACATTCGCTCCAGAAACTTCCCCGTTGCCCGAGGATTGCACGTGAAATAGTGCCCGCTGCAGTACCCGCTGAAATCCGAGTGTCGGTTGAGTATCTCGATCTTCATCGGCCATTAGCAGGGGTGTATTCTGGTCGACGAAAATTTCGAGTTCGGTCCTGAGCAACTGGATATCTCCGCCGCAGGCTTCGATTACGGCAGTGGCGGCATCGTTCTCAGTGAGCATCAGCAGTAGATGTTCGACGGTAATGAATTCATGGCGCTTTTCGTTGGCGTCATGAAATGCCTTGTTCAGTGATTGTTCCAGTTCTTTATTTAGCATGGTTCCGGCTTGGGTTATTGCTGCCTGTAATTTGTAATATAGTCGATTTGACCCTTAATGTACTCGAAATGTTCAAACAGTTAATTTGTTTATACATTAATCCGTTTGACTAGCTTTCTTCCATATCACATAGCAGCGGATGTTTGTTTTCGCGAGCGTAACTATTTACCGCGGTGACCTTGGTTTCTGCTATATCCCGGGTATAAATACCGCAAACTCCTTTACCGGTCTTGTGTACGTTGAGCATGATACGGGTGGCGTTTTCGCGGTTATGTCCAAATATCGCCTCCAGCACGTGTACCACAAACTCCATCGGCGTGTAGTCGTCGTTAAGCAAAACGACCTTGAAAAGCGGCGGTTTTTTAAGCTTGGGGCGAGTCCGCTCAAGCAGCAGCGTGTCGTCATCATCATGATCTGATTGTTGATTAGACATGATTAAGTTCTATTCCATTAGCTAAAACTATAAAGTAATGTCGGGCTTGAAAAATTTCAAGGCTTGGCTATTATTATTTTGAGCCAGAAGGCGAGAAATACGGTGAAATACCTCGGTTAGATGAGCGTTTAACATGGGTTTTTCTAGTCGGGACAGCCTGTTTCTTGATTTAACCACAGCAACAAGTAAGAGGATGAGTCATGCCCACCGGGACAGTCAAGTGGTTTAGTAATGTGAAGGGATATGGATTTGTTAATACAGACGATGACGAGGACCAGGATATCTTCGCCCATTTCTCTGCCATCGAGATGGAAGGATACAAGAAATTGACCTCGGGACAAAAAATAGAATTCGATATCGATGAAGGACCCAAGGGACTGCAAGCTCAAAAAATACGATCGATCAGCAGCTGACGCAATACGCCTGCCCTGGTTATCGACCTGCCCTGACGTCGTTACCAGCATTATCATTTAAGTACCATTTTTTTAGCCTGGTTATTGATCGCCACGGCTGTTTCTTTTCCCGCTCATTTATTCTCATGTATAATCCTGCGCTCGAGGAAAAACATCAGATTTAGGGGATAAAATGAGTTACCAGCACATCAAGATACCCGCCGAAGGCCAGGCAATTACCGCAAATGAAGATCTCAGCCTGAATGTTCCGGATAATCCGATCATCCCCTTTATCGAGGGTGACGGCATCGGGATCGATATTTCGCCGGTAATGATAAAAGTGGTGGATGCTGCCGTAGAAAAGGCATACCAGGGTGCTAAGAAAATTTCGTGGATGGAGATTTACGCGGGCGAGAAAGCGACCTCGATTTACGGCGAAGATGAATGGTTACCCGATGAATCCCTGTCTGCAATGCAGGATTATATCGTCTCGATCAAAGGTCCGCTGACCACACCCATTGGCGGTGGTATTCGTTCGTTGAATGTCTCCATTCGGCAACGCCTCGATTTGTACGCCTGTGTCAGGCCGGTACGTTATTTTAGTGGTATCGAGACGCCGTTGAAGCGTCCCGAAGATACCAATATGACAATCTTTCGTGAAAATACCGAGGATATCTACGCCGGTATTGAATGGGAGTCCGGAAGCGCCGAGGCTAACAAGGTGATTCAATTCCTGACTGAAGAAATGAATGTGACCAGTATCCGTTTTCCCGGGACCTCGGGAATTGGCGTAAAGCCGGTATCTTCCGAGGGCACCCGCCGACTGGTACGCAAGGCACTGCAGTACGCGATCGATAATGACAGAAGTTCGGTCGCCCTGGTGCACAAGGGAAACATTATGAAATTCACCGAGGGTGCCTTCAGGAACTGGGGGTATGAACTTGCAGCCGAGTTATACGATGCCACTGAAATTGGAGCGGGTCCCTGGTGCGAGTTTACCAATCCCAGGACCGGGAACAAGATCACGGTTAAAGACGTAATTGCGGACAATTTCCTGCAACAGATTGTGACGCGTCCGAAGGAGTACGAGGTCATTGCAACCCTGAATTTGAATGGTGACTACATCTCCGACGCTCTCGCCGCACAGGTGGGTGGAATCGGAATTGCGCCGGGCGCCAATATTGCCGACACGGTGGGTGTGTTCGAGGCAACCCACGGTACCGCGCCGAAGTATACCGGCATGAACAAGGTTAATCCCGGTTCGATCATCCTGTCAGCAGAAATGATGCTGCGTTACATGGGTTGGGTCGAGGCAGCCGACCGGGTAATCGCCGGCATGGAGGGTGCCATCAGCGCCAAGCAGGTAACCTATGATCTTGCGCGTAACGAAACCGACGCAACAGAGTTGAGCACATCGGATTTTGGTGACGCCGTAATCAATCACATGGGCTAGTGGCTTATCTTGATAGACCACTAAGTCAGATCGGTTCGATGAAGGTCGTTGTCCCGGATGATGCGGGCCGAGATTTCTTCAACCGACATCTCTGACGTATTGATATACGGGATGTTATGTCTAAGGTACATATCCTCGACCGCGCGCAACTCGTAGCGACATTGTTCGCTCGATGAGTAGCGACTATCGGGTCGGCGTTCCTGCCGTATATTAACCAGTCGGTTCAGGTTAGTAGTGAGGCCATATAATCGATCTTTAAAAGGGCGCAACGGCTTCGGCAGTTGCTCGAAATCCATATCTTCCTCGGTTATGGGATAGTTCGCTGCCTTGATCCCGAATTGCAGTGCCAGGTAAAGACAGCTCGGGGTCTTTCCCGAACGGGAAACGCCGATCAGGATAATATCGGCTTCGTCATAATTCTGGGTTTTACCACCATCGTCGTGCTGCATGGCGTAGTCGATGGCGTCAATACGCGACTCGTAAAGCGATAGATTGACGGTCCGATGCGATTGCCCCGGCTGATGATGCTGCGCCGCGAGTACTTTTTCCAGGCGCGGCAATATGTCACCGAAGGGATCTATCACCAGGGCCTTGGTCTGATTGACTATTTTCATCAGGTCATCGTCACCCATGGTGCATATTACGATTGGCAGCTGGTTCGCTCCGTTAATACTGTGATTGATTTCCTCCGCGACAGCATGAACTTTTTCGAGGGTATCGATAAACGGGATGGTTCGAGTTTGAAACTTGTGATCGGGAAATTGCGCAAGCAGGCTTAAGCCGAGTGTTTCGGCCGTTATTGCGGTGCCGTTGGAAAGAAAAAATACCTGGCGTATCGGTGATGGCATTTTACCGGTAGATCCCTCATTTGGCTTCGGTTTCAACTCGATATACTAGTATACTTCGCGCCTAACACGTAACTACGATTGTCATACCGAGATTATCCTTATGTCTGAAAATATTGTGCCGCTGGATCAGTTGGGCATGAATGATGTCCCTCGTGTCGGGGGGAAAAACGCTTCACTGGGTGAAATGATAAGCAACCTGGGCAGTCTCGGGGTCGATGTCCCGGGAGGCTTTGCAACAACCGCCGAAGCGTTCAATGACTTTCTGGGCCAGGCCGGTATTCGTGACCGGATTCATGCAAAGCTCGACCAGCTTGATCACGATGATGTCAAGCAACTTGCGGCGGCTGGCAAGGAGATAAGGGGCTGGATTATTGACTCCGACCTGCCCGCTCAATTACAGCAGGATATTACCCTGGCCTACCGGGAAATGGCCAACAACGGTACGGATGCAACCGTTGCGGTGCGCTCATCTGCAACCGCGGAAGACCTGCCGGATGCCTCTTTCGCAGGACAGCAGGAAACCTATTTGAATATCAGCGGAATCGATAATGTACTGCATGCAATCAAGCTCGTGTTTGCCTCCCTGTTTAATGACCGTGCAATTTCCTACCGCTCTCACCAGGGATTCGAGCATGCCGATGTGTCGCTCTCGGCCGGAATACAACGCATGGTGCGTAGCGATCTCGCCGCCAGCGGGGTCATGTTCAGTATCGACACGGAATCCGGTTTCGAGGACGTGGTGTTTATTACCAGCAGTTATGGCCTCGGAGAGACCGTGGTGCAAGGGGCCGTCAACCCGGACGAATTCTATGTTTACAAGAAGACGCTCGATAATGCCGAGCGCAGTATTCTGCAAAAAACACGTGGCAGTAAGATGATCAAGATGATCTATGCCAGTGACGAGTCCCCCGAAGCAACCATCCAGACCGTCGATGTAGACGAGGTGCAGCGCGCACGGTTTTCGATCAATGACGCGGAGATTACTGCGCTTGCAAAAATGGCTGTTACCATCGAGAAACACTATGGACGGCCGATGGATATCGAATGGGCCAAAGACGGCGACAACGGCAAACTCTATATTGTCCAGGCCCGCCCCGAAACGGTGCAATCCCGGTCTGGCCAGGTCATCGAACGCTACCAGCTCAAGCAACAGTCGGATGTGCTGGTGAGTGGGCGCGCGGTCGGTAATCGCATCGGCCAGGGTCAGGCGAAGGTGATAAACGACCTGTCGCAGATGGACCAGATCGAGAGCGGAGATGTCCTGGTGACCGATATGACCGATCCCGACTGGGAACCGATCATGAAAAAGGCCGCCGCGATCGTTACCAATCGAGGTGGGCGTACCTGCCATGCCGCCATTATTGCGCGCGAACTGGGTATTCCCGCACTGGTGGGTACCGGCAGTTGTACCGAGGATATTCCGCACCAGAGCGATGTCACGGTAACCTGCGCCGAGGGTGATACCGGTTATGCCTACTCCGGATTACTGGAATTTGACTATCAACAGCACGAGCTATCGAAGATGCCGAAAATCCCGGTCAAGGTGTCGATGAATGTCGGCAATCCGGAACGCGCCTTCAGTTTTTCCAGGTTACCGCATTCGGGGATCGGGCTGGCTCGACTCGAATTCATAATCAGTAACAGTATCGGTATCCATCCCCGTGCATTACTCGAATTTGATCGCATGGACAGCGAGTTGCAGCAGGCTATTCAGCAACGTATTAACGGCTATGACGGCCCGGTAGAATACTATGTCGATAAATTGAGCGAGGGAATCGCGACCCTGGCGGCGGCGTTTGCACCGGAACGGGTCATCGTGCGCATGTCCGACTTCAAATCGAATGAATACGCGCATCTGTTGGGCGGAGATGTTTTCGAACCCCACGAAGAAAACCCGATGCTGGGTTTTCGCGGAGCTTCGCGCTATATCAGCGATAATTTCAAACCCAGTTTCGAACTCGAGTGCGAGGCGGTAAAACGTGTGCGCAACGATATGAACCTGAAGAACCTGGAAATCATGATTCCGTTTGTACGCACACTTAAGGAAGCCGAAGCTGTGCAAGAGTTGCTGCGTGAAAATGGTCTTGAGCGCGGGGTCGATGACTTCAGAGTCATTATGATGTGCGAGATTCCCTCCAACGTCATTCTTGCCGAGGAGTTCCTGGAATATTTTGACGGTTTTTCAATCGGCTCGAATGATTTGACGCAACTGACACTCGGACTCGACCGTGACTCCGGCCTGGTAGCGGCTGGTTTTGACGAACGTGATCCCGCGGTGATGAAATTGTTACAACAGGCAATCGAAGCCTGCAAGGCCGCGGGTAAGTATGTCGGAATCTGTGGCCAGGGCCCTTCGGATCACCCTGAACTCGCGGAATGGTTGCTGGAACAGGGCATCACCAGCATATCGCTCAATCCCGATTCCGTCATTGAAACCTGGTTGTTCATGGCAGAGCACTGCAAGTCTGACTGATTTATGGCTGAATATGTTGCTCTGGAGCATGGCATCTATTGCGTTGATGCGCTGTATGTTTACCCCCAGGTAGCGTCAATCTACCTGCTCAGGGAAGGTGACGAAATTGCCATTATTGAAACTGGCACCTATCACTCGGTTAACAACGTGTTGGCTACCCTGGAAGCATTGAACATCGCCAATTCCCAGGTCAAATATGTCATTCCGACGCACGTACACCTGGATCATGCCGGTGGTGCCAGTGAAATGATGAGGCATTTCAGCGACGCCAGCCTGGTCATCCATCCGCGTGGTGCGGTGCATATGATCGATCCACAAAAACTGATCTTGGGCACGATAGGTGTCTACGGCGAAGAAAAATTCAAACAACTCTATGGCACTATCGAACCGATCTCCGAAGACCGCATTATCATTGCAGAGGACCTGGCCTGTTTCGAGTTAAGCAAGCGGGAGCTGCTATTTATCGATACGCCGGGCCATGCGCGTCATCACTTTTGTATTTACGACCAGGTCAGCGAAGGAGTCTTTAGCGGGGATACTTTCGGGGTCAGCTATGCCGCGATGAAACAACTCCGTCGGGGATTGGTTCCGACCACTCCGCCGACCCAGTTTGATCCACAGCCGCTGCATGAATCCGTGACACGTATTATGAGCTTCAACCCGGCAAAACTGTACCTGACCCATTACGGGGAATTTACAAATCCGGCGGCACAGGTAACCAGTTTTCATCGCTGGATCGACGCTTATGTCGAGCTTTGTGAACGGGAGAATCCAGCACTCATCAGTGCTGATAAGGCTTTTCAAACCGCGCTTGGCGAAATGATCCTAAACGAGTTGGATGGTGGTGATGCCAACGGCGAGATAGCACGCATCCTCAAAACCGATATCAGGCTCAATGCCCAGGGTCTTGCGCACTGGTGGAGAAATAAAAAAATTGACAAATAATGTCTGGAAACCTAACACCACCGTTGCCTCGATTTGTGAACGCGATGGCAAGTACCTGTTGGTCAGGGAGAACGCCAGTGGTCGGATTGTCTATAATCAACCTGCCGGACACCTGGATCCCGGTGAAACCCTGGTCGAGGCCGTAATTCGGGAAACTCTGGAAGAAACCCGTTATCGGTTTACGCCGCAGTCCTTACAGGGGATTTACCGGTTTCGTCCGGATCCTGCGAAGGATAAAACCTATCTTCGTTTCCTGTTTCGTGGTGAGATTGGCGAGCGGGTTGAAGGTGAACTGGATCAGGGTATTATTGCCGCTGTGTGGCTCAGTTACGACGAAATCGTGGCCTGTCGAGCTCAACATAGAAGTCCGATGGTGCTGCAGTGTATCGAGGATTTTCGTGATGGACCTGGTTACCCACTGGAGATAATTAGTAAGGTATTTGCCTAACCATGTTAGTTGTACGAATTTTATCATTACTAATGGTGACGACTTCCGCGGTCGCCGCGCCCTACTTCCTTCAGTGCGATGACTTCGGTTGCAAGTCAACCCAGGAAATTCGCTATTTCAATCCGGAACTTGCCGCCAACTGAATCAGACATGAGCTCGGCCTCACCAGAAAAAATCATTGTTGGCATGTCTGGCGGTGTTGATTCATCGGTTTCTGCCTACCTGCTGTTACAGCAGGGATACCAGGTTGAAGGCCTGTTCATGAAAAACTGGGAGGAAGACGACACCGAGGAATACTGTTCGGCAAGCGTGGATCTGGCTGATGCACAACAGGTTTGCGATCGTCTCGACATAAAATTGCACACGGTTAATTTCTCTGGCGAGTACTGGGACAACGTATTCGAGCATTTTCTGAACGAATACCAAATCGGGCGTACCCCGAATCCTGACATCATGTGCAACCGGGAAATCAAGTTCAAGGCGTTTCTGGATCACGCCCGGGTGCTTGGTGCGCAACGTATCGCAACCGGCCACTATGTGCGCACGCGGCAACGCGCTGGTAGTTTCGAATTGCTGCGCGGTGTTGATGAAAACAAGGATCAGTCCTATTTTCTTTACGCGTTAAACCAACACCAGCTTGCACACGCACTATTTCCGATTGGAGAGCTGGACAAGTCGGAGGTTCGAGCAATCGCCAAACAGCAACGTTTTATCGTGCACGCAAAAAAAGACAGTACCGGGATCTGTTTCATCGGTGAGCGTAAGTTCCGGGATTTCCTGCAGCGATTCATTCCAGCCCAACCGGGTGATATTGTCACCACCGCCGGCACCCGGATCGGTGAGCACAACGGCCTGATGTATTACACCATCGGGCAGCGCCAGGGACTCGGTATTGGTGGAATCGAACCGGGCCGTGACGACCCCTGGTACGTGGTCGATAAAACGCTGGATAAAAATCGACTGGTTGTTGCCCAGGGAGTTGATAATCCGGCCTTGTTTCACTCGAAATGCCGCATTACCGATTTACACTGGATTTCAGGTGCCTCAAATCAATCGCCCGGGGAATGCAGTGCCAGGATTCGCTATCGACAGCAGGATACCCCCTGCAGGATGACGGAGTCTGACGGCGATACTGCAATTATTGAATTTTCTAAACCACAACGCGCTATTACACCGGGACAGGCACTGGTTTTGTATAACGGGCAGCAATGCCTGGGTGGTGGCACCATCGAGCGTGCCTACAACTCGTGACCCGGCTTGAAAATCAGACCCTGGCGTTGGCAGGCATGTTCCAGGCAGCCGTCATCGTAGACGAGATCGCACTTCATGGAAGTTGTGACTCGGAGGCGTTCGACTGCTGTTTTGATAGCCTGTTTACCATTGATGCCGAAACAACGGAACAGGCTTTGGGCGATATAACTCATCTCGCTCGTGGTTTTGAGGCGCTTGGCGACTATCTCGGTGGCGAAAACCGCTCCCCCGGCAAAAACATTGCTTATTACCTGTTATCGATACTGAAAATTGCGGTCCAGGTGCTGCGAGATCAAAATTTGTCGAACCAGCTGCTTCAGGGTTTGCGCAATATTGAAAGCAATGCCAGTGATTTTAATTTGAGCCGCGGCAGCGTTATCAACAAGATAGACGGTCTGTACCAGGAGTGCATCAGTTCAATGAGCCCACGTATCATCGTGCGTGGCGAACAAAATTATCTGCGCAATAGCGATAATGCGGCCAGGATTAGAGTTTTATTGTTGGCAGGAATACGCGCCGCCGTTTTGTGGCAACAACTGGGTGGTAATAAATGGACCCTGTTCTGGTCGCGTAAAAAATATATTAGTGCTGCCAGGCACTTTTTAGAACAAGGCTAGATTTTATGCTGGGAACGAATTTCACGCAGTAACCCGGTGGCAGCGTCATCGATCATGTCAAATACCAGGTCAAAGCCATCGTTACCGAAATAGGGATCAGGGATTTCCTGCTGCTCAAACTTATTTGAATAGTCGAGCATTAAATTAACCCGGGCATTCGCTTCGTCGGGTTTGATCGCGAGCATATCGGCCACATTGGAGTGGTCCATACCAACCAGGTAATCAAATTCGAAGAAATCCTCTGTTGTAAATCGGCGTGCCCTTAGTTTCCCAAGGTCGACGCCCCGGGTCTGTGCGGTAGCCTGTGAACGCATGTCGGGGGGACTGCCGATGTGGTAGCTGTGGGTGCCTGCTGAATCGACGAGTATATTCGACCCCAGGTCAAGCTCATCGACCTTTGACTGAAATACGCCATGCGCGGTGGGTGAACGACAGATGTTGCCCATGCAAACAAACAGTACCTTGATGCGATCTAAATCTTTCATGACTACCCTGATTTTATATTGTTTCATTTTGTTGTTATCAGTCATTTAACTGGCCGTTTTCCCGATAGTAATTCGCCTGTGACCGTGCACAGTTATCAACTGCCCCGGAACCGTGTTTACGCCATTTTAAGTCACACTTCCGATAAATTTCCTTTTCAATAGTGCCCTTCTGTAGCTTGCTCCTCAACACTAATCGTGTCTCAACACACTCTCCAATTCTGATAACGCTATTCTTTGGGTAGTAGCTAACACACTCACCATATATTTTCTGTGCTAGAGATGAGCTGCCTAACTGATGGCTTGCATCATCAAGAATGCTGTCTCTCGACTTTTTTTGTCGAATCATGCAGCCTCCTAACGCGGGGCTCGCGGCCTCATACCTGTCAATGGTCCCATACTTGTCAACACAGTAATTGAATATCTCCCCTGGATATTTGAGTTTGTAGTATTGCAGTTGATAATATTGCTGTTCGTAGATTTGCACTTCTTCTGGTGTGAGCGCATCTGCGACCTCGAAGTACAGGCTGGCGCTTAACATTAATACAGACAGAAAGATTCTCATTCTTCATTCCTTCCCGACAGCCAAATCGTACTTCTGACTAGAGTTTTTGAAGCCTACGTCTATCAACACCGGGTGCGCAGGAACCCATAATCTTACTGGCTTTTATTAAAATATTCCCGGTACGAGTAAATTAATCTGACGAAATGTTAATCCCAGCCACAATACTATTTGGTATAATGCGCCGTAACGTATCCGGGGAGTAAATTGCGATGATGATAATACCAGAGATTCAAATTCAGGACGGAAAGGTAATTACGCGCGCCGCAATCGAAGGTGACGATATTATCCACGATATATCGCCCCGGCAAGCGGTGCAGAATTTCGTCGCCGATGGTGCGCAAATGTTGCAAATAGTCGATATTGACGCAGCGAGATCGAAACCTGCGAATAACGCCGAACTGATCAAGGAACTACTGAACGAAACCGATGTTCCGATCCAGGTGGCAGGTGGTATCAGAACCCTGACCCAGATCAACGACTGGTTCGAAGCGGGTGCGGCACGCGTTGTACTCGGTACTATCGCGATCACCGACTCGCCACTGGTGGTCGAGGCTGCGAGTCGGCACCCGGGTGGAATAATCGTTCATCTCGCCACCCGCGGCGGCTATGTCATGATCGATGGCTGGAAAACGCAAACTGCTTTCATGCCGCAGGATTTGGTGCGGGACCTGCAGATGACCGGGATTGCAGGGATCGTACACAAGGGCACCGAGCGCCTGGACTCTGAAACTGACGAAGTCCTGGCGTTGACGGAGCAACTCAGTCATGACGTCTCGATCCCGATTTACACCAGCGGAACCGTGAGAACGCTAGACGATATCGCAAAGCAACGATACTTGCCAAACATCAATGGTGCGATCATCAGCCATGCACTGATAACAGGCGAAATCGCACTCAAGGATGCACTGCAGATTGCGGCAGAAAAAGAAACCAACCTGGAGCCTGATTCGATCACGCATAACGTCAACATGGGGATTCACCATGGCGTGAGAGCTTATCTCGCAGCCTATAACAGTTCGCAGGCGGCGAGGGTCTGGAATCTCGCGTTACGCGATATGATTACCGAAGATAATCCCTACATGGAGATATTGATTCCACAACATGACCTGGAATTTGATATCGAGAATCTCACCCAGCGGGAGTTGCAGGCCTGTTACGAGGATGAGCTCGATAAGGCCGATATCGTCATTGTAATCCTGGAAGGTGTGGAAGCCGAAGCCTGGACCGGCTTCGAATGTGGTTATGCCCGGGCGCATGGCAAGTATATTTATGGCATAACCTCTGACCAGGCCGTAAAGGGGCCGAGCCAGCAGCGTTTTGAAGCCATGTGTGATGAATTAATCCACTTTTCCCCGGGTGACGAAATTACCAAGACGCATGCGGAAATCTCCCATGCGCTTGCGACTCGAGTCATGGTGCAAAATCAATAAGACCGGATACTGTTATTTCCCGGTTTGACCGGGTAATAACAACTACGGAAACTGAATTCTGCGAGCCTAACTAACCGTCAGGATTGACACACTTGTAAACGACGAAGGTTTGCTGCCCCGCCTCGATGAGGGTTAACGGAACAATCGTGTCACCACCCATGCGCGCTGCGCTATTGCGCGCCATTATACGAAGTTCCTTGGCAACCGCTTCTTCCTTCCTTTCAACGATTACTTTCGCCGTTACCGAGTTATTCGTTCTGCCAAGTTCACGACAGGATTCAACTTCGTTCGGGTCGAGTACACGTACCTTTTCACCTCCCTCGGATAGTTTCAACGTGGCGCAGGCACTGAGCAGGATTGTCGCGGCAATGATGGTTAGCTTTGTTTTCATCTCTGGTTATCTTCTCTTGTCTAGGATCAGGTACTGGATGCCCGGAATATACTTTCGATCGAAGCATCCAGGACATTATTAAATTCATCTTCACTTTGCTGCGCACTCAAACCTTCGCTTAGCGCGCGTGAGAAGCTTGCAACCATTCCGTTTTGCTGGGCAAGTCGATGGTTGGCTTCTTCGCGGGAATAGCCGCCGGATAGCGCGACTACCTGGAGGACGTTAGGATGATCTATACAGGTAGCGTAAAAATTGTCCTGTTCAGGCAGGGTCAGCTTGAGCATCACCTGTTGGCCCTCCTCGAGCTGGTCCAGGTGCTTTAACAGCGCTGTTTTCAACAATTCCTCGGCTGCCGCTTTTTGCGGACTGTTGATATCGACTTCGGGTTCGATGATTGGTACCAGTCCGGCCTCGAGTATTTGTCGCCCGATTTCGAATTGCTGATCGACTACCGCGTTAACGCCGACCGGGTTATCGGTTTTGATAACTGAACGCATCTTGGTACCGAATATGTTCTTTTGAGCAGCTTTTTGCAGTAATTCGGCCAGTCCGGGCATCGGTTTCATGATTTGGGCACCGTCCTGCTCATCGGCGAGCCCCTTGTCAACCTTCAGAAACGGAACCACACGTTTCACATCCCACAGGTAGTCAGCGGTCGGCTGTCCTTCAACTTCGCGGTCCATGGTATTTTCAAACAGGATGGCGCCCATGATGCGATTTCCGCTAAATGCGGGACTGGTCATGATCCTGGTACGCATTTTGTGAACAACAGCGAACATTTCATCGTCATTGTTGTAGGCGTCGGCACCGACACCGTAATTCGCCAGGGCCTTCGGAGTACTACCACCGCTTTGATCCAGTGCGGCGATGAATCCGGGTTCGTTTCGGATCTTGTCGAGTTGTTGGTTAAAATTGGTCACGGTATCGAATTCTTCCGGTTTGAGTGGACAAAAAACAGGTTATTAACATTGCGGTAGAAGTATAAACACAGTGATTTTTTAATACAATTGACTTAAGTCAGCCGGCCATCGAAATGAAGCCATCCAGTGCCTGGATTCGCGCAACCCAGTTCTCGATGGCGGGAAATTTAGAAAGTTCAAATCCACCTTCCGGGGCGACATGGGTATAAGCAAACAGCGAGATATCGGCGATGCTGCAACTATCACCCACCAGGAAGATGTTATTCTCGAGATGCTGCTCCATGAGACCCAGGGCGCGATAACCTGCTTTCAGTTTGGCCTGGTATTCATCTTTTCGATTTTCCGGCATGCCCTGGTAAAGCTTGATGAAGCGAGCCACCGCTATCGAGGGTTCATGGCTATATTGCTCGAAAAACTGCCATTCAAGAATTCGGGTTTGCGCCAGTCGATCCTGTGGCCAGTATTGGCTGCCCTGTGCCAGGTAGTAAAGTATCGCGTTGGATTCAGTGAGAACGTCTTCCCCGGCGGTTACACAAACCGGGATTTGACCGTTGGGATTCAGTGCCAGGAATTTTTCGCTGCGGGTATCGCCCTTCAGGATATCGACAGGAATCCACTCGTGCTCGATTGCGAGCAACGCGCAGATAAGTTTCAGCTTGTAACAGTTTCCGGAATAGACATCACCGTAAATCTTCATCGAAACGAGTATCTTCTCTAGTACTCGGTTTTGATATCACCCATGCGGCTGGACATCAAGGTATTTTTGCCCAGCGATTTATCGAATACCGTCGAATAGGCCAGTACCGCCTGGATATAATTACGGGTTTCCTTGAAGGGAACGGTTTCCACCCACAGATCGGCAGACATAACGGAGTTCTTTGGCAGCCAGCGTTTCACATTCCTGGGTCCGGCGTTGTAAGCTGCCGCTGCCAGCGCGACATTATTGTCGAAGCGGTTCATAACTGTTCTAAGGTAGTGAGTGCCCAGGCGGATATTGTTCTCGACATGCAGGATGTCCGACTTGCGCGGGCGCTTCATTCCCAGTGAACTGGCTACCCGACGCGCGGTACCCGGCATTAGCTGCATCAATCCCAGTGCGCCGACTCTTGACCGGGCAAGCGGATCAAACAGGCTCTCTCGGCGCATCACGCCATAAATCAGCGAGGGATCGAGATCACGAGACTGGGCATGTGCAAACACCTGCTGTTTGTACGGCATCGGGAAACGCAGGCTGAAGTCGTTGCGGTGTGGGGTTTTGGCGACGGTACGGATTGCACTATCGTGCCATTGCCATTTTGAGGCGAGTGTGGCCGCCTGTTTTATCTGGTTCTGGTCGAGGTAGCGCAAGGCCTGGAACCATTCACGCTTTGCATCAACCAGGCGATCGAGATAAAAAAGTTCTCGCGCCCGTAACATGTGAGGATTGTCCGCCAGCATCGTTTCTTCATTGATTTGAGTAGTGGAGGCATCTTCCTGGTTGATCTGGTATTCGCGCTTGAGTTTATCGGACGCCAGGAAGCCATAGTAACTGCTCTTTTCCGATAATTGTTCAAGCAGCGAGAGCGATTCGACCAGTTGACCGTCGGCTTCCATGGAGCGGGACAACCAGTATTGCCATTCGTTTTCCTGTTGTAAATGCGATGGCATACGATTGATCGTATCCAGTAATCCGTTCCAGTCATTACTGCGCAACTGGATACGTGCCAGCCAAAGATAGGCCTGGTCATTCATGGTTGCTGGCTCGAGATTGGAAAGTAATGTTCGAGCTTCCGGTTCATGCTGGTAAGCGGCTGATAAAGCGATACGCAACTGGACCTGGTTTTTTTGCTCCCCGGTAAAAGCAAAATGGTCACGGTACAAATTCCAGAACTCGAGTGCCTTCAGGCTGTTTTTGCGGGCGAGGCGATCTATAGCATGGACAATAATAGCGCGGTTATGGAGCGTGTCTTCGGCTTCGCCGAGTTTTTTAAGCTCTCGCTCGGGGCGTAGATGTGCCTGGTACCAGGTTTTGACCGTGGCCTGGTCTTGCGGATTTAGTTGTTTGCTCAGGTAGCGCGCCAACTTGGGGCGACGAGCCTTGAACGCCTTTTCGATACGCAACCAGACCGCCTCCTGTGCCTGCTCGTAATTGTCGAGGAAATACGCGAATGCCGGGTCACATTGCGAGGGTTGCGAATAACCCCGTAACCAGACCTTGGCAATTTCGTCGTTTAATCCTTCGAGTTGGTTAAGATTCAATCTTGCCTGAAAAGCGAGACATCTCAGACGCGTATTCTCCCGATCGTCAAAAAATTGCAGGTAGTTTTCCCAGTCCTGGCGCTTTGCAAGTACCTTAAGCCATGTCGCGCGTGCATGGTAGGCGAACGGAAATTCGGCATAGTGGTTAAGAAATGTATCGGCATGCGATACCTTAATTCGGCTGGCACTGCGTTTGAAGGCATCGTACTTGAGATAAGGTGCGGCAGGATAATCACCAAGTTGCTCGAGCAGGCGATTAAACATTGTGATCTGGTTGCGCTCGAGCGCAGACGATGCATCGCGAAACAACTGGCGTTGCTGCTCGATACTCTGCTTCGCTTGAAGCGGTGAGCTAAATGCACAAACGATCAGAGATAGCAAAATTCCGACATTTCTGACCCTGGCACCGAATTTTAAATTTAACAATGCCATGGGCATGATAAATCCTTATATTTCATTAATTTAGATGAAATTTTAAAAGTAAAATATCAATTAAGCAAGCGTTTCAATCAGGTTCTTCCTGTTGATTTTCAACGAGCTTGCCTGGATCGAGCAGATGCTTGAGCCTGGCTTCATCGATATCGGTCATTTCCAAAGCTACTTCAAGTATAGGTCGATTTTGGTCTAACGCGGCTTTAGCAACTTCGGCCGCCTTCTGATAGCCGATGATGGGATTCAAAGCGGTTACCAAAATCGGGTTGAAAGCCAGGTTTTCAGCCATGTTTTTACTATTTACCGACATGGATTCGATAACGCTGGCCAGGTGACGAATCGCATTGCTTAGAATCTCAATGCTTTGCAGTAAATTATAGGCAATTACCGGCAGCATGACGTTTAACTGGAAGTTTCCCGACTGCGCGGCCAGTGCGATAGTGCTGTCGTTGCCGATGACCTGTGCTGAGGCCATCAGCACGGCTTCGGGAATTACCGGGTTGACCTTGGCTGGCATAATCGAGCTACCCGGTTGCAGCGCTTCCAACTGAATCTCGCCCAGGCCGGTGAGTGGTCCGGAGTTCATCCAGCGCAGGTCGTTGCAAATCTTGGTCAGCGAAGTCGCCATCACCCGCAGCTGACCGCTGACCTCAAGTGCCGTGTTTTGAGTACTCAGACCCTCGAACAGATTTTCCATTTGTTTAAACCGAATGCCTGTCGTGAGATGGAGTTTTTCGCAAACCCGCTGGCCAAAATCGGGGGGCGTGTTTATACCGGTACCGACCGCGGTTCCGCCAATGGCGAGTTGCTGCAGTCTGCTTAAGGCTGTTTGAACGCGGTAGCGATCATTTTTTAATTGCGACGCCCAGCCGGAAATTTCCTGGCCGAGGGATATCGGCATTGCGTCCATCAGGTGAGTGCGTCCGGTCTTGATCGTCTCGCGGTGTTGCTCGATACGTTTATCCAATGCGTTTTCCAGCATCTGCGAGGCCGGCAGCAATTGTTCATGGATCATTTCGGCAGCGGCAATATGGATAGCCGAGGGAAACACGTCATTAGAGCTCTGCCCCATATTGACATGGTCGTTGGGATGTACCTGCAGTGTCCCGGTCGAGGCAAGCGAAGCGATTACTTCGTTTACGTTCATATTACTACTGGTGCCCGACCCGGTCTGGAAAACATCGATGCCAAACTGATCCTCGTGCTTACCCGCGATGATCAGTTCTGCTGCCTGGGCAATTGCCTGGCCCCGGGCCTGATCTATCCTGTCAAGATCGAGGTTGGTTTCGACACAGGCTTTTTTAACCAGCGCAAGTGCGCGTATCATCGCCCGTGGCAGTCGTAACGAGCTAATCTTGAAATTGTCGAGGGCACGCTGGGTCTGGGCCTGGTAGAGCGCATCGGCGGGAATCTCCACGGTTCCCATACTATCGGTGACCTTGATTTTCTTTTTAGCCATAGAATGTCACGCAATGTTGAAAAGTCACCTGATTGTAACACTGGGCCCATAAATTTATGCGCCGTAAGCAAAAGATATTCCTGTTTAGAAACTACAAATGCAGCAACACAAAAGCATTTTAACTGGTCTATAATCGGTGGATATTGAACGATTAACGACACCATATTTACACTCTACCGAGGAGGTCATGATGGGTGGTGAAGACACAGTGGTATTAACCCCTGACGAAAAGGACAAAATCCTGCAGGACGTTCCTGAAGAGGAGCAACAGGACGAAGAGGAAGAGGAAAGCTAGATACCTGAACCGTTTAAGTGGACAGGCAACGGATGGCCTTTGCTGTTCCCAGGTATTCCTTTACATCCAGCTGCTGGGTATGCAGCACGTATAATCCGTCTGCGCCAACCTTGGCGGCCTGTTTTTGCATTTTTCCAAGCATCGATTCGAGCGTAAAGTAGCCGCCGGTTACACGGATATGCGCCAGCGTTTCAAAGTTGCAACGCGGACGATCGATATAATAAATTACGACCTCTTCCTTGCTGACACTCGCAGCTGGTTGGCCGATTACCAACGGTGGCTGGGCACAACCGAGTGACAGTAAGCTTGATAACAGTAAAACCGGGATCAGGTAATTTTTCATTGCAGCCTCCGCGCTCTATATCGGCTGCATCTCTAAAATCTTAATCGGCGTGGTGCGTAATAACCCTGACCAGTGTTTCGCAGAGTTGTTCCAGTTCGGTATCCGAAATTACGTAAGGCGGCATCAGGTAAACCAGTTTACCAAACGGGCGAACCCAGATTCCGGCATCGACGAAGCGGGGAACAATCGATGCCATATCGACTGGCGACTTCATTTCGACAACACCAATTGCGCCCAGGCACCGCACCTCGGCGACCTGCGGTAGCGCCTCGCAAGGTGAAAGCAGCTCTGCCAGTTTGTGCTCTATTTGTTGTATCCGCGCTTGCCACCCGGACTCCAGCAGCAGTTCAATACTCGCGTTGGCGACCGCACAGGCCAGCGGATTGGCCATGTAGGTCGGCCCGTGCATAAATACCCCCGGATTGCCGTGATCGATCGTGCTACTGATTTCGGTCGTGGTTAAGGTAGCCGCCAGGCTCAGGTAGCCGCCGGTGAGTGCCTTACCAACACACATAATATCGGGTGATATCGCGGCGTGTTCACAGGCAAATAGTTTACCGGTGCGCCCAAATCCGGTCGCGATTTCGTCCGTGATCAGCAATACCCGGTATTGATCGCATAACTCGCGCGCACGCAGCAGGTAATCGGCCGCATAAAAATACATGCCCCCTGCCCCCTGTACGATCGGCTCAAGAATTAACGCGGCGATCTGCTCATGGTGTTGCTGCAGTAAATTTTCGAGTGCACCTGTGTCGCTATCATCGCAGGTCTCACCATACTTGGATTTCGGCCGTTCGACATAAAACTGCTCGGTCAGGACCTCGTTGAACAGGCTGTGCATGCCGGTTACGGGATCGCAAACCGACATTGCGCCCAGGGTATCTCCGTGATAACCGTTGCGCAATGTTGCAAAGCGCTGTTTGCCGGGTTCACCTTTTGCATTCCAGTATTGAATAGCGAGCTTGAGCGCAACTTCTACCGCGACAGATCCCGAGTCAGAGATGAAGACCGACTGCAATGCCTGTGGCGTCAGTGTTACCAGTTTTTCAACCAGCCGAATCGCAGGCTCGTGGGTCAATCCACCAAACATCACATGTGCGACCTGCTGCAGTTGCTGTTCCAGCGCCTGGTTCAAACGCGGATGATTGTAGCCATGAATGGCACACCACCAGGAAGACATTCCATCAATTAACTTTTTGCCATTTGTAAGATGAAGGTATACACCCTCGGCCGAATCAACATGAAACACCGGGGACTTGCCATGCATTGGGCTATAAGGATGCCAAATGTGCTCATGATCAATCGCGATTTGCGCTCCAAGAGAAAGCTTTGTCATCGCTTCGATTCCAAAGAAAAAAGTAATTTATGGTCCATACTCATCTCATAGTGTTTACTCGCTTCTGATTCAATTCAGCTTTAAATAATAGCCATATGGCCTTGATTCTAAAGAGAAAGTGCTTAGAAGCGTAAGCCCATTAGTAATGCCATCAGCTGTTGATAGATGATGGCAGACGAAAGTATATGAAATGTCAGTCTCAAAAGTATCATGCATTTTAAAAAGCAACCCGCTATTTTAGAATTTTCGGCTGCTGGCCTGACCGCTACCGCGCACGGATTCGGGTCGGCCAGGCAGGACATGATTGCGGCAATAATCCTGCCTGTCTGTCGTCATAAACACCAGGGCCTGCAGTGAGCAACTGGATACTCTACGATGATTTCGTTGAGCTGCTGAGAAATCATCATCTCAATGCCTTCAGCGGTCTGATTACCGGTGTTAGCGACAGCAACCATTCGTTTCAAATTGGATTTGACCATGGAGATATCGTGCTGCTGAACTACCGTATTAAAAAAGGCAACGCGGCACTGCAACTGATAACCCAGATTGTACGAGCCAAGATTACCGAGCATCCCGGTCGTAATATTCAGAATACAGGCGGTGATGTTCCCGATACCAGTTCTGTACTGTCACAACTCACTGCCAACACGCTCAACGAAACGACTAACATTACCATTGATATCAATGATGCTTCGGCTCGCCCCTAGGGCCAGCTTGTCTTGCGGATCCGTCAGCAACTCTTTCTCGCTCATGTTTTAAAGCTACGCAGTTTGCCGAAGTGGCTTCCACCCGTGGTCATGGCTTTTCACCGCCTCGATAAATAATTCGACACCCTGAATTGCGCTGCGACATTCCAGGTAGGCGCGATCTGCCTTCTCATCGATTTCGTTCAACTCTGCCTGGGCGATAATATCGCCCTGATCGAAATGTTGGTTGAGCAGATGCAGGGTTACCCCAAACCTGGAAACTCCCCGGGCAAGTT
>JAOTXY010000052.1 GCA_029862125.1 Gammaproteobacteria bacterium | reverse complement strand
TAAAGCCGGATTGAGTAGGTGTTTCAAAACGCAAACCTTCAACCGCTGAATCGACAAACCTTCCTGACAAAATCTTGTTGGTGTTGGTGTTGGTGTTGGTGTTGGTGTTGGTGTTGGTGTTGGTGTCAGGCGGTGGGAAAGAGTAATTTGTTGGAAAAGCCGAGGAGTCAACACAAGCAGGGTTATAGCCGAAATTAAAACACTCGAAGTCATCGTCACCGCCACCGCTACCGCTACCGCCACAAGCTACAAGTGAGGAGATGCAAAGAAACAGAAAAATATTGATACTCAGTTTTGGTTTCATCTTTTCAGCCCTAGATCGATTTTTTCCAACCCTAACTGCTCAGTCTTTATTTGCAACTAATTTTCAGTAAGCACTATATCCCTCAACCAAAAGGACAGTATGCTGATACTTTTTGACAATTAACAATCCAGGCATTTTCTAGAAGAGGCTTGACCTTGAGAGCTGAGCAATCATCGAAAAGTTGTTTTTAAGTGTCAGAAGGGAGTCGGTCTTGGATGTTGAGAAATGAGATGTGAGGGTCCGTTTTCTCCAAAGCTGACGCTGGCGCAATCCATCTCAGAGACGGCCTACGGCCATAAGCGGACGCCTGGCATCAGATAATATATTATCAGGTCAATTACCTTTTAATCCTGCTGTTAGAAAACATGCCGAATAACAAGCCGCGCATCTTTTGGTTACTCGTATCGATTGTTTTAGCAAGTTGTAGTTACCGTCAGCAAATACTTAAGAACGATTTCACTACAGTTGTCGAGGGACTTCAGATACAAACTTTCGGCGATGTATCCAGTTTGGATTCACCCGTGGTGCTAGTTTTCCTCCATAGTGATGCCTGCGTTGCTGACTACATGACAACCATGGCTAAGACGGTTGTTAGAAAAAATATCTTGTCGTTTGTAATGGCCAGACCGGGTTGCGTGGTGAACAACAGGCGTTCAATTGGTAATCACGGAAACTATGATCACTACACAGCAGAACGGATTGATGCTGTCTCAAATTCAGTTCGCTCCTTAAGAGACCACTACAAAGCCAGTAAAGTATTTCTAATAGGTCACAGTGGTGGAGCGGTCACAGCCGGGATTGTTGCTGGAAGACACCCAGATCTTGTTAACGGTTTCGTCGCAATAGCCTTCCCGGCAAATATTCCTGATTGGAGAAGGTATCGGAAAAGGGGGGAAGATTGGAAAGATAGCCTTTCCCCACATGATTATGTTAATGACATTAAACAATCGACTTTGCTATTCATTGTAAATGGCAGCGAAGATGATATTACACCGCCTTCTTTTTCAGTTGAGTATGCCGACACCGCGGCTAGTAGAGGTTTAAGTGTCGAAAACATTGTATTGGATGGAGAAAACCATCGATCATCCTTTCATGCGCATAAAGTCTGGTCAATCATAAGCAGTTTGACTTATGACTGATTATTCATGCCACACTCATTATTCAATTTTATTGATCGCGTAATGTTTTCTATCAAGCACATGCAGTCGGACGCGTTAAAGCTGGAACGCTGGGGGTCCGTTTAGGGTCGTTAGCTGACTCTGATAAATCGATTCTGAGTGTCCGCTTTTATCTGCCAGGGGTGGAATTGAACTACCGACACGGGTATTTTCAGACCGGTAACAGGCTACAACTGGTGGTCAGTTTACTTACCGATCAGGATCACGAGGGGTCGTTACAACAGGATAAATACCCTGGCTTGCGCGCGTTGCATAATTCGCCAGGTGAATTGAGGACGGTAGGTTAAAGCGATCCGACTTTCTTGGTATCGGGTTTATCGAGATCTTCCAGCAAGGATTCTATTGCAACCGGTTTTCCGACGGTATAGCCCTGGATGTAATCGACATTGGCCTCGCGCAGCTTATCGAACATCGTATCCGACTCGACGAACTCGGCAATCACCTCCATTTCCAGCGCGTGCCCTACTTCGGTCATCGAGCGCACGAACACGAAACTCTTGTCATCTTCGAGGATATCGCGCACAAACTCACCGTCGATTTTCAGGTAATCCACCGGGAACTGCTTGAGATAGCTGAACGAGGATAACCCGGTTCCAAAATCATCGAGTGAAAACTTGGCGCCCAGTTGCTTGATCGAATTGATAAATTCTACCGAACGCTCGACATTGTCGACAACCGCGGTTTCGGTAATTTCGAAACACAATGAACTCTTATTAATGTTACTCGAGGCCAGCGAATCATGCAGAAAATTGTGAAAGGTAGGGGACCCGATACTGCGTCCCGATAGGTTCACCGAAAACATCACCTCGCGCATTTTTTCCTGGTGCAGTTCCAGCCATTCGATAACGCTGCCGACAACCCAGCTGTCGATGCGTTCGATCAGGTTATAGCGTTCCGCGGGCGGCAGAAAATCATTGGGAGAGATAATGGTGCCATCAGAACCGCGATAACGGATCAGGACCTCGTAGTGGGTATGTTGCTCGTCCTTGTCGATTGAAACGATGGGTTGCACATAGAGACAAAAGCGATCCTCGGAAAAGCCCTCCATGATGCCGGTGACCCATTCCATGGATACCTGCTGCGCCATGACTTTTTCGTCGTTTTCATCGATGAAATGATATTGGTTACCACCGTTTTGCTTGGCCAGGAAACAGGCGGTCGTAACCTTGGAGTAAAACTCGGCATATTCATCACTCATCCGTCCAAAGGCCATTACCCCGATACTCGCCGTTACCTGGTACTCCTGGTCATTCCAGATAAATCCCGAATGCTGTATCTCGATAATAACTTTCTGAATGGTCTGTAAGGCGCGCTCCATTTCGAAAAAGGGCATGATGATGCCGAATTCATCTCCACTTAAACGCGCTACTATGTCAGATTTACGCACATGCTTCTTGATCATGGTGCTGATCTGCTTCAACAGCAGGTCACCGGCGGCACTGCCGCAGGTTTCATTGACGATTCTGAACTGGTCGACATCGAGGTAGGCAAACACGTGCTGAACCGTGGTGTTGCTATCCTCGGTCACAAGGCCTTCAAATTTTTGTTCAAATGCGTTGCGATTGAGAAACCCGGTAAGCTGGTCGTGGCTGCCTTCGTAATTCAGTTTACGGCGTAACTTGCGGTCCTCTGATACATCCTTGAGAATAATTACAAAACCAACATCCTCTGCTTCCATGTCGATCATCGGAGATGCCGAAAACTCAAGTTCGACAAGATTGCGATCGGGATCGTAAAAAAACATCGAGCTGATTGAGAGCTTGCGACTTAGCAACTGGTTCAGGTCAACAATGCGCGTGGTTTGTCGATTTGCATACAGGATCAGAATTTCATGAATCGAGGTATCGATCAGTTCGGGCTCCCTGTCGCCAAACAACTTTTCGGCACTCGGGTTAACCAGTTTTATGCGGTCCTTGGAGTCGATAACAATTACCGGGTTGGTAATCGAATCGAGCGTGGTGGAGATGAAATCTTTCTCCGAGCGCAACTTTTCCTCGATTTGCCGCCTGGAAATGGTTTCCATCTCCAGACCTTCTACCATTTCGTTATAAGCGACGACCAGGTCTTTTAACTCGCTGGGCAATTTTTCTTCGCTGATTGACCCATATTTCCCGGTTAACAATGCACCCACCGAGTTACGTAACTTGTTCATCGGCATGAAGGCCCGATTCAGCAGAATCAGTACCAGCACCAAGGCCGAAACGGTTGCGATCGTGGTTATGATGAAGAAACTCGTTTCCGTTTCGCGCAACCGATCGATAATAGGTTTCTGGTCAATCGAAGCGCTGATGGTAGCGCCGAGAAATGCATCGTCGGCAAATAGTTTATAACTCGGATATAAGTGCGTGCCCGTGGTGAAATTCACCCAGTTATCCGATTGGTAGAGGCTGTCTCCAGTACCGTGGATTATTCTTAACGGGACCCCGGTGTTCCTTTCTACACTTTTCAGGCCATCGATCGCATAGGCCACAATATGCAGGTAAGCCTTCGGCTCCGGGGCACCGACCGGCACCAGAACCTCGCTATATAGTTGGTCATCGAAATTGCATAGCGAGTACTTCGGTTTTGACAAGCGTATTAACGACCCGACAACCGTTTCTAGCACCGTGGGACAACCGGCATACCCGTTAAGACCATCATCGGAGCTTTGCGCAAAAATATCACCCGAAAGATCGCGCACAATAATTGACTTCAAATTCAACAGGCCCGCGGATCCCTGTCTACGGTTTAGAGTTTCCTGTAGCGAGACCTCCATCATGACAACATCACGCTGTTCAAGGGCTTTTAAAAATAGCGCTTCACTTTGTAACTTCAGGGCAAATTCTTCCTGGTCATGGTAAAGCCGCTGGATGGCTTCCCTGCTTTCATGTTCGAGCAAGGACTGGATCGATATGATCTGGGACTCGATTGCCTGGTCGCGATACACCTGGGTGCTATAAATCGCCAAACCATAGGCCAGTGCACCCAGCCAGAGCAGGGCAAAACCGATAATGAATTTAAAACTGTAGAGTCGCGAGAGCAATTGTCTACTCGATCACGTGGGGATAATCCTTATCCGGCATTTCAATTTTTGTACCGTGAACCCAGGCCAGTTTTCCCACATCGAGCTCTGGTGCAACCGCTTGCGGCCCACAATTGTCAAGTTGCAGTGGCTTATCGACAGCAAGCACCGTCCCTGAGGAAAATAATATTGCCACCGTAAAGAATGCAGCCGACCCCACAGCCTGGGATCGACTAACGCCTATTTTCGTCATAGCAAGTGCCAGATTGGCTGGATTTAGATCTATTTATAATAGTCCAATAATTAGAATTATTGCGTACTTAAGCGATCTTTTTAACAAGACTTCTAACAGGATACCCCGGTCCCGCCGAGACCACAGTAGCCAGCCGGATTCTTTTCCAGATACTGCTGGTGATAATCCTCAGCATAATAGAACGGACCAGCCGGTAATATTTCGGTGGTGATCGCCGCATGGCCCGCGGCGCGGAGTTTTTGTTGATATTGCTCGAGGCTATGCTGAGCAACCTCACGCTGACTATCATTGCAGTAGTAGATTCCCGACCGATACTGGGTTCCCATGTCATTGCCCTGGCTCATGCCCTCGGTCGGGTTATGCGACTCCCAGAACGTCTTCAACAGGGTCGCGAAGTCGATTTGACCTGGATGATATACCACCAGCACGACTTCGTTATGCCCTGTCATACCGGTACACACTTCCTGGTAGCTCGGGTTAGGCGTGTGACCGGCGGCGTATCCTACCGCGGTGGTATAAACCCCGGGAAGATTCCAGAATTTGCGTTCGGCGCCCCAGAAACAACCGAGGCCCAGTATTACCTGTTCACAATCTTCCGGAAAAGGCTCCACCATCGAGGTTCCGAGGACAACATGCATCGGATCGAATTGAATCGCTTCGTTGCGGCCAGGCAAAGCCTGGTCTGCTGATGGAATAGTGGTTGGTCTGCCAAACATGAGTAACTCCTGGTTAGTTATAACGGCGGCTTACAATCAGACGCGGTCAGCAAGGTTTAGTTCGATCCAGGTCGGCGCATGATCGGAAGGTTTTTCCATTCCCCGGATATCATAATCTACCCCGGCACCGACTACCGTGGACTTGAGTTGTTCCGAAACCAGCAGATGATCGATGCGCAGACCCCGTTTCGGTTCAGCTTCGAATCCGCGACTACGATAATCGAACCAGCTAAAACGATCGGCGGTATCGGCATGACACAGTCGGAAACCGTCGTGTAAGCCAAGCGCCTCCAGTTGCTGGAACCAAGCGCGTTCCTCGGGCAGAAAGCTGGTTTTGCCGGTTTTAAGCCAGCGTTTGGCGTTATCTGCGCCGATGCCAATATCCAGGTCTTGCGGAGCGATATTGTAGTCGCCCATCACGATCAAGTCCGATCGTGCCATATCATAAGCTCCCAGGAATTGAATCAGGTCATGATAAAACCGCCGCTTTGCTGGAAATTTAACCGGGTGATCACGGCTTTCACCCTGCGGAAAATAACCATTGAAAACCAGCACCGATTTTCCATCCAGTTGATATTCACCGCCAATAAATCGTTTTTGCGCATCTTCCGCATCCCCCGGGAAACCATAACAGGGATCAATGCAGGGGCAGCGCGACATCAGCGCAACGCCGTAGTGGGTTTTCTGCCCGGCATAAAGTGTCTGGTAGCCCATTTCGGCGATTGCGTCCACTGGAAATTCGTGGTCCTGCACCTTGGTTTCCTGCAGACCGATAAATTCCGGTGAGTGCTTGTCAATCACGCTCTGCAATTGATGCAGGCGCTGGCGCACACTATTCACGTTAAACGAGACTATCTTCATGCCCGGAATCATCCTCAAATCTTGTTAGAAATTCATCCAGCGATTCCTCACCCAACTGTGCTTCGAGCTTCTGTTCGAGTTCCTTCAGATAATTTGACACAGCTGCATCGCTTTGACAGCTGTCGGTCTGGCCATCGTCTTCAGCAGCACGCGCACTGCGTAGAATATCTGCGAGTTTTATACGCTGCAACGAAACAGCCGGCAAGTAAAGCGGTGGATTCTGCGCCGAAACCTGAACCAGCCCATCGTTTTGCAATGCATCCAGCATGCGCTTAAGTGCACTCATCGGTGCCTGTTGGTAACTGGCGAGATTTTCAAGGCTGGGAATCAGGTCCGACTGCTTATCATGGGCGCGAGCGATGTTAACCATCGCCTGCAAGGCCAATTGGTCTCGCATGCGCCCACTCATATGGAAGTCAATCTGCTCCAGCTTGAGCTGCTCGGGATTCTGATAATAGTACGAGATGCTGGCTCCGATCAGTAGAATAACCCAGCTCAGGTAAAGCCATATCATGAATACCAACACGATTGCGAAACCTGAATAAATTGCCGTATAACTGGTAGAGCCACCCACAAACGAAGTAAAAAGAATGCCGCTTACCTGCCATAAAACACCTGCGATGACGGCCCCGTAAAATGCCGAACGAAATTTTACACGGGTATTGGGCACCAGCATGTAAACGAAGGTGAAGGCGGCAATAACCAACAGGAAGGGCAATACCTTTCCCATTAGTCGCAGCAGGTCGTTCATATAAGGAAGCGTGTTCAGGTATTCAACAATCTGGTTGCTGCCGAGCGAAGCCGTAATACCCACGGCTGAAAACAACAATACCGGACCCACCATAATAACGCTGAGGTAATCACTGAAACGTTGCATCAGGCTACGGCTGTTCTGCAGTCGCCAGGTATAATTAAACGCCGCTTCAATCTTTTGAATCAGTGAAATCGCGGTGTATATAAGCAGTCCTAAACCTAACGCACCGAGTACACCTATTTTCATGTTGTCGACGAAACCGACAATATGCGCGCTGATCTCAACGCTCTGCTCGCCCAGGGGAGCCAGGATGTTGGTGAGGGTTGGCTCCAACTGATCGTGAACCCCAAATCCTTTCAATACCGAGATGCTGACGGCTAGCAAGGGCACCATGGATAACAGCGTGGTATAAACGAGACTCATCGCACGCAGGGTGATCATGCCATCCATCAGGTCACGGCCAACCACGACGACTATTTGCAGAAAATGCCGCCAATACGAGTGAGCAGCGTCAGCATCACTAGCGTCATAGCTCCAGATATACCGATGTAGCTGTTCAAGCATCAAACTATCCTAGCCGGTAAAGGCTTTCCTGGAATTCAAGTATTCGATTTCAGCATCGCTACTGGTCCTGCCTAGTGCGTCGTTACGATGCGGAAAACGCCCATACTTTTCGATGATCGCATGGTGATGTTGTGCAAACCGCAGGTTGGATTCGAGTCCTGGCTGATCAAACAATTGTAACGCCAGCTCCTGGTCTTCGAGCGTTTCGCTGTGCATGTATGGCATGTAAAGAAAGGAACGTTGTTCCGCGGGCATCGTCTTATCAAATCCCTGCTCGATTGCGGCGGCTGCGACATCACGCGACCGGGCTTCGCTGACAAAGCTTTGCGCGCTGCCGCGAAACATGTTCAGCGGAAACTGATCCAGAATTATCACCAGCGCCAGGCAACCCTCCCCGGTTTGCATCCAGTGGTCAAGCTCACCCCTTCTGGCTTGTTCCCAGGTATCCTGGTAGCGTTCACATAACTCCCGGTCAAATTCCGGGGTCGAGTTAAACCAGAGTTTCCGGGTTGCATCTGAAAACCAGAAATCAATTATTTGCTGTGGCATATAAACCTCGATCGTTGATTCATGTTAGCAGCCTTTTAACAGGGCATCGACCTGCCCGCGCAAGCGCTGTTGCAAAGTTTTACGCCCTTCTGAACCCGATTCCCGTTCGAGCAAATCCCAGTCCCGGTTCTGAATCGCCTTTTCAATCAGCAGGCTATCAAGCACACCGGATGATTGCGCGACGCACCGCATGACGAACTTTTGCAGGCTGGCAAAACAGTGTTCGAATCCCCTGTGGCCCCGGGCAAAGGCTTCGACTTCGAGCCGTTCATGTTCGTCGATCGAAGTATCAAAATCGGCAAAACGCAACAGCGAAGATACTTGATCGGCACTCATACTTTGCAGAAACTGCGTCATCCAGGTCGGTAGTTGTCGCTGAATTCGCTGATGTAATAAATCGATTTCAACCTCGATCTCCGGTGTGATTGAACGTAATACGACGATTGATTGATCGCCGCTCGATTTTCCCTGGGCGTAGCTGACATGCACCAGTGAGAATCGAGCCTGCCGCCAGAAACACAGGGTTTGCGGGTCAAGTGCAAAGCTCGCGCCCAGGTAATCCATGGAATTTTCCCGTCCATAGCGCAGTGCATCTTCAAGCAACCGGGTCCCAAGGCCATGACGTCTATGGGATTCGGCCACGGCGATTCGCTGCACGCGTATACCCCGGTACCCGGCGAAATTTTTCAGGCCCGCCTGGGCGGTTAGCATCTGTGCCAGCAGATGCCCCCTCGGTCGACGTCGCCCAAGAAAAATCTCGGCGCACAAATTATCGTCGAGTCCACCCTCGATATTCAGCAATGCAGCGCCGACAACAACATCCTGCTGGCACGCGACGAGCAGCAATAGATCAGGATTCTCCATCATCATGCGCAAATCCGAAGGCCTGGTGCGGTAGTGTGCCGTATTCAGCAATGCGTAAACCTGCCGCAACAGCAGAAAATTATCGGGATCGCCCGGATTCTTCAGTAATTGCATCTCGCAGGCTCCCGCTTCCATCGCCGGTGGGGAATCGAGCTTGCCTGCCTTCAACATCAGCGTGCGATTGAGCCAGGCCTCCAGCTGATCTCCCTGGCACCAGCGCACCGGCTTATCCAGGCTGAGTTGCATCAGCTTCTGCGCATCCAGGGCCACGATGAATCGCAGCATAAATCCCTGTCCGGTGCCCTCGTATCCACCGCTGGTCGTTGCCATCACCAGTCTCGGGTAAAGCCTGGTTAATTGACGTAACATCGGCAAGGGAATCATCGCAGCCTCATCGATAATCAGCAGGTCGGTTTCGAGGCGATTTAGCAAAAGTCGATCGGGCGCTACAAATTCAGCATCCGGCACCCGTCGCAACAACTGTGCGCAGGTTTGTTTCGAGTTCGCCGATACCAGTATCCGGCAGCTTGCCTGCAAGCGCTTTACCAAAAGTCCCAGGCAGGTACTCTTGCCGCGACCACGCTCGGCATCGATCAAGGCAACCCCATTTTGTCCGCTTAGTACCCATTGCTCGATTTGCTGCAGGCACTGCGCCTGGCCGGCGCTGTGTCCCTGTTCGATCGGAGTTTGCTGTAACACCCTTAATTCGGGCAAAGATTCTATTGCGCTAAAGTCAAAATCCGGGGTCACCAGGATTCCAATTTCCTCATCCTGTTCAAGCGAATAGTAAAAATATTCGACAAAGCGCGCCCTCAAGGATGACTTTTCATCCTGCCAGCGGCCATAGCGATCAGTTTGTAAATTCCAGTCTTTGACTGGAGGAGACAATAACAATAGAACCCCACCTGACTGCACCAGCCCGGCGGCGATACATAAAACATCGGCATTAAATCCATCGAAGAGATCCAGCACCACGAGCCGGGCCTCGCCACCGAGACAGGCGTCAGCCTTGCTAAATGGAATTGCCGCCGTGTGGAGCTTTCTATTTGACAGCAGCTGCATCGATGCATCCACCTCGAATAGTTTTTTATATTGTTCGTCACACCAGGATTTTGGTCCCTGCAACGCAACCAATTGACGCTGCCGACTGGACTCCAATTGGTCGAGCAAGACGGACATCCATTGGTTTATATCGTTTGCCGGCATCGAGATTTTTATGTTAAAAAAGCAGTCCATTATAGGTGAGTAACAAACCATGACAAAAGATCAGCAAACCGAGGCCGAAGCGGCAGCATTTCGATCCCTGATAGCCCATCTGCAACAACGCAGTGATGTGCAGAATATCGACCTGATGAACCTCGCGGGCTTTTGTCGCAACTGCCTGTCTAAATGGTACTCCGCGGCCGCCAAACGAATGGAGCCGGACTTCGACTATGCCGCTGCGCAAAAGTACGTGTATGGTATGAGCAACGAGGACTGGAAGCGAAACTATCAAACCAGCGCGAGCGAGGAGCAAAAACAGCGTTTCGAGGACAGCAAAGAGATGCACGCAAAAATCAGCGGTTACTGACGATGCGGTTCCTTACCGGGAGGTTGAAGCCATCCTCCCCGGTTAGCCAGGTTAGCGCAGTTCGCGCCGCAGTATTTTACCGACGTTGGTTTTCGGCAATTCATCCCTGAATTCTATTTTTTTAGGCACCTTGTACCCGGTTAAATTCTCGCGGCAATGCGCTATTACCGATGCCTCGTCAAGCGCGGGATCCTTTTTCACGATAACCGCTTTAACAATCTCGCCGCTGTCCGGATCGGGCTCACCGATAACACCCACCTCGAGCACACCCTCGTGGCCCGCGATTACGGCTTCAATTTCATTCGGGTAGACATTGAATCCGGACACCAGGATCATATCCTTGAGGCGATCGACGATGCGGAAGAATCCCAACTCGTCCATTTCCGCGACATCACCGGTCTTTAACCAGCCATCGTCGGACAATACCTTGGCGGTTTCCTCGGGTCGTTGCCAGTAACCCTGCATGACCTGCGGGCCACGCACGCAGAGTTCGCCGGTTTCGCCCTGGGGCAGGATATTACCTTCATCATCCTGCACCGAGACTTCGGTCGAAGGTACCGGCAAGCCGATGCTGCCATTATATTCCATCAGGGTTAACGGATTGATACACACGGCCGGGGAAGTCTCGGTCAACCCATAGGCTTCGAGTAACGGCGCACCGGTCAATTTTTTCCAGCGCTCGGCTACCGGCTGCTGTACCGCCATACCACCACCCAGGGAGAGTTTCAGATTGGAAAAATCGATTTCTTCAAATCCTGGCGTATTCATCAACCCATTGAACAGCGTGTTAACGCCTGTTATCGCAGTAAACCTGAGGCCCTGCAGCTCCTTGACAAAACCCGGCATATCGCGCGGGTTGGTTATCAGGTAATTGAGCGCACCCACCTTCATGAAGGTCAGGCAGTTAGCGGTTAACGAAAAAATATGATAAAGCGGAAGTGCCGTGATAATGACTTCCTCGCCCTCTTTGACAGAGTTGGAGAGCCAGGATGAGGCCTGTTGCATGTTTGCAATCATGTTGCCATGCGAGAGCATGGCACCCTTGGCGACTCCGGTCGTGCCGCCCGTGTACTGCAAAAATGCAAGGTCGTCGTGATTACGGGGCACAGCCTGGTGACTCTGACCTGAGCCCTTCTGCAGCGCCTGTTTGAAAGTTATAGCTTGCGGTAGTGAAAACTTTGGCACCATTTTTTTGACATACTTGACCACCAGGTTAACGATCAGGGACTTCGGAAAATGCAGCATATCGCCGAGCTGGGTTGTAATCACGTGCTGTATCGGGGTATCGCCGATGACTTCATCCAGGGTATGGCAAAAGTTTTCCATCACGATAATGCCCTTGGCGCCCGAATCCGACAATTGGTGCTCTAGCTCACGAGGTGTATATAGCGGGTTTGTGTTGACGACGGTAAACCCGGCCCGCAGGATTGCAAAAATTGCGATTGGATTCTGTAGCACGTTAGGCATCATCACGGCAATACGATCACCCTTGTCTAATCCAGGCAGGCTTTGTAAATAACTCGCGAGTTGGTCGGTATAACGATCCATATCGTTATAACTGAGCGTGGTTCCAAGATTGGAAAAACAGGGACTTTCGCCAAAGCGCTTGATTGCCTGCTCAAACACATCGGTGACCGAGCGATAGGCATCGATGTCAATCTCTTCCGGAACCCCGGGTGGATAACTTTTTAACCAGACTTTCTCCATTTGCACACCCCCCATAGCTGGCAACGGTATTATTTTATTGTCGCGGGTGAGGACTCTTAGGCGTTCCCCTGGCCCGCTTCTACTTAGCTGCCGGTTTCTTTTTCACAGCCCTTTTCTTCGACGACTTTGCCGTCTTTTTTTTCGGCGCGGCTTTTTTAGTTGCGCCTATTTTATTTGTCATCTCGTCGGTCGTAAAGTCATCCACCTTGATCACTCTTGCCGTCGCTGACCGAGCCTGCAACAGTATATCAGCTTCCTCGGCCGAAACCTGATCCGATTGTTTCAGCCTTTCAATCCACTGCGGGTAATCTTCAAGTCCATGCTGTTCCAACTCGTCGTGGCGCAGGCGTCGCTCTATTGGCTCCGCCTTTATCACCTTGTGCAGTGCATCCTCGAGACAACCAGTTATATCATTCGGATCATCGGTGTTATAGATGCCTGCAGTTAATCGATCACGCGCCCCGCCCGGCCTGATCACGAGGGCCGCAACACGATGACTAAGCGAGTCGTTGGGTTGGCGTAAATTGAGCCCCAGCGGAAATATGGTATGACGCACCAGTACCCCCAACCACTTTATTGGAAAATTACGTAAAATCTCGTCCAGCGCCATCTGCACCTGGTGAAGACAGTACTTGGTTGACCATTCAACCAGCGGTAAATCGTTTCTCGGTTGACCATCGGCATCAAATTTTTTCAACGCGGCCGAGGCATAGAACATGTAACCCAGTGCGTCAGCAAATCGACCGGAAAGCATTTCCTTGCGTTTGAAAGAACCGCCCAGAATCATTAACACGAGGTCAGCACATACTGCAAACGCCGCACTCATCTGGCCCAGGCGCTGGTAGTAGTCACCGATACGACCCGGGTATGGCTCCGGTGCCAGGCGGCTACCACTTATTCCATAAACGAAGGCACGGCAGAAATTAGTTAAAAAATACTCTGCATGACCACGCAATGCCTTATCGAAAGCATCTTCCGCGAGTGACTGATCTTCCATCATCGCTGCTTGCATCTCGTCCATAAGATACGGATGGCAACGGATAGCACCCTGCCCGAAAATGATCATGCTGCGGGTTAGTATGTTGGCGCCCTCGACCGTGATCCCGACCGGGATAGACTGGTAGGCACGGGCGATGTAATTGGCAGGCCCGATACAGATACCCCGGCCCCCGTGTATATCCATTGAATCATTGACGACCTGGCGCATGTGCTCGGTATTGTAGTATTTAAGTATTGCGGTAACGACCGAAGGCTTTTCGCCGCTATCGAGTGCGCTCAGGGTCAACAGCCGTCCCGCATCCATCATGTATGTCATGCCGCCGATTCGGGCCAGCGCTTCCTCGACACCTTCAAATTTGCCGATCGAGGTGTTGAACTGCTTGCGTACGTGGGCATAAGCACCGGTAGTGCGGGTGCTTGCCTTACCTGCCGCCACGCCCACTGCCGGCAGCGAGATACCGCGCCCAACCGATAAGGATTCCACCAGCATGCGCCAGCCGTTGCCGATATTCTGTTGTCCGCCAATAATATATTCCATCGGGATGAATACATCTTTGCCACTATTGGGCCCATTCTGGAAGGCAACGTTTAGCGGGAAATGCCGTTTCCCGATCGTGACCCCGGGGGTGTCGGACGGGATTAATGCGCAGGTCACCCCGAGTTCTTCCTCGTCACCAATCAAACCGTCTGGATCGAAAGCCTTGAACGCGAGACCGAGCACCGTCGCTACCGGACCGAGCGTGATATAGCGCTTCTCCCAGTTGAGGCGCAAACCGAGTACCTGCTTGCCCTCGTGCTCCCCCATACAGATCACACCGTGGTCGGGTATGGCGCCTGCATCAGAACCGGCAAACGGCCCGGTTAATGCAAAACAGGGAATTTCACGTCCATCGGCCAGTCGCGGCAGGTAATAATCCTTTTGTTCATCGGTTCCGTAATGCAGCAACAGCTCGGCCGGGCCGAGTGAATTCGGGACCATCACGGTGACACCGGCTGTAATACTGCGTGCCGATATTTTTGTGACCACGGCCGAATGACCATAGGCCGAGAATTCGAGACCCCCGTAGTGCCCGGGAATGATCATGCCGAAAAAACGATGCTGCTTTAAAAACGCCCAGATCTCCGGCGGCAAGTCCAGGCGTTTGTGAGTGATGTCCCAGTCATCGATCATCGCGCATAGCTGCTCTACGGGACCTTCGATAAAAGCCCGCTCTTCGTCGCTCAGCACGGGCAATTCGTAATCCTTTAACAGCTGCCAGTCGGGCGCACCTCGAAACAACTCCGCTTCCCACCAGACGCTGCCGGCTTCGATAGCATCACGCTCTGTTTCGGACATCGGCGGCAATATCTTGCGTATACGCTGCAGTAAAGGGCGGGCCAGGAACTGCTGGCGAACGTGCGGCAATCCAAATAGCACCGCGGGCACCAGGAATGCGGTCCAGAATACCAGCCCCCAAAAGAAACTGAACCCGCCCGCAAGGGTGAATATCACCAAAAAGAACAGGGTAATCAGGGCCAGAGTACGAAACGGAATTTGATGCCGGGCGACCGCATATAACAATGCAAACAGGGCACCCAGCAGGATCAGAATATTCATTCAGGAAACTCGGACATTATCGGTTCGATTAAGCAGATCCTAACACTATAATAATTTGACACTAGCGGCAATACTATAGTTGCAAATTGCAACTATTACTAAGGATCAGATCGAGAAGGAATATTGAGCTTTTCCCGGAGTTTCGAGTTGACCGATCGCAACCCGAGCTTGAGTACCCCGTCCGCAAAATCGAGCAGTGGTAGAATACTTATTAACAATGGTGCTGCATCCGCAGTCAACTCGTCGGTGCTACCCTGCTGAATCAGTTTTAAAGCTCGATCAACCGAAACATGGTGCTCTTCACTCGATGCTGACGAGCTGACAACCCGATTGCCACCCGCGGATTGTGCCTGTACGAGGCTGGTGTCCAGTTGTGCATATATCTGTTCGAGATCATTGTTATCGGTTGCCAGGCAGCTATAGACCGATCCACTTAAAGTCACCTTGACCTTATTATCGTCAATACGTATCGGGGAACTGGATACCCGTTTTAAAATACGTTTGACGCCGTCGGTGGCTCCAATTCCATTGGTTGCGGGATACAACAGGTAAAACTCGGCATTACCGAGATAGCACACTGTATCCTCGGTACGCAGTGTTTGCTGGATGATCCCGGCCACCCCTTTAACGACAGTAGTTGTTTTCGCCTTGTCGAAGCTCTGCATGATCGACTTGATGTTGTCGAGCTTGAGCTTACACAGGCTAAAATTACCCCGATGGCGTTGCGCAAAAGATAGTTCCTGTTGGGCTCGTGAATTAAAGAAGTTGGTTTGTGATAGTTGCTGTAACAGGTTGGCTGCCGAAACCTGTTCCAGTTCCTCGGGTGATTCCATCGAGTGCTGCAAGTAAAGATTTGCGTGTAAGCGTGCCCTGGTCGTCAGCTCGCTACTGGCGAAAGGCATATTAATAAAGTCGGTCGCCCCCATCTGGAAGGCAAGCTCGCGTCCCGCGTCTGCATCGTTTTCCCCGACCAGTAACAGTATCGGTGTTGCCGCAAGCCAGCTGTCGCCGGCACTACGAATTCGCTCTAGCAGACCGAATTGATTAATCATAATTTCCAGCTCGCAGATAACCAGCACAATCTCACGATCCTTCAGCAGCAAGTCCCAGGCTGCTTCCGCATCCTCAGCCGTTAGCAGCGCGAAATGCTCCTGCAAATGCTTGCTGACCAGCTTGATGCTGTGTACCGAACTCGCAACCAGCAGGATTGTAGGTTTCTCTTTTTGCTCAGACATTGGCTATAAATTAAGCATAATCAAAAAGACTATAGTTGAATTAACCAGATGCTTCGGCATCGATCGCAATTTAGTCCCGGAAATCCGGTGATTCCTGCCCTGATTCCGAAATACGTCCCTATATAGCCTGAAAACTAAATATTTATATGAGTATGCCGATAAGAGCGATAAGCAAGCGACTGCCAGCAAACCGGTGCTGGCGGCCTGAACCATACGCGTGGTTAGTTAAAACGAATAATGCCCGAAGCCAAGATTCTTATTGTTGATGACACCAAGGCCAACCTGGTTGCGCTGCAGGTGCTATTGAAACCAGTCGAAGCCAATATCCTAACGGCAGATTCTGGTGAGCAGGCCCTGCTTGCCGCGGAACAGAACGAAGATCATATTGCCCTGATTCTGCTTGACGTACAGATGCCCGTGATGGATGGATTCGAAGTCGCCCGGCTATTAAATGAAAATGAAAGAACCCGCTCGATACCGATCATATTTATCACCGCGACCCAGGATGACGGTCAGATTGAAAAGGCCTATCTCTCGGGAGCGGTCGACTATATAGAAAAACCGATTCGTAAAACCGCACTGATCTCCAAGGTTCTTGTATTTCTCGATTTGTGGTCGCTGCGACATGGTCTTGAGCTGGAGGTTGAACAACGTCGTGTAGCCGAGCATCGCGTAGAACACCTGGCGACCCATGATCCCCTGACCAATCTGTCGAATCGACGCGGCCTGTACGAAGAACTCAGTGAATTGATTTACCGCTCGCGTCGCTATAATTTCTCAAGTGCCGTTATCTACGTCGACCTGGATGGATTCAAGCATGTTAACGATCACTTCGGTCACGAAGCGGGCGATAAGCTGTTAATCCAGGTTGCCGAAAATTTCAAGGGCATCGTGCGCCAGACCGACGCTGTCGCCAGGATTGGTGGAGATGAGTTCATCGTGTTGTTAACCGATATCGATAGCGAAACAACACTGATTACCAAGATTGAGAAACTGCTTACCGAAGCCTCGAACCCGCTCGATTTTAAGGGACACAATATTACGGTCGGGGCAAGTATCGGCGTTGCGCTTTACCCGGATCATGGCGACGACGTCGAAACCCTGTTACACCATGCAGACCAGGCCATGTACCAGGCGAAAAACCAGGGCAAGAATACCTTTCGCTTTTTTACCGAAGATATCAATATCAAGGCGCATCGCCAGCGCGAACTGCAGGACAACCTGCGCAAGGCACTGCCTAACGACGAATTCACCGTATTTTTTCAACCCATTGTCGATGCCAGGTCCGGCCAGGTCGTTTCGGCAGAAGCCTTATTGCGCTGGGAGAGTGCTAATCTCGGGCAGGTCTTTCCCGACGAATTCATACCCGCCGCGGAAAGCGCGGGTTTGATACCCGAACTCGGTTGCTGGGTGTTAAAAAAGGCTATTGAAACCGGGGCCCACTGGAATCAGCAATTTGGTATCGGCTTGCGTATTGCGGTCAATGCATCGTCGATCCAGTTCCGCAACAACCTGCTGTTTGACACCATAAAGGAACAGCTCGAAACACATGCATGGAACCCGGACTTACTCGAAGTGGAAATCACCGAAGGCCTGTTACTGGATGACTCACCCGAGGTTAATACCTACATCGACGAAATCAGCAACTGCGGCGTCAGGCTTTCGGTGGACGACTTCGGCACCGGATTTTCCGCACTCAGCTATTTGAAGAATTACCCGGTCAATACCGTAAAAATCGATCGTAGCTTTATTATGGACTTACCCGATGACAAGGAAAATGCAGTCCTGGTGCAGGCCATCATCGCGATGGCACAGGGATTGCGCCTGGAAGTGATCGCTGAAGGTGTCGAAACTGCCGAGCAGTGGGAGTACCTGAAGTCGCTCAACTGCGATTTTGTACAGGGTTACTTTTTTGGCAAGCCGATGCCGCGTGCAGAGTTTGAAGAATTTCTTGTCGCGCAGCTCGAAAAACCGATTCAGGCCCAATCGTAATCAATACCTGTGAGTTGTGCGCAGGCGCTATTGCGCCTGCCTGGACTGATCGGCTTGCTTGTGGCGCTGGCGAGACAGGAAAAACTCGGCGAACAAGCTAGCAAGTAATTGCCTGTCTTCCCTGTTACCGCCACTCATCGAATCAAGCGCCTGTTGCGCAACTTCCTGAGGCACCACGGTTCCTGCATAAGTTTCGAGCAGTGCAATTTCATAGTCTGCTTCAAATTCGGGGTGGGCTTGCAAACTCATGATTGAATAACCATAACTGAGACCCGCATACGGACAAAAATCAGAGCTTGCAAATATCTGGGCGGAATCCGGGAGCTTTACTACCTGGTCCTGATGGAAGGCATACATTCCAATCTGCTGCGCTTCGGTCCCTATCCAGGAATGCATTTGATCGATGTGATACTGGTGCAGACCAACGCCCCAGCCTTTATCCGATTTGACAACCTCGCCACCCAGTGCCTGGGCGATGATCTGGTGGCCAAAGCACACGCCGATTAACGGTATCTCGGTACCTACCAGCTCGCGAATAAAATCCTGCAGCGGAAACATCCAGTCAAGATTGTCGTAAACACCATGCCGGGAGCCGGTAATCAACCAACCATCGCAAGTATTGATTGATGTCGGCATTTCCCCTTCTATCACGCAAAACGACTCGAACTCGAAATCACGCCCAGAGGCCCCGATAAAGCGTTCAAACATAACCGGATAAGGATCGAATCGAGCGGCCATTTCTTCACGCAACAACCCGGCCACGAGGATTCCAATTTTCATGAGCTTTTTCCTGATCGTTAAGCGCGAATATACCACCAGCGTTTTATCGCCGACACAAATTCGCGCACTTATCTTAAAAATGTGATCATATTCTATCGACCCGACAACGCCATTAGCAACACTGGTGTTGGTGATGCCTTTACATTTGTGATTAAATATTTCGCCTGACGATATGGACATGACACTATGAAATCGAGTGATCCGAAAGATTTAAAGCTGTTAAAGATAGAAAAATCGGATGACTTGAAAACCCATCAATGGGTTTACCAGTTACTGCGCAATAACCTGTTATGTGGCCGTATCGAACCGGGCAAACCCCTGACCATTCGAGGTCTCGCCGAAATCTTGCAGGTTAGCCCGATGCCGGTGCGCGAAGCACTGCATCGCCTGGCATGCGAGGGCGCGGTCGAGGTTAAAAACAACCGCCGGGTCATCGTGCCATCCATGACCGCGGAGAAGTTCAACGAGCTCTCCGAACTAAGAATACTGCTCGAAACACACGCCGCGGAAGGTGCCTTACCCTATATAAAACAACAGGATATAGAGATTCTCGAACAAATGGACGCGAAAATTGATACCGCTGTCGAGCACAACGACGTCGATAATATCAGTCTCTACAACCAGGCATTCCACCGGCATCTGTATTGCGCGAATCCATTCCAGGTCGCGGTTCCCTTAATCGAAAGCCTATGGTTACAACTCGGCCCGTTTTCGCGGATCGCAATCAGCAAACTGGAAAAAGTTTACCTGGTCGATCGTCATGTAGAGGCTCTTGAGGCACTAAGGCAAAGAAATTTGTTTGGTTTACGACGCGCGATCGAAGCAGATATTCGTGACGGTATCGCATCGATAAAAACCGTTGACGGTATTCATGATTATTTCGAGGGAGTCGCCTGACAGCCAATCCCCGGATAGACATAGTGATCAATTTCATTAACAAGCGGAGAATTTCAGTGGGCCGGAATTCGTTATCGGCGCCAGAAACTGTGATCACAAATCACTTATTTTAAAGGTTGACCTTCAATTCTATGAATCATCCAGACAGCACCCAGCTAAAGCGTGAAATCACCCGGTTTCTGAAAGCAAATCCCGGGGTTAAGCAGTTCGAGGTTCTGGCGTCGGATATCTGCGGGCACTTTTTCGGCAAGCGTTACCCGGTTAGCAAACTGGCGACGTTTGCGCAGGAAGGGCTGGCGATGCCGGCCAGCATGTTCGTCCTGAGTACGCTCGGCGAGCCGCTCGATGGCCTGCACTACGGCATTGACGATGGCGACCCCGATGCACATTTTTACCTGGTGCCTGGCAGTTTGTGCCTGACCAAGTGGGGTAACCGACCGCGCGCCCAAGTGCTCGCGACAACCTGTAGTAGCGATCAACCTTCGTATTTCGAGCCGCGGCATGTTTTGCAAAGAGTGGTAGCAGCCTTCGCCGCGAGGAAATGGCAGCCGATGGTTGCCTTCGAGCTCGAGTTTTACCTGTTCCAGGCCCAACGTGACAACAACGGCCTGTTGCAACTGGTGCGCAATCCGAAAACAGGTCGCGTGGATACCGCGACGGTCCTGTCGAACACGCGGATCGGTGATTTCGAAGAAGTGATCGACGACATCATTCACGCCTGTCAATTGCAGAATATCGATACCGGGGCCATTTCATCAGAACTCGGCCCGGGCCAGTTCGAAATTAATTTCAATCATCACGCCGATGTACTTCGAGCCGCCGATGAAACCTGTTTGTTCAAGCGAATCGTCATCGAGGTAGCCAAGAAACATGGTATGGAGGCCAGTTTTATCGCCAAGCCGATGCTGGAGCATGCCGGCAACGGGCTGCACATGCACATCAGCGTGGTCGACAGCAAGGGTAAGAATATTTTCGCCAGGGGCAACAAGGCGCATCCACGACTGCACCAGGCGATCGCAGGTTTGCTCGAGACGATGCCGGCGGCAATGTCATTCTGGGCACCCAACATCAATTCGTATCGCCGTTACCGCGGAGGTACCAGCTGTGCCCCGGTCAGCCTGACCTGGGGTGACGAAAACCGCACCGTCGCATTCCGTATTCCGCTTGCCAAGCGAGGTGCCTGGCGGGTTGAAAACCGGGTTCCAGGCGCCGATGCCAATCCCTACCTGGCAATGGCAGCAACCCTGGCCGGCATGTTGCACGGCATTGAAAAACAGCTGGATCCCGGCGCACCCACTACCGAGGCGGTTACCGGTCGTGATGAAAACCTGCCGCTGGATATGGCCAGGGCGCTGAGGACAACGTTTGACAGCGAAGCGCTGAATAATATTATGGGTCGCTTTTTCATAGAACTATACTGTCGACATCGTAGCGCCGAGGCAGCGGCTTTCCATAACTTCATCAGCCCCAGGGAATATGACTGGTACCTGTAAATGAGCGCCAAGAAAAACGAACAACAAAACTTCACCACTGGCGATTCAATGTACGCCAATGTCTATGGTTACCTGGGCAAGCCGCTGTCGCGCAATGCTGACGATGCCGACGTTTTTGTAATCGGACTACCCTACGATCTTGGAACCACCGGGCGTTCCGGTACCCGCAGCGGGCCGGTTGCGATACGCCGGGCTAGCGCTTTCCTGAACTGGGAAGAACAACGCTGGCCCTGGGATTTCTCCCTGGCTGACCGAATACGCGTCGCCGATTACGGCGACCTGGAATTCCCGACCGGCAGCACCGAGGGATTTTTCGCTGAAATTGAAACCCACTACGGCCCTTTACTGGCCGCCGGTAAAACCACGCTCAGTTTCGGCGGCGATCACTTCGTCACCCTGCCCTTGTTACGCGCGCATCACCAACAGCACGGCAAGCTTGCGCTGATTCATTTCGATGCTCACACCGACACCTATGCCGAGCCCGGGTCCAACTGCAGCCACGGCAGCAT
>JAOTXY010000051.1 GCA_029862125.1 Gammaproteobacteria bacterium | reverse complement strand
AACCGCGGGCCAGATCTTGTCGATGGGGAGATGGACTCATTAGAATTCTCTTGAATATTATTCTTCAAACAGGCCGGTCAGCAATTGCACGGAATTTTTTACGTGCCAGACACCCCGGGCCATTACACTATCAACTTGATTATGTTGGTCCAGCACCACTAAATCAGCATCGAGTCCCTGACCGATGCGCCCCTTCTGCCGCAACCTTAAAAGGGTCGCAACATTGCTGGTCATGCAGGGCAACACCTTGCCTTCAGACAAACCACTATCGAGCAGATTTTTTAAACTCTGCGCCATTGCTGAACAACTTGCGAATCCCATTTTAAGCAACTCTCCCTGTGAGTCGAAACTCGGGGCGCAACCGCCACCATCCGAACTGATGGTTAATTTACTACCGTCGTAGCCCTGGTCCAGGTATCGTACTAGCGCTTCCTCGGCCGACCAGCCCTGATCGATTGAGCCTGCCGAAAACGCGGTCAGGTCCACGTTGCAACCACGCCCGCTTAATTCGCAGGCCTCTTCAAACAAGGCCTTGTTCCGATTCACATGTGTCGGATTGAATACCCGGGGCGGGATTTCACTGGTTTCGAGACAGTCGCGGATCATTGACAGGCCGCGCTCGCCGTCGCCGAGGTGGAAATGTACGACACCGGCCTTGCCGGTCATCAATCCGGCAACATGCGTCTCACTGGCCAGGCGCAGAATTTCATCAAGCGTGGGTTGACTCGAGCGATGGTCACTTATCGCTACCTCACCGACAGCAATTACCGGTTCCAGGTTAACAATGTCGCTACGCGCGGATCCGGTCAGTGTAACAACCGGTACATGGTAACCCCCGGTATAACACCAGGCAGAAAGTCCTTCCTCGCGCAGTCCCATGACCTGGCTGAGCAAGTTTTGCGGTGTGCGCGTAAGATCGTCGGTACCGAGCAGGCCTATCACGCTGGTGACACCGGCATGGGTTATCTGGCTAAGCGCCAAGGGTGGTACCCGCGTCGATGGCCCTGCTTCACCGCCTCCACCAGTCAGGTGCGTGTGCGCATCGATCAAACCGGGCACCAGCCGTGCGCCATCGAGATCGGTTACCTCGACCTCGAGCACGTCATCCAGTTGCGGTAAACGATCACCGAGATAAGCAATTTTGCCGGCGCAAACCAGAACCTGTTTTAGTCCCAGGGGTTCGGGTGCAAAAACGTTAGCGTTGGTGATCAATTTAAACATGGTTAGATAAGGCCAGTGTTACCCGGTGGTATGCGGTGCCTTGTTATCGTTATTCGACAGTAACCGACTTGGCCAGGTTACGTGGTTGGTCAACGTCAGTGCCACGCAATACCGCGACGTGATAGCTGAATAACTGCAGCGGAATGGTCGACAGGATCGGGGTTACCCAATCAGTGTCGCAGTCCATTTCGATGACAACATCGTCGGACTCGGTATCGAGATGCGCACCGCGGTGCGCAAACACGTAAAGCTTGCCGCCTCGCGCCTTGACCTCTTGCATGTTGGAGTGCAACTTTTCAAGCAGATCGTCGTTCGGTGCCACCACGACTACCGGCATGTCGGCATCGACCAGTGCCAGTGGTCCGTGTTTGAGCTCACCGGCCGGGTAGGCCTCGGCATGGATATAGGAAATTTCCTTGAGCTTGAGTGCGCCTTCCATCGCGATGGGGTGATGTTCGCCGCGTCCTAGAAACAGCGCATGTTCCTTTTCGACAAAGTCTTCCGCGATAGCCTCGATCTGCGCATCGAGACGCAGTAATTTTTCGATCTGCGCGGGCAACGCATTCAACTCGCCGATAATGGCGGCTATGGTTTTATCGTCGAGGCGCTTTTGGCGTTTGCCGAGCGCCGCAACAAAAAGCAGCATCGCCACCAGTTGCGTGGTGAAAGCCTTGGTCGAAGCAACCCCGATCTCGGGTCCGGCACGGGTCATCATAACCAGGCTGGACTCCCGCACCAGCGACGATTCCGGGGCGTTACAAATGCTTAACGAACCACAATAATTATTCGACTCGAGGCTGCGCAACGCCGACAGGGTGTCCGCGGTTTCGCCCGACTGCGACAGGGTCACGAACAAGGTATTTTCAGGGACCACTGCCTTGCGGTAGCGAAATTCGCTCGCGACTTCAACCTGGCAGGGTATATCCAGCAGCGCTTCAATCCAGTACCTGGCAACAATTCCGGCATGGTAACTGGTGCCACAGGCAATGATCTGCACATTCTCGACGCGATCGAAGATCGCATCGGCATCGTAACCAAACACCGCGTCGAGCACGGTTTTGTCGCTAACGCGGCCTTCCAGGCATTCGGCAATCGCCCGTCCCTGCTCATAAATTTCCTTCAACATGTAATGGCGATACTCGCCCTTGTTGGCCGAGTCGCTATTCAACTCGCTAATCTTGACATCATGGTCCCTGACCTTGCCCGCCGCATCGTACACCTGGAAGTCATTTTTATGCAGAACGACGTAATCACCCTCTTCGAGATAGACAAACCGGTTGGTAACGGGCAACAACGCGGAGACATCGGAGGCAACGAAGTTTTCCTTGATGCCAACACCAACTACCAGTGGATTGCCGCGCCGACAGGCAACCAGGGTATCGGGATCGTCGACGGCAATAATGCCAAGCGCAAACGCCCCTTCGAGTTCTTCGACCGCTTTCTTGACGGCTGCAAACAAATCATCTTTAAAATAACTGTCGATCAAATGTGCGACCACTTCGCTATCGGTTTCGGAGCTGAACTCGTATCCCGCTTGCAACAGGCGATCACGAATTCCCTTGTAGTTTTCGATGATGCCATTGTGCACGACCGCGACGCGGTCGCTGGAAAAATGCGGATGCGCATTGTTTTCAGAGGGCGCGCCATGAGTCGCCCAGCGCGTATGCGCGATACCGATATGCCCGGATTGCTCAACCGACATCCTGGCCTCGAGTTCACTGACCTTGCCAAGCGCACGGAATCGCGTCAGCTTTTGATCCTCGATCAGCGCCATGCCGGCGGAATCATAGCCGCGGTACTCGAGACGGTACAAACCCGCGAGCAGTATCGAGCTCACGTCGCGTTGCGCCAGCGCTCCCACTATTCCACACATAGACTAATTATCCTCTTTCTGCTTTACCGGTTTGGACCAGCCGTTAATGGTAACCTGTTTGGCGCGTGACAGGGTAAGCGCGTCGGCGGGGGCATCCTTGGTAATCGTCGAACCTGCACCGATGGTTGCGTTTTTCGCAACCGTTACCGGTGCTACCAATTGGGTATCCGAGCCGATAAAAACACCATCTTCGATGATGGTTTTAAACTTGTTAATCCCATCATAGTTACAGACGATCGTGCCTGCGCCGATATTAACCCCGCCGCCCATCTCGGTATCACCGATATAGCTAAGGTGACTGATCTTGCTGCCTTTACCAATGCGTGATTTCTTTACTTCGACAAAATTTCCTATCTTTGCAGCATCGTCGAATTCGGCACCCGGACGAATCCGCGCAAACGGCCCGATGCTGACACCGCGTCCGATCACCGCCTCGTCGATCGACGTCATCGGTTTGATATCACTGCCGGCGCCGATACTGGTATTTCGAATCACGCAATTGGCACCGATACGCACGTTGTCCCCAAGCGAGACGACGCCTTCAAACACGCAATTGACGTCGATTTCAACATCGCGTCCAACGGTAATCTCGCCACGAATATCGACACGCGCCGGATCGTATAACTTGACACCCTGCTTCATCAGCAGTTCGGTCTGGTGAGACCGATAAATGGCTTCAACCGCTGCCAGTTGCTGCTGGTCATTAATACCGCTCACTTCGCGTGGGTCGTCGCACAAAACTGCACTAACCGATTCACCCATGCCGACTGCAATGCCGACCACGTCGGTCAGGTAGTACTCGCCCTGGGCGTTGTGCTTGTCCAGGGATGTGACCAGTTGTTGCAACTGTTCGCCACGGATCAACATGATTCCGGAGTAGCATTCGTCGATATCCAGTTGTTCAGCGTTCGCATCTTTTTGCTCGACAATTGCCTGTACCGTTGCATCCGGATGGCGCACGATCCGACCATATCCGAATGGATTGTCAGGTTTAAAACCGAGAATGCAGACTGCGGCTTCACTATCCTGCTCGACCATCTGCGCAAGGGTTGCGGCACGGATCAAAGGCACGTCGCCAGAAAGTACCAGCACCTTGTTACCCGGCGTTATTGTATCCAGGCATTGTGCCAGGGCATGCCCGGTGCCGAGTTGCTCGAGTTGCTCGACAAAGATCAACCCCTGTTCCTGCATCGCATCTTTAACCTGATCGGCTCCATGGCCAACGACCGTGATTAACTGATCGGGTTCGAGTGCAAGACTGGCATCGACAACATGCTGCAGCAGCGGCTTGCCGGCCAGTTCATGGATCACCTTCGGGCGCGCGGACTTCATGCGCGTTCCCTGGCCCGCGGCGAGAATGACAACAGTCAGTGACATATATGAATATTAGAATAAAATCGGGCGCTTATTGTAATGCAGTGCAGGGTTTTCGTCATTCTCGTAATGTTCGATTATTGCAGATACAAAGTCATTCTCTCACGAACGGGAAGCTTCTAATGTGAGCGGATCGATGATTACAGAGATGAGTAAGGGGTGAGGGCTCTCGCTTGTAGTTGAGGGCTATTTCTGGATCCCGGATAGCTGCTGGCGCAGCTTCCGGGATGACAAGGATAAAAAAGGGGCTTATGCCCCTTTATTTATCCTTGTCACTTTTTCTTGAGCTTTTTGATCGCCTGGATTTGCGCCGCAGCAGCAACAAGTTCGGCCTTGGCTTTGGCGATATCGAGATCAGACTGCTGATCGGCTAACGCTGCTTCGGCGCGTTTCTGGGCCTCGATCGCCGCGGCCTCGTCTAGATCATCCGCACGAATCGCTGTGTCCGAAAGTACCGTCACCAGGTGAGGCTGAACCTCGAGAATACCACCGGATATGAAGAAGAACTCTTCTTTGCCATCACCCATGTCAAGACGTACTTCGCCAGGTTTCAGCGGCGATATCAGCGGGGTGTGACGCGGTGCGATACCCACTTCGCCCATCACCGCCGGTGCGTAAACCATGTACGCTTCACCGGAGAAGATCTGCTCCTCGGCGCTAACGATATCTACCTGGATGGTGTTGGCCATAGTGGTACCTTACAGGGTCTTGGCTTTCTCGGCGACTTCTTCAATGCCACCAATCATGTAAAACGCCTGCTCAGGGTACTGATCCATTTCGCCTTCGAGAATCTGCTTGAAGCTAGAAATCGTATCCTTGACCGAAACATACTTGCCGGGAGAACCGGTAAATACTTCAGCAACGAAGAATGGCTGTGACAGGAAGCGCTGAATCTTGCGCGCGCGACTGACCACCAGTTTGTCTTCTTCGGAGAGTTCGTCCATGCCGAGAATCGCGATAATATCTTTCAGTTCCTTGTAGCGCTGCAGCGTACCCTGCACACCGCGTGCGGTATCATAATGCTCGTTACCCACCACGTTCGGATCAAGGATACGCGAAGATGAATCGAGCGGATCAACCGCGGGATAGATACCCAGTTCTGCAACCTGGCGAGACAATACGAGGGTCGCGTCAAGGTGGGCAAAAGTGGTTGCGGGTGACGGATCGGTCAAATCGTCCGCCGGCACGTATACCGCCTGGAAGGAGGTGATCGAGCCCGTCTTGGTCGAGGTGATACGCTCCTGCAAGACACCCATCTCAAGCGCCAGCGTCGGCTGGTAACCAACCGCCGAAGGCATCCGTCCAAGCAGCGCCGATACTTCGGTGCCCGCGAGTGTATAACGGTAGATATTATCGACGAACATCAGTACGTCACGACCTTCATCGCGGAAGTGCTCTGCCATGGTCAGGCCCGACAGCGCCACGCGCAGGCGGTTCCCAGGAGGCTCATTCATCTGTCCGTATACCAGCGATACCTTGTCGATAACGCCGCCTTCGGTCATTTCGTGGTAAAAGTCGTTACCTTCACGAGTTCGCTCACCGACCCCGGCAAATACCGAGAAGCCCGAGTGCTCGACCGCGATGTTACGAATCAGCTCCATCAGGGTTACGGTCTTGCCAACACCCGCACCACCGAACAGGCCGATCTTACCACCCTTGACGATCGGCATAACCAGGTCGATAACCTTGATACCGGTCTCGAGGATTTCAGTCGCTGTCGCCTGTTCGTCATAGGTCGGTGGCTTGCGGTGAATCGGCATACGCTTTTCTTCGCCGATCGGACCTTTTTCATCGATCGGGTTGCCGAGAACATCCATGATGCGCCCCAGCGTCTTTTGTCCTACCGGTACCGTGATCGGCTGCCCGGTATTACTGACTTCGAGTCCTCGGCGCAGGCCTTCGGCAGCACCCATCGCGATAGTGCGTACGACACCGTCGCCGAGCTGCTGCTGCACTTCCAGTGTCAGGCCTTCGGCCTCGGCGATCAAAAGCGCATCGTAAATCTTGGGAACAGCGTCTCGGGGAAATTCCACGTCGACGACTGCGCCGATTACTTCCACGATATTACCTGTGCTCATCTGTTAGTCCTCTATCAATACTGAATCTGTTTAAACTGCTGCCGCGCCGCCGACGATTTCGCTGATTTCCTGCGTAATGCCAGCCTGGCGTTCACGGTTGTAAATAAGTTGTAGCTCGTCGATCATATCGCTCGCGTTGTCAGTAGCGCTCTTCATCGCGATCATGCGCGCAGCCATTTCACAGGCCACGTTTTCGACCACACCCTGGTAAACCAGCGACTCGATGTAACGCTCGAGTAAACTGTCGAGTACTTCCTTGGAATCGGGCTCGTAAATGTAATCCCAGTGATGCTTTAGCTCTTCGTCGGGTGCGGGCTCAACCGGCACCAACTGGGTAACCGTCGGTTGCTGGGTCATGGTGTTAACAAATTCGTTAGAAATCAAATAGATCGCGTCGACTTCGCCTTTTTCAAAACTGCTGAGCAAAACCTGCACCGGACCGATGATCTTGGCGATCTCGGGTCGATCACCGATATGACTGGTCTCGGCGACCACCTTGGCTCCGATTCGTTTAAAGAACCCAAGTGCCTTGGTACCGAAGGTCACCACTTTGATTTCGATGCCCTTGTCATCGAAGTCACCAATATGATTGAGCGCTTTCTTGAACATATTGGTGTTCAAGCCGCCGCAAAGTCCGCGATCAGTCGATATTGCGATTAAGCCGATACGTTTGATCGGCCTGTCAATCAGGAACGGATGCTTGTACTCGGGGTGCGCGCTTGCTACATGGCTGACCACGTTGGCGATACGTTGCGCGTAGGGACGCGTGGCGAACATCTGGTCCTGGGCACGGCGCATTTTGCTGGCCGCCACCATTTCCATTGCCGCGGTGATCTTCTGAGTGTTCTGAACACTCGCGATCTTGGTCTTTATCTCTTTGCCGCCAGCCATGTTTAAGCTCTCTTAGTAAACGCCGTTGGTTTTGAAATCATCGATCGCCGCCTTGATCTCGGCCGCGATGTCGTCATTGTAATCGCCGGCCTCGTTGATCTTGTCGAGCATGGCCTGGTTGTTGGAGCGGATATGGCCGAGCATCGCGTCTTCGAAAGCGACCACCCTGGTGACTTCCACGTCGTCGAGATAACCCTCGTTCGCCGCGTACAGCGAAATTGCCATTTCGGCGACCGACATCGGCGAGTACTGGCGTTGTTTCATCAGTTCGGTAACGCGCTGACCGCGCTCCAGCTGCTTACGCGTGGCTTCGTCGAGATCGGAAGCAAACTGCGAGAAAGCCGCGAGTTCACGATACTGCGCCAGCGCCAGGCGCACACCGCCACCGAGTTTCTTGATGATCGGGGTTTGCGCGGCACCACCCACGCGCGATACCGACAGACCGGCGTTGATCGCGGGGCGGATACCGGCGTTGAACAGATCCGATTCGAGGAAGATCTGGCCATCGGTGATCGAGATAACGTTGGTCGGTACGAAGGCCGATACGTCACCGCCCTGGGTTTCGATAATTGGCATCGCGGTTAACGAACCGGTTTGTCCTTTGATCTTGCCGTCGGTAATCTTTTCGACGTAATCCGAGTTGATACGCGCGGCACGCTCGAGCAGGCGCGAGTGCAGGTAGAAAACGTCACCCGGGTAGGCTTCGCGTCCCGGTGGACGACGCAGCAGCAGCGATACCTGGCGGTAAGCCCAGGCCTGCTTGGTCAGATCGTCATAAACAATCAACGCGTCTTCGCCGCGATCGCGGAAGTATTCTCCCATGGTGCAACCGGAATAAGGCGCGATGTATTGCAGCGCCGCGGAATCCGAGGCGTTGGCCGCGACCACGATGGTATGCTCCATGGCGCCGAATTCTTCGAGCTTGCGTACCACGTTGGCGATGGTCGAAGCTTTCTGACCGATACCGACGTAGACACACTTGATACCGGTGCCCTTCTGGTTGATGATCGCGTCGATCGCCACCGCCGACTTACCGGTCTGGCGGTCGCCGATAATCAATTCGCGCTGGCCACGCCCGATCGGTACCATCGAGTCGATCGATTTGAGGCCTGTCTGCACCGGCTGCGATACCGACTGGCGTGCGATAACACCGGGTGCTACTTTTTCGATCGGTTCAAATTGTTTGGCGTCAATCGCGCCCTTGCCGTCGATCGGCTCGCCCAGCGAGTTGACGACACGACCAAGCATCTGCTCACCAACCGGCACTTCAAGAATACGACCGGTACACTTGGCAGTATCGCCTTCAGAGATGTGCTCGTAGTCACCGAGGATTACCGCACCCACCGAGTCACGCTCGAGGTTGAGCGCCATACCGTAGGTGTTGCCCGGAAACTCGATCATTTCGCCCGACATAACGTCGGCGAGACCGTGAATGCGTGCGATGCCGTCCATCAGGCTGACAATGGTGCCCTCGGTTCTGGCTTCGGCCGCACTTTCAAAGTTCTTGATGCGATCTTTAATAAGTTCGCTAATTTCTGACGGATTAAGTTGCATCGCGTTCTATCCCGTAATCATAAAAATCTGTTATTTGTTGACCGCAAGCGAAAGTTTTTCGATACGGCCACTGGCTGAACCATCGATTACCAGGTCGCCCGCGGTAATCACCGCGCCGGCAATCAGGCTGTCGTCGATATCAGTGGAAATGCTAACCTTCTTGCCGAGCCGTTTGGCCATGCTGTCGGCGATATTCTGCTGCTGTTCGGCGCTGAGTTCATGCGCGCTGCGGACCTGCACCTCGATCTCGCCTTCGGCTTCCTTTTTCAGCACCGCAAACTGGGCGGCGATCGCCGGCAAGGCTGCAAGCCGGCTATTTTCGGCCAGCAGGCGAATGCTGTTGTCGAAATCATTATCGCTGTCGAGCCCGGCAGCGGTAACGACCGAGAGAAACAATTCACCCAGTTCCCTGGGCAGCACAGCGGGCTGTTCGACAAAGGCCTTCATATCGGCGTCGGTGGCTACCGCCGCAGCGAAGGAAAGCCTTTCCTGCCATTGATCCAGCTTGTTTTCATCCTGCGCCAGTTCAAACATGGCCTTGGCGTAGGGTCGGGCGGCAGTTTCGAAATCAGCCATAATCTAGCCCTTAAATCTGCGCGACCAGTTCATCGAGCACGTCGGCATGCGCCTTGGCATCGACTTCGCGCTTGAGAATCTGCTCGGCGCCGGCAAGCGCAATCACGGACACTTCTTTACGCAAGTGCTCGCGCGCGGCTGTGACTTGCTGATCGATATCAGCAGTGGCGGCCACCTTGATCTTGTCGGCTTCGTCGCGCGCGCTATCCTTGGCTTCATCAACTATCTCGTTGGCGCGTTTTTGTGCCTGGTTAATGATTTCCTGTGCCTGCTGCTTGGCATCCTTCAAGCTGTCACTGACTTTCGCCTGCGCGTCTTCAAGGTCCTGCTGACCACGTTGCGCTGCGGCCAGGCCCTCTGAAATCCGTGCGTTTCGCTGTTCCAGTGCTGCCATGAGTGGTGGCCATATATATTTCATGCAGAACCAGACAAACACGATAAATGTGATTGTTTGTCCTATCAGAGTTGCATTGAAATTCATATTGCTGTCCTCGCTTTAGTCAATGTCGGGGCAGTTGCGCCTAAGCAACCGCAAACATGACATACATAGCCAGACCTACCGCGATCATCGGCACCGCGTCGACCAGGCCCATAACGATAAAGAACTGGGTACGTAACATCGGGATCAGCTCCGGTTGGCGCGCGGCGCCTTCGAGAAAGCGTCCACCAAGTACACCGATACCTACAGCCGCACCGAGTGCGCCCAGGCCCATCATTAAAGCGCCAGCGATATATAACAAGGCTGATTCCATGATTGTCTCCTAATAATTTAGAGTTTGTTAAATAAAAAGTTTAGTGATCTGTCTGCGACGCCATATCCAGGTATACGATGGTCAGCGTCATGAAAATAAACGCCTGCAAGGTAATAATCAGGATATGGAAAATCGCCCAACCCAGTTGCAACAATCCACCCGAGACGAAGAGAAGCCCAAAACCACCGCTATACATCAGCGCTATCAGGATGAATATCATTTCACCCGCATACAGGTTGCCGAACAAACGCAGGGCAAGTGACACGGGTTTTGCAATTAGGGTGACGCCTTCAAGCACGAGGTTAATCGGCATCATGAATTTGGGGAAAGGATGAAAGGCCAGTTCGGCGAAGAAACCGCCGGGCCCTTTCATCTTCACGCTGTAGTACAGCACCAGCACAAACACCGACAGCGACATGCCGAAGGTCACGTTTGGATCAGTGGTCGGCACGATCTTCAAATAAGGCACGCCCAGCAAGCTCGCGAGCCACGGAATATGATCGACTGCGATCAGGTCCATCAGGTTCATCAGGAATATCCAGACAAATATGGTCAACGCCAGCGGTGCTACCAGCGGATTCTTGCCGCTAAATGAACCGCGCACCGAATCGTCAATGAATTCGATCATCATTTCGACGAAATTCTGCATCCCGGTCGGAGCGTCGGTAGAGGCTTTTTTCGCAGCGCGACGGAATATCCACAGGAACAAACAGCCGAGACCCACCGAAAACAACATCGAATCGACGTTGATCGACCAGAATCCCATTTCCTTGATCTCGTCGGCACCATGAGCGAAACCCCAGCTGCCATCAGGATGCTGCCCATAGACCAGGTTGGTCAGGTGGTGCTTGATGTACTCGCTTGAATTCGCGTAGCTACCAGCCATATTCGATCAATTACCTTTAGTCACAATCGGTGCAAACCAGCCGGATACTTGAATCAACACAAATCCAGCAAACAATACCACAGGATCCCAGGGATAATTCGTGGTGAATGCAAGCACAAATACCGCGCTCATAATCACCCATTTCCCGATCTCGGATCGGTATGCGTAGCCCAACCACTGCGTCGCATTATTATTTTCCGTCTCGCGTAACATTCTGATACTGAAATAAGTTTTCGGTACCAACGCTGCCACGCATCCCAGCAGGGCTGACGGCGTAAAGGCTATATCCCAGAGGCTCGTGCCTATCAGGTAAGTAACCCCCAGAATGTATTGAAAAATCAGTATCCTTATAATCTGATTTTTCATCGCTTTTTATGGGCACGATCCACGCTAAAGCACCCCGTCCGAAAAAGCGGATGTCGAGTATAAGCGAGTTAAACGCGAATAATCAATGACCCGAACAAATATATTTATAAACTCAAATGTTCGAGGATTCCCTCGAGCTCAGCAGGACTGTGGAAGCTGATCACGAGTTGCCCGGAACCCTTTTTACCAGGCTTAATTTTAACGCCAGCACCCAGCTTTTCGCTGATCTCGTTTTCCAGGCGCTTAATATCGGGATCCGATGCACCGGGTTTGGCTTTCACCTTTTTGTCCCCAGCCAGTGTTTTTTTCACCAGCAATTCGGTTTCGCGCACTGACAGGCCACGATTGACCACTAACTTCGCAATTTCAATCTGGTCGTGACGGATGAGCGCCAGCAGGGCACGCGCATGCCCCATGTCGAGCAAGCCCCGGTTGACCTGCTGTTTTACGGGTTCAGCAAGCTCGAGCAGGCGCAACAGGTTGCTGACGGCAGCCCGTGAGCGCCCGACTGAATCTGCAACTTGTTGATGTGTAAGGTCAAATTCCTCGATCAGGCGTAAAAAGGCCTGCGCCTGTTCGAGCGGATTCAAATCTTCACGCTGGATATTTTCGATCAGTCCGATTGCTGCAGCCGCTTTCGAATCGAGTTCACGGATCACTGCCGGTATTTTTTGCAAACCCGCAAGCTGTGCAGCACGCCAGCGTCGTTCACCTGCAACCAGTTCGAAGTGACTACCCTCCGGGCGCACCACGACGGGTTGCACGATGCCCTGGACGCCAATCGAGTCGGCCAGTTCCTGCAGCGATTCCTGATCGAATACCTGTCTTGGTTGATACTTGCCGCGCTGAATGCGGTCTATATCGATTTCGGTTAGACCGCCAGCATTGACTTCGCTTACGTCCCGGGTGACATCATCGAGATCACCGATTAACGATCCGAGTCCTCTGCCTAAGCGCTTTTTTTTCATATTGGTCATTTGATCGTAATTATCATACTTTAAACAGCACCCGCAAAATGGTCTTTCTTGGCATCCCGCCGTATTACCTCTCCCGCCAGCGCCAGGTAGGCCATCGAGCCACGTGAATCCTTATCGTATTTCAAAATTGACTGGCCGTAACTCGGTGCCTCAGCGAGCGCAATGTTGCGCGGGATCACGGTGCGGTAAACGCGATCGCCAAAATGCTCGACCAGTTCGTTGGATACATCGCCGGACAGATTATTGCGCGGATCATACATGGTACGCAGCAAACCCTCGAGCCGAATTTCCGGATTGACACTAATTCGGATCTGTTCGATGGTTTCGAGCAGCGAGGACAGGCCCTCGAGTGCATAGTATTCGCATTGCATCGGGATCATGATACCGTCAGCGGCAACCAACGCGTTGACCGTAAGCATGTTTAGTGAGGGCGGACAATCAATCAGGATGTAGTCGTAATTGTCGTGCAGCGTGTCGAGCGCGAGGGTTAATTGCATTTCACGGCCAATCTTGTTCATCAATTGTACTTCCGCCGCGGTCAGATCGGCGTTGGCCGGTAAAATATCGTATCCGCTCTCGCTCACGTGCAACACCTGTCCGGCACTGGCCTCACCCAGTAGCACGTCGCAAATACTGAGTTTCAATTTTATTTTATCGATCCCGCTACCCATCGTGGCGTTACCCTGCGGGTCCATATCGACCAGCAATACGCGCCGCTTGGTCGCTGCCAACGCCGCGGCGAGGTTGACCGTGGTCGTGGTTTTACCGACCCCGCCTTTCTGATTGGCAATGGTAATAATCCTGGTCATAACGGATTAATTATTACCAGACTGCGGGGTTCACTGATGCCGGGTACTTTAATTTTTTCTTCCTCGAAAGTGAATCGGGTGCTATCCAGTTGCTGCACCTCATGCTGCTTGAGCCCGGTCTTCATGGTGATCAGTCGGGTTTTTGGGGTCAGCAAATGGGCAACGCTGTCGCAGAATTCCGCCAGCGGAGCGTAGGCGCGACTGACAATGAAATCAAGTGAATCCGGCGCATGATAATCCTGAACCCGTGTCTGCACAACTTGTGCATTTTTCAATCCACAATGCGCAATCGCCTGGCGAATAAAACGTGTCTTGCGCGCATTGCTGTCAACTAGCACCCAAACGGCATCGGGCATTGCAATCGCAAGCGGTATGCCAGGCAATCCGGCACCACTACCGATATCAATCGCCTTGCGGCAATTGCCAAGCAATGGCAGGACCGAGAGGCTATCGAGCAAATGATAGCTCAGCATCCGGGACAAGCCGCGAATCGAGGTCAGGTTATAAACCTGGTTCCACTTTTCGAGCAGCTGCAGGTACTCGAGTAATTGATCATACTGGGACTGTTGCAGCGTGATTCCCAGCGCCCCGGTGCCAGCGCGGAGCTCACCTGCGAGGTTCATTCAAGCCGTCTTTTTAGCCTGGTATTGATGCCGTTTCAGGTGCACCAATAATAAAGAAATAGCGGCCGGGGTAATCCCTGAAATCCGGCTTGCCTGGCCAATCGTGGACGGGCGATGCTGGGCCAGTTTCTGGCAAACCTCGTTAGATAGACCGCGTACCTCGGTATAGTCGAGTTGTTCCGGTAACTCGGTTTGTTCATGCTGGCTGGCCTTATCGATCTCCAGCTGTTGACGATCGAGATAGCCTGAGTACTTGGCGTTGACCTCGGCCTGCGCGCGCACGCTGGGCGGGAACGATTCTGCATCCTCGACAAAAGGCATCAAATCACTAATCCCGATTTCGGGACGTTTCAGGATTTCAGCATATCGGTACTCGCGCGTTAACGGATTTTGCAAAACCTTTTCCAGGGCACGGGCGGCCTCGGTATCGGGCCGTAACCATTGTTCGCGCAATGACTGGTTCAAGCGTTCGAGTTGCTCGCGATACTGCTCGAAAGCCTGCCAGCGTTGATCTTCGACCAGGCCCAGTTGACGCCCCAACTCTGTCAGGCGCAGATCAGCATTGTCTTCACGCAGCATTAAGCGGTACTCGGCGCGCGAGGTGAACATGCGGTAGGGCTCGTTGGTGCCTCGCGTGATCAAATCGTCGACGAGCACCCCGAGGTAAGCCTCTGAGCGCCTCAGATCAAGCGCCTCTTTACCCTGCACCCTGGCAGCGGCGTTGGCACCCGCCATCAACCCCTGCGCAGCCGCTTCTTCATAACCGGTGGTACCATTGATCTGCCCGGCGAAATAGAGACCTTCGATGAAGCGGGTCTCCAGTGTCGGGCGCAGATCACGTGGATCGAAAAAATCGTATTCAATCGCATACCCGGGCCGGGTAATCCGGGCCTGCTCGAAACCGACCATGCTGTTAACAAACTGTTGCTGCACATCGAAAGGCAAGCTGGTGGAAATTCCGTTGGGGTAAACCTCGCCAAGCTTCAGTCCCTCCGGCTCGACAAACACCTGGTGCGAATTTTTATCGGCGAAGCGCACGACTTTATCCTCGATCGACGGGCAATAGCGCGGACCGACTCCCTCGATGTCGCCGCTGAACAGCGGCGATCGATGCAGGCTTTGGCGAATAATATCGTGCGTTTTCGCGTTGGTATGGGTGATGTGGCAGCAGATTTGCTCGGGATGCATATCGACACTACCCATGATTGAAAATACCGGTAACGGGTCATCTCCGGGCTGTTCCTCGAGCCGCGCATAGTCAATCGAGTTACGATCGATACGTGGCGGGGTCCCGGTTTTCAAGCGCCCAATACGAAACGGGCGCGTCCGCAGACGTTCGGCGAGTGCAGTTGCGGGCGGATCACCGGCACGTCCGCCGGCGTAATTGGAATCACCGATATGAATCTTGCCATCGAGAAAGGTACCCACCGTCAGTACCACGCAAGGCGCATAAAAATGCAGCCCCATTTGTGTTACCACGCCTTCAATAGCATCGCCATTTTCAAGCAGGTCGACCACGGGTTGCTGGAATATCGATAATCCCGGCTGATTCTCGAGCTTTTCGCGAATCGCCATGCGATACAGTTGCCGGTCAGCCTGGGCACGCGTCGCGCGCACCGCTGGACCCTTGCGGCGATTTAATATCCTGAACTGGATGCCGGCCTTGTCCGCGGCGAGCGCCATTTCACCACCGAGCGCATCGATTTCCTTGACCAGGTGTCCTTTGCCGATACCACCAATCGCCGGGTTACAGGACATTTGCCCCAGGGTCTCGACGTTATGCGTCAGCAGTAGCGTCTCGACACCCATGCGCGCAGCCGCAAGCGCGGCCTCGGTACCCGCATGCCCGCCGCCGACCACGATCACATCGAAACGCCTGTTAAACTCCATAACCAGTCATAATAACCAAAAAGGGCGCGCATTCTAGCGCAATAATCCCTCTTTTCCAAAATTACTCTTCGAACGCTACGCCGGTTGAATGCCCCCCAAAAGTCGCTCCCAACTGGCGCAAGCGCCAGTTGGCCCATCCATGGGATCGCTTGACGCTCGGCATCCCTGCCTCGCGACACTTTTGGGGGGCATTCAACCAACGTAGCTCAAGCTGTAGCAACTTGTGAAAGCCAGTGGTGAACCAGGTTGACGTACAGTGCTTAATCCGACGTATCAACCAGCAACTAAAACGATGGTACGAGCCATGTCGGGTTGATGTTCGAAAAAGTGTCGCGAGGCAGGACGCCGAGCGCCAAGCGGTTCCAGGGATGGACCGACCGGCACCTGTGCCGGTCGGGAGCGGCTTTTTCGGACATCAACCCGACGTGGCGATCGCAACACGAAGACTGCCCCTTTACAGGCGCCGTAATGGTGGGTTAAGAGGAGTGATTGGTGATGAGGTCGGGGAGGTCGTGCATGCGCTCGAAAACGAGGTGGGCACCGCTGGCGTGGAGTCTGTGCGCTGGCATCAGTTCGGCGAAACCGAATACGTTCATACCTGCTGCTACCGCTCCGATCACACCAATGGGGCTGTCTTCGATGACGAGGCAACGCCCGGGATCATCGATGCCCATGGTCCGGGCGGCGTGCAGGTAGATATCGGGATGTGGCTTGCCGCGTTCGACATCGCTGGTACTGAAGATTTTGCCAGGAAAAAAACGCATCAGGTCGGTCTTGCCTAAAGTCAATTGCATCTTTTCGTGCGATCCACTCGATGCGACGCAACAGGGCAGGGCCAGTTGTTCCAGCACGGTCTCGATGCCGTCGATCGCAGCGACCGATTCGGCCAGTGCGCGGTTGATGTCCTGCTGGTAGCGTTGGTCCAGTTCTGGCGGGGGTGGTTCGCCGATCAGCGCTTCGATCTTTTGCAAGCATTGATCGCGTGAGTGCCCGACGAAGGTATCGAACATGTCCTCAAGCGTAAACTGCAGGCCACAAACCTCTTCCAGTACGCCTGCGAATACCTCGTTGGCGACGCGCTCACTGTCGACCAGCACGCCGTCGCAATCGAAGATAACCAGGTCAAACCTTTCACCCAATTAAATAGCCCCGGGTGGATCCTTTTTGGCGATGGTGGTGGCAAGTGCGATCATTGAGGACAGGTCGGTCAGATTCGACGGCACGACCAGGGTATTGCCTTCTTTTGCCAGGTTGCCGAACTGCGTGATATAGGCTTCCGCGACGCGCAGTTGCATCGCAGCATCACCGCCTTCGACAACCAGCGATTGCGCCACCCGGTAAAGGCCTTTCGAGGTTGCGGTGGCGACCGCCAGGATCGCCTGGGCTTCGCCCTCGGCTTCGTTGATCTGCTGCTGCTTGGCGGCCTCGGATTCCTTGATCACGCGTTGCTTCTCGCCTTCCGCCTCGTTGATCTTGGCATCCCGCTCTCCTTCCGAGGTCAGGACCACCGCACGCTTTTCACGTTCCGCGCGCATCTGTTTTTCCATTGCGGTAAGTACGTCATGTGGCGGATTGATGTTTTTGATTTCATAACGTAGCACCTTGACGCCCCAGGGATCCGATGCCTTGTCGAGTTCAGAGACGACGTTCGCATTAATCATCGAGCGTTCTTCGAAGGTTCGATCCAGGGCGATCTTGCCGATTTCACTACGCAAAGTGGTTTGCGCAAGCTGTGAAATAGCAAAAGCAAAGTCGGAAATTCCGTACGAAGCCCGCTCCGGATCCATTACCTGCATGTAGAGCACGCCGTCGACTCCAACCTGGACATTGTCGTTGGTGATACAGACCTGCTCGGGGATATCGAAGGCCAGTTCCTTCAGACTATGCCGATAGGCCACGCGCTCGATAAAGGGTATCAGTATGTGAAAACCCGCGCGCAGCGTACGGCTGTATTTACCGAGGCTTTCAACAACGAAAGCACTTTGTTGCGGTACCACCACCGCGGTCTTGAAGATAACAAGAATGACGACGATTGCGGTCGCAATCGATACCCAGAAGGCAAAATTACCGTACATGATGTTCTCCATTATTCGTGAGTTTTAACGGTATCGAGCTTTAACGTAAGCCCATCCACACTGCTGATCTGCACATGCTGCCCCTGCTCGAAAGTCTGCTCGCTGGTGTTGACCACGGTCCACTCGGTACCCCGATAAGCAAGACGCCCGGTTTCGCCGGGTTGCAGGGGCTGTTCAACTGTCACAATTTCACCCTTTGGCCCGGTTTCGTAGCCGATACCGGAACCACGCAACTTGGCGTAAAGCTTTTTGCGGAAAAAGACCATTAATATCAGTGCAATAACGGAGAATAATATCCACTGCACCCAGGGCTCGAGACCAAGCCCGGCAAGCTGGACCAGGCCGGTAATGGCCGCCGCGATACCGATGAATACCAGGTAAAACCCCGCGTCGACAATTAATAGCTCTGAACCAAGCAGTAATGCGCCAACTATCATCCATCCCCACCAGGGCATAGCATTCTCCCGTCAATTCAATGAATTATCTTATCCCTGAGACTAGCACAGTCAAGGCATTCAACATGCCACCTTTTCAGAGAAAACCTCTCCCTTTAAAGAGCCACCTCGGGGTTAAGCCCCCAAAAGTGTCGCGAGGCAGGACGCCGAGCGCCAAGCGATTCCATGGATGGACCAACCGGCGCTTGCGCCGGTTGGGAGCGCCTTTTGGGGGCTTAACCCCGAGGTGGCTCTTCAGGAATTGCAGCAGATGCCACGGATAGAAAGTCTTAGGATTGGGAGAGCTTGAGCGCCTGGTCGAGGTCCCAGAGGATATCATCGAGGGTTTCGAGCCCGACCGAAATGCGCACCATGTCCGGGGTCACCCCGGCCGCGATTTGCTGTTCTTCGCTGAGTTGGCGGTGGGTGGTCGATGCCGGGTGAATAATCAACGTGCGCGCATCACCGACATTGGCGAGGTGACTCATAAACTGGGCACTGTTGATAAACTTTTCGCCTGCCGCGGCACCACCGTTGACGCCGAAGGTCAAAATCGAGCTTGCCCCCTTCGACAGGTACTTCTTCACCAGTGGCTGGTAGGGATTGTCTTCAAGCCCCGCGTAATTGACCCAGCCTACCGCCGGGTGCTCGCGCAAAAACTCCGCCACCCCGATTGCATTGGCACAATGGCGGTCCATGCGTACCGGCAGGGTCTCGATACCTTGCAGCATCATGAAGGCGTTGAATGGGCTCATCGCCTGCCCAAGGGTGCGCAGGGTTTCGCAGCGGGCTTTCATGGTGAAACCGAAATCACCAAAGGTTTCATAAAAACGAATGCCGTGATATCCGGCCGAAGGTTCGGTCATGCCCGGGAAATTACCGTTGTCCCAGTCAAACTTGCCCGATTCGATCATGACGCCGCCCATGCTGGTACCGTGTCCACCGATAAACTTGGTTGCCGAATGCACCACGATATCGGCGCCGAAATCAATCGGCTTGCACAGGTACGGCGTCGCAAAGGTACTGTCGACGATCAACGGAATACCGGCGTCGTGTGCGATCGCGGCGATGGCTTCGATATCGATTATGTTATTGGTCGGGTTGCCAATGGTTTCGGCATAAACTGCCTTTGTTTTTGTGGTGATTGCCTGGCGGAAGTTTTCCGGATCGTCAGAATCGACAAACGTCGTCTCGATGCCCATCTTGCGAAAGGTCACATCGAATTGCGAAAAAGTGCCACCGTAAAGCGTTTTTGCCGACACCAGTTCGTCACCCTGTTGCATCAGCGTCAGGATGGCAGTCATCTGTGCCGCCATGCCCGAACTGACCCCGAGCGCGGCGCGGCCGTTTTCGAGCGATGCCATGCGCTCCTCGAACACCGCGGTGGTCGGGTTGGTCAGGCGCACATAGGTATTGCCGAAAGTTTGCAGGTTAAACAGGCTCGCGGCATGCTCGGCATCATCGAACACGTATGACGTGGTCTGGTAAATCGGTACCGCGCGGGCACCGGTAATCGGATCCGGAATTTGGCCGGCATGCAAACACAGGGTTTCGATTCCAAATTTTCGGTCTGCCATGGCCTGCTCCGTTTAACGGTTAAATATTGTCGGTCGTTGCGCCGAAATGACGCCGGTATTGACGCCGGCCGTATTCAGCCCACCGAACAGGCGCGCATACTCGATTTTCACGCAACGGTCCATCACCACTTCCAGTCCCGCGGCGCGCGCTTTTTGTGCCGCCTCCTCGTTAATAATACCAAGCTGCATCCACACCACTTTGGCCCCAATTTCAATCGCGTCATCGACAAACGGCGGAATTCGATCAGAACGTTGAAACAGATCGACCATGTCGACCGGGGTCGGGATGTCTTTTAAATCGGCATAACATTTCTGTCCCAGAATTTCATCGTATTTAGGGTTTACCGGGATTATTTCGAAACCGTGTTCGAGCAGATATTTGCCGACGAAATTGCTCGGTCGGGACCAGTCGGCGGAAAGCCCGACAATGGCGACGCGCTTATTCTCAATGAGAATACGACGCAGGGTATTGATGTCGTTCATAGCTTCCTGGCGCTTTCGCGTAATACAAATTTCTGGATTTTGCCGGTCGAGGTTTTCGGCAGGGGCCCAAATACCACCTTTCGCGGTGCTTTGAAATGCGCCATGTTAGCGCGACAAAAATCGATAATTTCCTGCTCACTCACTTCACCCGCATCATCGCGCAGGGTCACAAACGCGCATGGCGTTTCGCCCCACTTCTCATCGGGCATGCCGGCGACAGCGGCTTCGAGAACAGCGGGGTGGCGATACAGCGTGCCTTCAACTTCGATGCTGGAAATATTCTCTCCCCCGGATATGATGATATCCTTGGAACGGTCCATGATCTGGATATAGCCGTCTTGATGACAAACCGCGAGATCGCCACTGTGGAAGTAACCCCCTGCAAAGGCTTCTTCACTGGCACGGAGATTTTTAAGATACCCCTTCATGACGATGTTGCCCCTGAACATGATCTCGCCGATGGTTTCTCCATCACGCGGCACTGGTTTCATGGTCTCGGGATCCATGACGACGAGCTCCTCCAGCATCGGGTAGCGCACGCCCTGGCGCGCTTTCATCCCGGCCTGGTCGGCCAGCGATAACTCGTCCCATTCCTCGTGCCAGGCACATACCACGGCCGGCCCATACACTTCGGTCAGGCCGTAGGCATGAGTCACCTTGAAGTCTAATTTCTGCATCGCCTCGAGCACCGCCGGCGGTGGCGCCGACGCGGCAGTCATGATATTCACCTGGTGGTCGACGCCCGCTTTCAACTCGTCATCGGCGTTGGCCATCAGGTTCATGACGATCGGAGCACCGCAAAGATGGGTGACCTTGTGCTGCTTGATTGCGTTGAAGATATCTTCAGCCCGCACTGCACGTAAGCACACGTTGGTTCCATTCAAGGCGGCGATGGTCCACGGGAAACACCAGCCGTTGCAGTGAAATAAAGGCAGTGTCCACAGGTACACCGGGTGAGCGCTCATATCCCAGCCGAGTACATTCGACACGGCGTTCAGGTAAGCACCGCGATGATGAGTCACCACACCCTTGGGATCCCCGGTAGTGCCCGAGGTATAGCCAAGCGCAATCGCCTGCCATTCGTCCTGCGGTAGCTGCAAGCCGAACTCGGCGTCACCCTGGTTAAGAAAATCTTCGTACTCAAAATCGCCGATAAAATCACCGCCACCAAATTCGGGATCATCAACATCGATGATCAGGGGCTTTTTATCGAGTTGGGAAACGGCCGTTTTTATGGTGTCTGAAAACTCACGGTCGGTCAGTAATATTTTCGCTTCACCATGTTTGAGTTGAAATGCGATTGCATCTGCATCAAGTCGAATATTGAGCCCGTTAATCACGCCGCCCGCCATCGGAATAGCAAAATGAGCCTCGTACATCGCCGGAACATTGGGTAGCATCAAGGCGACGGTTTGATCCTGCTGCAAGCCATGTTTGCGCAGCGCCGAGGCGAAGCGACGTGACCTGGCATAGGTCTGTGCCCAGGTTTGCTGTTTGGCTCCGTAGACCAGCGCACAGCGATCGGGATAAACCGAAGCCGCACGCTCGATAAACGTCAGTGGCGATAGCGGCGTATAGTTAGCCTCATTTTTGTCCAGATCCCTCGAGTACTGACTATCAGCATTCATTCCGTTTAACGGCCTTTCCATTCGGGTTTGCGCTTCTCGATAAATGCATCGATACCTTCACGCGCATCATGCGAGTCCATGTTGCAGGTCATGCGCTCGGCGGCA
>JAOTXY010000140.1 GCA_029862125.1 Gammaproteobacteria bacterium | reverse complement strand
GCCGACATGATTTTACGCCCCTTGTCAAAATCACCCTCGACTGCACAGGCCTGGTAAAGTCCAATGTGAATCTCGGGCGCAAAATTGGAACCCGCACAAACCCAGGAGCGCGCGCCCCAGGCAAAAAATTCCAGCGCCTGGTCATCCATGCCGCAGGACAACTGGATATGGGGATAATCCCGCGCCAGCAGGTGCACCCGGTTCGGATTTCCCGAGCTTTCCTTGATCGCGCAGAAATTGGGCGAACGGCCGACACGGTCAAGATATTCTTCACCCATATGCGCGCCCATTCGGTCGGGATAGTTGTAGAGCAGGATCGGCAGGTTCGCGACGCGATCGATGGCAAGCGCGTGCAGCGCATTTTCGCGTTCAGTTGGGAGTGCATAGGGTGGAGTCGCTACCAGCAACGCGTCAGCGCCGACCTCGACCGCGGCCCTGGCATACTCGATAGAATCCTCGGTCCTGATTGCCCCGGTACCGACGATGTAACTGGTACGACCCTTGATCTGCTTATTGATAAACTTCATCAGCTCGACGCGTTCTTGCATCGATTGTGCGTAGTACTCGCCGGTGGTGCCTGCCGAAATGATGCCATGAACCCCGGCCTCGATCAGGAAATCGACGACTTCGGCGAGGCGCTCATAGTCGATACTGAAGTCTTCCCGGTATGGCGTTATCACCGGGGTGTAAATACCTTCAAATTTCATTGCTAAAATCCTGGTTTATGAATTCGCCGCCGACATCTCAAAAGCAAGCGGATCGGGTTTAACAAAATATTCGATTAAGTCGCGCGACAACTCCCAGTGTTCGACAATCAGATCGACGATACGCTGGCTGTCCCCTGCTTCTATCGCTTCGATCATTTCATCGTGATGCCGCAGCGCGCTATACATGCGTTGTTCCATTTCCTGGTCATGCGGTCGGTAAAAAGTTTGACTGATGCGCGCGTGGTCGATCAGCAAACGATCGTAACTGGGTTTCAGGTACGGGTTATCCGCCATTTCTCCCATCAGGGCGTGAAAACACTGGTTCCAGTAAACCATGTCAGCACTGGCCTTGATTGCAATCGCGACGCGAAATTTTTCCTGGATTTCGCGGATTTGCTGTATTTGCCCGGGTTTCGCATTCTGCGCGGCGAGTTTTCCGATCGCGGAATAAATCATCGGCGCGGTTATAAAGAAATCGCGCAACACCTTGTACTCCATGGAAGACACGTAGGCACCGCGGTTACTAACGATTTCGACGCAGCCCTCGCCGGCCAGCCCACGTAAAATTTCACGTAACGGGGTGCGCGAGATTTTGTATTGCTCGCTCAGCCTGGCCTCGTCGAGCGCGGTGCCCGGTTCTAGCTGCAGGGTCAGAATCTGCCTTTTCAGGTCGTCATAGATGGCTTGCTTGTCCATGGCTTGGCCTTGCATTTTTAAAGTATACAAATTGTATACATAATTAAAGCCAATGCAAGCGGACGATAACCGGGATACCCCTGATCCCACCACACACTGTCATCCCGTGGTTTAACCCGATGCGTCGGACCGACGGGATCCAGTAATATCTATCATCCGTTATAACTAGATACCGCGGTCAAGCCGCGGTATGACAGGTATAGGACTGGCTGGAACCGATATACAAGGTAACGTAAAAGACCTAGTCAACTAATGACGGGGGTTACTGCAACACATCTCCCGCTTCGATAGTAATACTCAATATTCCGAAGTGAGCGCATAGCTAGCGTCGCAGGACAGCCAGCCAGCGCCAGAAATTGAGCAGCGTGGCGAGCGAAGCGGCAACATAGGTCCAGGCCGCCGCGCGCAATATCGAATGCGCTGCCGGTATCTGTTTTTCCGACAGGTAGCCGGACGACAATAGCGGCAATGCCTTTTTGAAACTGGCATCGAGCTCGACCGGCAGCGTTAGTAAATGCATCACGATCGCAAATCCCATGATCAGGAAGGCACCGGCAATGTTGAATACCGCGGCAGATGGGGCACGGGCTACCAGCACCGCAAAGGGTGCGGCAAACAACAGGAAGGACCCGACGCGCTGGGCAGTGACAGAAACCGTGGCCAGACGCGTGCGCAGCATGAACATGGGTTCCGCGGCGGCATGCTGGTAGGCATGGCCACATTCATGTGCCGCCACGGTAATAGCAGTCAGGGTTTTGCCTTCAAACTTGTCACGAGTGAGTCGCACCGCGCGCGTCGTCGGGTCGTAGTGGTCACCCAGGTCCGTTATCTCGACCTTGATTTCCTGCAAATCGTAGCGGTCGAGTAAATGACGCGCGAGTTCGCCTCCGGTACCCGGAAAATTCTCCTCCGCCACGCGGTTATACCGATTCAATACCCACTGCACCCACAGCTGCGGGCCGTAGATCAGAATCAATACGAGGATAATCGCGATTGCATAAACCATCGCCGGTTAGCCTAATCGGTGGCGGCCGGGAATTCCAGTCGCTCAGGAGCTGGTTATTTTCTCGATGCTGGCGCTGACACGCTCATATTCGCGCTGCATGTGCTGCAATTGCTCATCGAGATCGAATTGCTGACGATCACGGTAGGAGTTTTCCATCTGCGCGGCCAGGTGCGCGAGTCGCATCGCGCCGATACTCGCGGCAGAGGATTTAATCGTGTGTGCCCAGCGGTGCAGATCATCGCTGGGGGTCCTGAAAGTGCTGTTTTCTATATCGCACAAAAACTCGTCGATCGACTCGACGTAGGACTCGATCACCATCTCGGCGTCTTCACCCATGTCTTGCTTGAGCTGGGCGATTATCTTATCGTCCAGGGTTAGCTGGTTTTCAGGATCTGGATCTATTTTTGCCATCTTGCCAGTTCTGCAAATACAACATCGCGAGTATAGTTCAAGGTTTAAATTTCGCTGCCCGCGTTGCATTCAAGGATTTATGTATGCCAGGTTTAAATAAAGATTTTTACATTATCGGTCACCGGGGCGCCGCCGGAGAGAAGCTTGAAAACAGTCTCGAAGGATTTGAGCATGCACTGACGCTGGGCATTGACGCGGTCGAGCTCGATATCCGTGAACATTCATCCGAGCTCTGGGTTTTTCACGACAGCGACCTCGAACGCCTGACTGGAACGCCCGGCCTGTTCGAGGACCAAACCGATCTAGCCGCCATATATCTGAGTAATGGTGAAGCCATTCCGACGCTGAAACAGGTGCTTGATCTTTACTGGGGCAAGATGCCGCTCAATATTGAAATCAAGTCGATAACAAACCTTGAGCTGTTACTGCAGCTTCTCGATCAGTATCCTGAACTGGAAACGCCACGCGGCCTGCCCTGGATTCTGATCTCATCCTTCGATCACGATATCATTCAAAATCTCGATCAGCTCAATACCCCCTGGCCGCTGGCACCTATTACCGACCTTTATCATCATCAGGCTGCAGCTGATTTCGAGCCAACCACCCCTTACTCGTGGCACTTTGACGACCAGTGCCTGGATTTTAAAGCAGTGCAAGAACTGTATAGCAAGGGCATTCCGAGCCTCGTCTTTACCGTTAACGATAGCGCCCGCGCAATACAACTTAAGCAACACGGCATCGCCGGGATTTTTACCGACTTCCCCTCGAAAATGGCACAGATCGATTAGACCGATACGGATTACTCCCGGCCTTATCGCAGCTTCAGCAATGACGAACCTGTCCGCTGCCGTACCCGCGTAAACATCGGGATGATGAATTAAGCTCGTGTCATTCCCACGCAAGTGGGAATCTTGCGATGGAGGCACTTTAATAAAGATCCCGATACGTCTGGCCGCCGTTTACGCAGGGATGACCTGTAGTACAATCCGCGCATGGCTGAACTCGGACACTACAATACGCTGCGCATCATCAAGCGAGTCGATATCGGGGTGTTCCTCGACGGCGGCGAGTTCGGCGAAATCCTGTTGCCGAAGAGATATGCACCGGAGTCGATGCAGGTCGGCGCTGAAGTCGAGGTCTTTGTCTACAACGATTCCGAAGACCGTATCATTGCGACCACGCAGAAGCCCAAGGCGGAAGTCGGCAAATGCGCCTACCTCAAGGTAGTCAGCACCGGCAAGTTTGGTGCCTTCCTGGATTGGGGTTTGCCTAAGGACCTGCTGGTGCCCTTCAGCGAGCAACAACAGCCGATGCAAAAGGGTTATTCATACACTGTGTTTCTGTTTGTCGATCAATCCTCGCAGCGCATTGCCGCATCAACAAAACTGGAGAAACACCTTTCCCTGGATGGCAGCAGCTTCAATCCACGACAGGCAGTGGATTGCCTGATCTATGGGAAAAGCGATCTCGGCTTCAAGGCGGTCGTCGATGACACCCACCTGGGCCAGTTTTTCGAAAGCGAAACTTATCTGCCGTTACACTACGGTGAACGGCGCAAGGGTTATATCAAGCAGGTTCGCAAAGATGGCAAGATTGATTTAATGCTGCAATTGCCGTCGCATTTAGAACGTGATCAACTGAGCGACGCAATAGTTGAATATCTGCAACAAAACGAAGGTGTCTCGAAACTCACTGATAAGAGTCCACCTGACGATATTTATCGTACTTTCGGGGTCAGTAAGGCGAGCTACAAGAAGGCACTCGGCCAGCTATACAAGCAGCGACGAATCGTGATCGAAAAAAGTCAGATTACCCTGTTGTGATGCCTGGTAGAAAAATCAGTTGAGGTAAAATAACTACAAGTTAAGCCTTAATGGTGCCTGGCATGTTTTTTGGCTTTTTTGATAAGTTTGGATACAACTTTCAGTTCCTTTGTCAAATCGTGATACCTGTCACTGGTATCATCGGCTTTACTTTCCTTAACCATCGTTTCCTCGAGTTTTAGTTTCTTCTGCTCGAGTTTCCTGATGATCTTTAATAACTTCTTGTGTTTCTTTTCCTGCTCATGTTTGGACAGGTCAAGAAAATCCTCGAGCTTTTTTAACCATTTATTCAGTTTCATATTCATCTTCGAGCTCCCTGATTTCTTCATCCCTGACCCATAACGTGACTGCCGACTTGAGTAATTTCTTCCTGATACTGTGGGTGAAACCAATATCATTAATCAACGAGGATGCAGAATTGGAATCAATTTGGTTATCCCTGATAAGCGCATCGATGGTTTGATTCATCCTCAATTCATTTTCTTTTGACGATTCCTTTTGAACTTCGATCCGGGTCAAAATTTCCTCCTCGTCACCCTCGAAATCTCGTACTTCCTCTATCTTCCGCAATACAGCAATCAATTCGGCGCGCAGCTCATTGTATTGTTCGACTATGACAGCATTGCGACTTTTGGCGTAAAAATTCAGATTTTTTTGCAGTTCCCTGACATCCTTTACCATTTCAATAATATGCCGTGCGGTTAATTTTAGTTCATATATCTGATTATTACCGACCTGGTCCATGTGGGTTTGCGAAATTGAGGCATAGCGTATGATCTCGCCATACAGGCTCTTGATATCCTCCTGGTAAATTTGATCCACATTGATAGGAATCGGAACCCTCGATTTTTCAATCACATCGTCAATTGCCATGCCGGAATAAATTTCGCTACGGTGCAGGTTTAGGGCGTGCACAATCGCCTCCACCGATTTATCGTACAGATGGATGGTTTCCTTTCTGATCGCGGCTAATGCTGTCGCCGGGATTTCCATTACCTCGTAAGTCAGATACTTTGTCTGCCCTCGAGCTTTCTCCTTCTCGCTGAAAAGGGTTTCCAGGAACCGCACCAGCCTGCGGATAAATGGGGTCACCAGCAACACACCGAGGACGTTGAAAATAGTATGAAAAAGCGACAGTTTCATCGCAACATCCGTATCCGCAATGGCAAGCATCGGTGCCAGAATCTCGACCAGGTCTCTTAGCGGATAAATTAAAATAATGGCGACAAGTCCGGTTATCATATTGAAAATAAAATGTGCAACCGCCAGGCGTTTGCCATTCTTGTTCGAGGCCAAGGCTCCCAGTATGGCCGTTACCGTGGTACCAACATTGGCGCCGATCGCGAGCGCGAGCGCGTTGATATAGTCGATTTGCCCGGTCGCCAGCGCGGTGATAATAATGGCCATGGTGGCGCTACTGGAT
>JAOTXY010000139.1 GCA_029862125.1 Gammaproteobacteria bacterium | reverse complement strand
TACATGGAATCATCCCGGTCAGTGATTTCTGGTATTTCTACGGCAAGGCAGGTTTCATGGCCTGGGAAACGGATTACACCCGGGTCGGCACTTCAACGACACGTACCGATGACGATGGCACTGATTTTACTTTCGGGGCCGGATTTGCATTTATCTTTAACGAAAAATACGAGTTCAGAGGGGAATTCGAACGCCTGAACGAACTGGATGATAATTTCACGCCGGGGGGCGCTTATATCACCGTGTTCTCTCTCGGCGGCACAATACACTTCGAATAACGCCCGATTCTCGCTGTTTTTTTACAGGCATCATATGGGATTATTCCTGCAAAAGGTTATTATACCTCGATTCAATCAAAGGAGAGTTCAAGTATGCGTAAAACTATTTTGATCCTGTTTCTGACCAACCTGTTTATTTCGTCGGCCTGGTCGGCCGAAGGCATGATCAATGTCAAAAGTGCACACTCGGTTGCCGTGACTGCCGATCGCCTCGAAAAGATTTTGAAAAGCAAGGGTATGACGGTATTCACCCGCATCGATCATGCCGCCGGCGCACAAAAAGCTGGCAAAACCCTGGAACCGACTGAACTGGTAATTTTCGGCAATCCAAAGGTTGGTACCCCGTTGATGCAGTGCAGCCATAGCATAGCGATTGATTTACCGCAAAAGGCACTGATCTGGCAGGATAAAGCAGGAAAGGTCTGGTTTTCGTATAACGATCCGGCATACCTCAAGCTTCGCCACGGCACCGAGGGCTGCGACGCCGTGTTGTCCAAGGTTACCGGTGCGCTCGGAAATTTTGCCGCCAAAGCCACCGCGGCCGAGTAGCGAAAAAAATCTATTCAGCGGTGTCCCGCGTGGCTAAGGCCCTGCCCTTTTGTCTTGTACTGTGTTCGAACCTAGTACTCGGACTGGTGCATGCGCAATCCCAGGTGCATTTGCTCGGTTTTGTCGAGCGGTTCTGCCCTGACGAGCCCTATTGTTTCGACCTGCTGGTTAAACCCGAATTTATCGATATGGCAGGCGAGCACATTCGCGTACGCTTCGCCAGCGTGCAGCAAATCTACGATCCGGAAAACTACGAACTGACGCTCGCACAGCAAGACATTGTCGCCGGTTCGCACCTGCGCTTGTTGTTAGTCGAGGACATAGCTCGTGGAACCAGTGAATACCAGGCGCAATTTATCTGGATCGGCGACTGAATTTCCCTGGAGCGCATTCCCGGGCTTATTGACGCATATCAATACGGCGCCTGCTGGCGGAAATTAACATTTGTAATCAATTAGAAAGATTTAATAGAGGGATTGTTTCATATTCCAATGAGCAAGATCAATTCACCCTATTGGCGTCTCGGCATAGCGGCATCGTCGCTGGTTTTGGCTCTCGCGGTGTATGTATTTGCCCGCGAGTACCCACCGGCATTCGTGGCACCAATGCAGGCGCCGAATCCATTGCTGCTCGAACATGGCCGACTGTTCGGCAGCGCGCCGTCATTGTTTTACACGCTCGCGATCGGCCTGCTACTTGGCGTCATCAGCGCCGATCACGGCCGTGGGCAACTGCATTGCCTGATCTGGACCGGTATTGCATTAATGCTCGAATTGACACAGATACCGCATATTGCCGCTACGTTTGTTGCCGTGATTGAGAATTTTCCACGCTTCGTCGCGGACCTGATTACGCCCTACTGGGCAATAGGCACTTTCGACCCGGTGGATCTACTCGCAACCCTGGTTGGCGGCATGACGGCCCTGGGCATCCTGCGCTTCATACCATCGGAGAATAAAGATGCATCGACGCATTAAAGGCCTCGCAAGGCAAATACTGCTGCCGATAGTTTACGGACTCGGTGTGGCCGGTATCCTGGCGAGCGGGGACGGTAGCAACAGCGGTGGAATCCGATATTGTGACCTGGTCGTACGCGGTATCGCGCCGACTACCGACGGCTCCAACGACGTCTGGATCGGCGTCCTCGCAATCACCAGTAGTGGTGAGGTCGATCGCATCTCGCGGCTGGCGAGCAACGGTGCGGAACGATTCGGCGTCGATATCGCCACCGGTAATACCGACAACGCGGTGCGGGCGATCGCGATTGCCGTCGAAGGTGGCGCCGTGGACGATCTTTATGTCGGCGGCGATTTCGACGAGGGAATACTGCGCCTGAACGACGACGGCACGCTCGACGGCACTTTCGATGCTAATGTCGGCACCGGCTTCGACGGTCGCGTCACCAGCATCGTGCCGGCCGCGGATACCACCGGCGATATCTACGTCGGCGGTAACTTCACCACTTACCAGGGTAACCCGGTGGGTGCCCTCGTGCGCCTGGACGACGACGGTATGCTGGATGCCGGCTTCGGCGGCAACGGCGCCATTATCACCAACGTAGAAAGCGTAGCGATGGAAGGCGGGGGCACGAGCGACGTCTACAGCGGCGGCACCACGGCTCCGGCAATCGAACGCTGGAACAGTTCCGGGACAGAGGACGTGACACCGGATTTTATTACTCCGGGCGGCATCTTTCCGGTCTTCAGCATCATTCCCGCGACCGATTTTCCGAGCGATGTTTATGTCGGTGGTGGTTTTGCCGGCAGAATCATTCGATTGGACGATGAGGGCATCACCGTGAACACATTCGCCGTGGGCGCCGGCTTCGACGACGACGTGTTTAGCATCATTGACGCTGGTGCCGCCAACGAAATTTACGCGGGCGGTGATTTCACGACCTACCAGGGCAATACCGCCAGGGGGTTGATTCGCCTCGACACTGTTGGCGCAATCGTGGGTAGCTTTAATACCGGCGCCGGCTTCGATGACCCGCGCGATGCAACGAGCGCAAGCCAGGTCGCAAGCCTTGCGCTTGCCACACCCCCCAGTACTGATCTTTTTGTTGGCGGTGGTTTTACACGTTACGACGGCCCGGATGTCAACGGACTAGTACGCCTGAATGCCGACGGTTCGCTCGATACGGCATTCGAAGTGCGGATAGAGGCCAACGGCCAGGACTGCAACAACGACTCGATACGACGCTAACGCATCGCAACCCGCATTGGCAGCCTTTCAAGTGTTTCAAATCTGCTTCTTGCCATCGACATAAACCTGGGTCCACTCGAGTATACGGATCGATTGACGTAACCCGGTTGGCCAGAACGGATCCGCTTCAACAAGGGACTGCACCTGTTCTGGATTGTCGGCCTCGACGATCCACAATCCACCCGCGGGATCCTGGGTCATGCCATCTTTCATCGGACCGGCAGCTTCGATTGTTTCGCTGTTATCACACAGGAACTGCAGGTGATCCGCCATGAACTTCGGACGCATATGCGCAAATTCATCGTTGTCTTCAAATAAAACGGCGTATTTCATAATTGTCTCCTCAAGTTTAAAAACTGGTTATTCCTGGTCAAACTCGTTGAAATCCAGAACCCAGCTTTCGCGCATGCCAGCCTCGTAAAACTCAACCACCGCCGGGTAATTTAAAAGCGCGTCGGCATAACGTTGTGAGGTTGGTTTCAGCGGCACACTGTAAGTATGAAAACGACTTGCTACCGGCGCGTAAAAAGCATCGACCGCGCAGAAATTCTCCCCGAACAGGTACGGTCCCGCCCCACCCCATCGGGATGCGGCCCACGACCATAAATCCTCGATGCGATCGACATCGCGCCGGGTTACGGCATCCGGCCTGATGCTCTGGTAGACCCGCCGCACATTCATCGGCATGGTCGAACGCAAAGCCATGTAGCTTGAGTGCATCTCAGCACAGAGACTTCTTGCCGCGGCTCGTGCGTGCGGGTCGGTGGGCCAGATTCCAGCCTCGGGATGCTGTTCATGCAGAAACTCTGCCATCGCGAGGCTGTCCCAAATCGTGGACTTTTCAGGGTCATCAAATGCCTGCAGGGCCGGCACCGTATTGGCCGGATAATTATCGGCCAGGAACCGTTCGTACCCGGGTACGTAAAGGGGCACCACCTCGTAATCAAATTCGATACCAAATGCTTTCAGCAATAGCCAGCCGCGCAGCGACCAGCTGGAATAGGCCTGATTGCCCATGATGAGGTGATAACGCATGCGAGGAACGAGATTTGTTAAACCAGGTTCGATAATAAAGCAGAGCAAAGCATTTTATAAGCGCGTATATTTTGTTGCTGATGAATTCGTTTAAACCGAGCTGTTAATTACCGTCGCAATGAGCTTCAAGCAGGACATCTTCAAAGCGCCTAACCTGGTCAGCATGATCAGGATCCTGATCGCGCCGATATTATTCGTTTTTGCCTTTCAGGGGATGGAGAACTGGTTTCTCGGTGCCTTGTTATTTTCCGGTTTCACCGACGTGGTGGACGGTTTCCTGGCGCGCAAATTCAGCATGATAACGCCGCTCGGGGCGCACCTCGACAGCTGGGGTGATTTCACCATATACAGCACCATGGCGGCATGCGCCTGGATTCTTTGGCCCGAGATCACCCAACGCGAGCTGCTTTATTACGCGCTTATCCTGTTCAGCTTCCTGCTGCCGGCGCTGGTCGGACTGGTCAAGTTCGGCAAGTTAACCGGTTATCACACCTGGGCCGTCAAGGTCGCGGTGTTTGCCACCTTCGTGGGCTACGTCACGCTCTATGCCGATCTGGCGAGTTGGCCCTTCATCCTCGCAAGCATACTGTGCGTTGTTGCGGGCACCGAAGAAATACTGATCACCTTCATACTGCGCGAAGAACGCACCGATGTGCGCTCGATCAGGGCGGCATGGCAAATCAAGAAATCTGACAAGTGAACAGAATACACTTTAAGTTAATATTATAAACGATTGATTTATATATATTATTTATTCACCTTATCCTAACGGTTTAGTCCAGGCCAAAGGGGTGGCCAGATGGACCAATGCCTTTACACGACGCCAGAACCAAAACTTGAGACCGATCCCGCATTAATCGCGTTGGGAAAAATCCCCAGAAGAAACAGTTCCCTGTGAATTTGCTATAAGTTTGCTTATCGACCTGCAAATTTTGAATTGAATATACAGATGAACAATTATCGACTTGCACTCTATTTAGTTGCAGCCACACTGGTTTCCGGTTGCGCAACCCTGAACAAATCCGAATGTCGCGAAGCAGACTGGCAGGTGATAGGACTCGAAGATGCCGCAAAAGGCCATCCACTGACCTATATCGGCAATCACCGCAAGGCCTGTGCTGAATATGGGGTCAAACCCGATCTCGAGCAGTACCGTGCCGGGCACCAGGCAGGACTCACCCGGTTTTGTACGCCCGACAACGGATTTAAACAGGGACGTGCGGGTCGAGGGTATAACAATGTCTGCCCAGTCGAACTAGAAGGTCAATTCCTCGCAGGCTATGACACCGGACGCGAACTCCACGAACTGAAATCCGAAATCGATCATAGACTTCGAGACGCGCAAACCGCTAAAACCGAAAAGACTCAACTCGAGGAAAAGCTTCAAAACATCGAAACCATGCTCGTCTCGGGCGTGATGTCTGCCTCAGACCGCCGAGCACTGCTCGACGAATTCAAAGGTATGCAAACGCGGCACGCGACTCTGGCAGTTTATATCACAGACCTGGAGCTCGGTGCCGCTAGAATGCAGGATGAATACGACGTGCTGAACTCTAGCCACAGTTACTATTGAATATCCGTAAATCTATGAAGACAGCCTTGATTGGTAGTTGAGGGATTAATTCGATTTTGCGACCTTGATGGTGAGCCCGTCATCATCGTTATATTCAGTAAAAATGCCCAGGGCCTCTAGCAATTTCTTAACGGTGTACTTCTGGTTGCCGATGACAACCGGTTGCTGTGGCTGTACATATCCTTCCTGGAACGGAATCAGCTTCCTGTTGCGTAACAAGAAGACGCCATTGGTCGATCCGAGGTCGCGCAGGCGTATTCTGCCGTCGATAAACTTTATCTCGGCATGTTGTCTGCTAATGGCCGGCCCATCGATATATATATGGCCTTCCCTGCCAACAATGAAGGTTTGTCCCTCGAGCTCCCGGACCCCTACTTTCTCACCTTTCTTCATATCGACTTTTCGTCAATGGTCGCAATTTAATTAGTGTAGAACCTATCATGAGATTTTTCTGCCACACGTCACCAATTTGAAAAAAAAATTTCACCAGGGCTATG
>JAOTXY010000138.1 GCA_029862125.1 Gammaproteobacteria bacterium | reverse complement strand
GCCCGGGTGCTCGAATCGACCCGCGATAAACTCGGCGAAATCGACGAACAGCATAAGCGACAAACCCTGGTAGCAAGCGAAATTCTGACCGGGATGGGTAACCAATTAGAAACGTCGCTGCTGCCGCTGGATTTGACTGAACAGCAGCAACAAGCCCTGCTGAAAATTATCGATTCCAGCGTATCGAAAATTAAATCTGAATACGATAAGGACTGTAAGCTGGATGACCAGTTCGATGTTATCATCGAAGATGTTTCAAGTTTGCTCGGTAAATAGGGACAAAGGAGGGGGTAGAGGTCCGGGATCGGGGACGTTTCTATTCTTACAATAATACACAGAACAGGAAAAATAGATGCGTCCCCATTTCTCCGGGCTGATGTATAATTTCGCAAATTTCGCTTTCGGCATACCACAAAATGAAAGATGCAGTCATCGTATCAACCGCGCGTAGCCCGATCGGCGTGGCGTTCAAAGGCACACTCAACAATATAAAATCACCGACTCTAACGGCACACGCCATTCGTCACGCGGTCGAGCGGTCCGGTGTTGGCGACGACGAAATTGACGATGTCATCATAGGTGCGGTGCTGACGGCGGGAACTGCAGGAATGAACATAGGGCGCCTGGCCTCGCTCGGCGCAGGTTTGCCGAACACGGTGTCGGGACAGACGATTGACCGGCAATGTTCATCGGGCTTGATGGCAATCGCAACCGCGGCCAAGCAGATTATTGTCGATGGCATGGATATCGTTGTTGCCGGCGGGCAGGATAATATTTCGGCAGTACAAAACCAGTATTTCCCCTGGGTTGCCGATCAGGCCGATGCAAATGTCGTGATGCATGCCGAGCATGCCTACATGCCGATGCTGCTAACCGCCGAGCACGTGGTTAAACAATATGGCATTACCCGCGAGGCACAGGATGAGTATGCGCTGCAATCGCAGATGCGCACCGCGGCCGGGCAACAGGCAGGCGCTTTCGACGACGAAATCGTGCCGATTTCGGCCACGCGCGCGATCAAGGACAAGGAAAGTGGCGAAATCAGTTACAGCGATGCAGTCCTGGAGAAGGATGAGGGTAACCGCCCGCAAACGACGCTCGAAGGTCTCGCTGGACTGAATCCCGTGGTGGAAGGTGGCACCGTTACCGCGGGCAATGCGAGTCAGCTATCCGACGGCGCGTCTGCCTGTGTTTTGATGGAAGCTTCGCTCGCCGAAAAGCGCGGCCTGGAACCGCTGGGAATCTATCGCGGCATGGCCGTGACCGGCAATGCGCCTGAGGAAATGGGTATAGGTCCGATTTATGCGATCCCCAAACTGTTGCAGAAAAATGGTCTCGGCATCGACGACATAGACCTGTGGGAAATCAACGAAGCCTTCGCCTGCCAGACCCTGTATTGCCGAGATTATCTTGGGCTCGATAATGATAAATTCAACGTCAATGGTGGTTCAATATCGATCGGACACCCCTATGGCATGACCGGTGCCAGGCTGACGGGTCATATTCTGATCGAAGGTAAGCGGCGCGGTGCGAAATACGTGGTGGTTTCCATGTGCGTGGGCGGTGGAATGGGTGCAGCTGGATTGTTCGAGGTCGCCTGATGAAAACCAGAGACTTGCTGTTATATCATGGCCTGCCGTTGCTGGTCCTCCTGTTTTCTTTCATCTGGTTCGCGATTGTTGGCGATTACAAGGCACTTAAGGGCGAGTTCGGTATTATTGAGAACATGACCGTGCTGTTCCTGGTGGGCGCCATCGGATTTTGTATTTCCTCGATCATTAGTGTGAACAAACTCGGACAATCCGGCGGAAAATGACGCAGGACCAGGCAGTTTAAGAACAGAGCTGCGGCTATAAAAGTTCATTTGCCCTTCCAGACCGGGTCTCGTTTCTCGGCAAAAGCCCGCGGACCCTCCATGAAGTCTTCCGACATCAACATTTTTTGATAGATCGGTAAATCGCTATTACCCGGCTTGGTCGCGGCGAAAGCCTGTGGCATTGGCAGGTTATGTATCGCAGGTACGACCTCCTTTAACGCCTGCAGGGCGAGCGGTGCACCGCTCGCCACTTCTCGCGCCAGTTCCCGCGTGCATTCCATCAATTCATCGAGCGGACAAACACGACATGCCAGGCCCCACTGCCGGGCTTCCGCGGCGCTCATGCGACGCCCGGTGTAAAGCAGGTCCATGGCCACGTTGTAGGGAACTCGGCGCGGCAGTATCTGGATTGCGCCGACATCGGGCAGAAAGCCGCGCTGCATCTCGGGCAGGAAGAACTCGGCATGGTCTGCCGCGACGATCATGTCGGTGGCAAGAGCGATTTCGAATCCGCCACCCACCGCCATTCCGTTTATCGCCGAAATGACGGGCTTTTTCAGACCCCAGAACTCGCTGATACCGGCAAATCCACCGGGACAGGTAAACGCACTATTGACCGCTTCCTCGTTGTTGTCGATGGCGGCGATTTCCTTCAGGTCCCAGCCCGCGCTGAAGATCCGATCGCCGCTAGCGGTGATGATGCCGACCCGCAGGTTGTCATCCTCCTGCAGCATCGAGAGAGCTTCATAAATCGCATTTGAAACGCCCGGATTAATTGCGTTCGCGGGTGGCCGATCGATGGTAATTTCAACAATGCGATCGTAGGTTTCAACCCTTACTTCTGCGCTCATGACAACCCCCGAAAATTGTATGTGAATGGCACCAATATATGTCAAAATCGCATCGCATTCACGCTTCGCTTTTTGCCCATGTCACATTGGCTAAATCCATTACTGTCGCCGCGGTCGATTGCCATCGTCGGGGCCTCCGAACGCGAGGCCAGTCTAGCGGCAATGACGCATAGGCAGTTGTCAGACAGTGGCTACGACGGCGAGATTTACTCGGTTAATCCGAAATACCAGTCGTTGCATGGAAAACCCTGTTACGCCTCGCTGATCGAAATACCCGTAGTGCCTGACCTCGTGGTTTACGCCATAAGCGGTACTCCCCTGGAGCAGAGCTTCGACCAGGCCATTAGCATAAAGGTCGGTGGCATTGTTATCTATGCCGCCAACTACATCGAGAATGATTCCGAGCCAAAACTTACAGCACGTCTTCGCGACAAGGCCAGGCAGGCGGGGATTCCGGTTTGCGGTGGCAACTCGATGGGTTTTTATAATTACGACCGCAACGTCATGGTCAGTTTCGACCGTCCGCCCGCGGGTCGACCTGCGGGTCACATCGGCCTGATATTACATTCCGGGTCCGGCATGACTTACCTGGCCAACAACGACGCACGTTTCTGCTTCAACTATGTCATTGCTAGTGCGCAGGAGGTCAACGCGACCGTCGGCGATTACATGGATTACCTGCTCGACCAGGATTCAACCCGGGTTATTGCTATTTTCCTGGAAGCGGTGCGTGATGTGCCGACCTTCATCGCGGCATTAAAGAAGGCGCGTGAAAAATCCATACCCGTGGTAATAACCCGTCTCGGTCGCACCGAGAAATCCGCCCGGCTGGCGATGAGCCATTCCGGCGCAATCGTCGGTAATCACGAGGCATTCGTCGCGGTATGTGAGCGTTACGGTGTAATTCTATGCCACGATGCCGACGAAATGATTGTTACCGCGATGCTGTTTGCCGCAGGCTTTCGTGTCAACGGCGGCGGGCTTGCGAGTATGCTCGATTCCGGTGGCATGCGTGAACAGATGATCGACCTCGCCGAAGATCACGGCGTCCCGTTTGCCCGGATATCGCCATCGACTAAAAAAGTGTTGCGCGAGCATCTCGAAACCGGGCTGGATGCGGTCAATCCGATGGATGGCATGGGAGCGCTCGGCAAGAACACCTTTCAAACCTATCTCGAGTGCGGAAAAGCCCTGCTCGATGATGCAGACACCGGGTTGATGAGTTTCGAGTTCGAGTTCCGTGACGGTTTTTCGCACTACCCCGAGTTGTTTGAGGTGGCGAAGCAGTTGTCAGCTTTCAGTGATAAACCGCTTATCCTGGTGCAGAGCTTTACCTTCACCAACCTGAGTAATACCGCGGCTGAGCTGACCTCACTGGGGATCCCGGTCATCAACGGTATCGATGTGGCTTTGCGTGCGATGCGTAACCTGATGAATTATCGATCCGGGAGCGCTGCTGTTGCCGACTCGAACGAGATTGATTTCGACACGGCCATCGTCAGGAGTTGGTCTCGACGATTAAATGCAACCGAAAACTGTGACGAAGCCACCTCGTTGAGCCTGATGTCGGACTTTGGCTTGCCGACGGTTAGTCACAGCATCGCGCAAAGCTTCGATCAGGTCTGTGCAGCGGCAGAGGCCTGTGGTTTTCCGCTGGTGCTCAAGACCGCGATGAAAGGCATTGCGCATAAATCCGATAAAAACGGGGTCAAAGTCGGCATCGAAAATATTCAACAACTCGAAGTGGCTTACCGGGATTTACAAACCAGGCTAGGCGACCAGGTCCTGGTCATGCCGATGATAGCGACCGGTGTCGAGGTATCCGTCGGCATGAAAAACGACCCGCAGTATGGCCCGATGGTCATTATCGCCTGTGGCGGGGTGTTGATCGAGCTAATCGCCGAACGCGCATTTAAACTCGCCCCGGTAAATGCGGAGCAGGTCAATGCAATGATCGAACAGACCAGGCTGGCCAGGCTGTTGTCCGGGGTGCGTGGACAGGCTGGGGTCGATCGTGCGGCGCTGGTCGAACTGGTGGTAAGGTTTTCGCAGCTGGCGTTTGTGCTGGGTGGGGAAATTACCGAAATTGATTTGAATCCGGTTATTGTCAATCAGTCGGGTTGTACTATCGTCGACGCACTGGTGGTGCCGAAGTAGCGCTCTTTTGCATGAACACTAATACCAGGCGTCTTCCATGGATGCTTTTTTACGGGCGATAAATTCCAGCAGGGCTTCGTCGATCGCGGGATCAATTGGCGGAGCTTCATACTCCGCCAGCATCCGCTTCCAGAGTTCGTAGGCGCGCTGCTGCATGTCTTTGCTGCCGGCTTCACTCCATTGCTCGAACGAAGTGGCGTCAGCCAGTTGGGCCCGAAAGTTAGCGCTCTTGTAGTGTCGCATGGTGTGATCCACGCCGAGAAAGTTGGTACCGACTCCCGCTTCACGGTAGGCATCGCCGGCGAGCTGATCGTCATTAATTTCAATTCCCGCGATAACGCGGGCGAGGGCGCCACATTGTTCAGCGTCCATGACAAACTTTTCGTAACCGATGGTCAGACCGCTCTCCAGCCAGCCTGCGGCCTGGAAGATGAAATTTGCCCCGGCCATGATCGCCGGGTTCATCGCGTTGGTAGATTCCTGCATCGCCTGGGCGTCGGCGGTCTTGGACGCGGTCAAATGACCGCCGCAGCGAAACGGCAGACCCATGCGCCGACTGAGTTGAGATATCGCGAGCGTCGCCAAAATGGATTCGGGGGTGCCGAATGTCGGTGCGCCGGACTTCAAATCAATCGTCGTCAGGAAACTGCCATAGACAACCGGTGCGCCCGGTCTTACCAGTTGGGTCAGCGCAATTCCTACCATCACCTCGGCATGTGCCTGCGCCACGATCGCCGGCTGGGTGACCGGGCTCATCGCGCCACCCATAATAAAGGGTGAAATGACGTTGCCCTGGTTTGCCGCCGCGTAAGTACGCAGTGCCGCAGTCATGGTGTTGTCATAGACCAGCGGCGAATTGACGTTAATATTGCCCTGGATGACGAGATTCTCCTGCATGAATTTTTCGCCAAACACGATTTGCGCCATCGCCAGCGAATCCTCGGCGCGCTCGGGCGCGGTAACCGAACCCATGAAGGGTTTATCGGAGTAACGCAGGTGCGCGTAAACCATGTCGAGGTGGCGCTTGTTAACCGCTATATCGACCGGTTCGCAGATAGTTCCACTTTGATGATGCAGCCACGGAGACAGGTAGGTCAGCTTGATAAAATTTTGAAAATCCTCGAGCGTGGCATAACGCCGGCCGCCCTTGATGTCGGTCACGAAAGGCGAGCCGTAGGCGGATCCAAAGACCAGGTTATTACCGCCAAACTCGATATTACGTGCGGGATTACGCGCATGCATGGTGTAGGTTCTGGGTGCAGTTTGACAAAGTGCCCTTACATGGCCAGGGTCGAAGCGCAGCAATTCACCATCGATGGTTGCACCGGCCTGCCTGAATAGTTCCAGTGCCTCGGGATCATCCCGAATCTCGATACCGATTTCCGAGAGCAACCATTCCGCGTG
>JAOTXY010000137.1 GCA_029862125.1 Gammaproteobacteria bacterium | reverse complement strand
GATCAAAGTACTTAAGGATTCGTTTTCGTTTACCCGCGGCGCGTCGTCGGACGGTTGCCCCATTTTCGCCACGTATTTCTCCAGCGGTTGCATCACTGCGTGCGCGCGCACGATCTTCAGGCGCGAGATGCCGGCGACGAAGTCGGCCACGTAATCGTCGGCCGGATGCATGACGATATCCTCGGCAGTGCCGATCTGGACCACCCTGCCGTCACGCATGATGGCAATCCGGTCGCCAATGCGAACCGCCTCGTCGAGATCGTGGGTTATGAACATCGTGGTTTTTTTCATTACCGCGGACAGCTTGATGAATTCATCCTGCAGTTGCCGGCGGATCAACGGGTCGAGCGCGCTGAATGGCTCGTCCATCAGCAATACATCGGGGTCGGCGGCGAGCGCGCGCGCGAGTCCCACGCGTTGCTGCATACCGCCGGATAACTCGTGCGCGTACTTGTTGCCCCAGGCGTCCAGCTCCACCGTCTTCAGCATATTGGCCGCGCGGCGCATGCGTTCGTTCTTGTTCATATTGCGAATTTCGAGTGGCATCGCGACGTTATCCAGCACCGAGCGGTGCGGCAACAGCGCGAAATTCTGAAACACCATGCCGATTTTACGATTGCGAAATTCCATCAGGTCCTGCGTGCCCAGCCCCATGACATCGGTGCCGTGAATCACGATTTTGCCAGCAGTGGGTTCCAGCAATCGATTGAAGTGGCGCACCAGCGTGGATTTGCCGCTGCCCGACAAACCCATCACGCAGAATATTTCGCCTTTCCTGACATCGAGACTGACATCCGCAACCCCGACGACCGCGTTATAAGTTTCGAGGACCTCCGCCTTACCGAGCCCTTCTTCCCTGATTGCCCGTAAGGCGGCATCGGCCTCGGTTCCGAAAATCTTCCACACATTGGAGATTTCGATAACGCTTTCGCCCGATGACGATTCAGTCTGATTCGACATGCAGAATTCCCCCCCGGATAGCGGTAAAAAACCGCCTGATGACTGTGACGGGATCGACCCTGGGCCGATCCCGCACAGATTTTTATGTCACTACAGGCCTAACCAGGCATCTACCCGATCCGGATTTTTAGCAATCCATTCGCTGGCAACCTCTGACGCCTTGCGACCCTTGCCCGATATTTCATAAGCAAAGCCACTGACATCGTCCGCGGTCAACGAGAAGCGCTCGAAGAATTCGACAATGGCCGGGGAACGATCTTTCAACGAGTTTGACCAGGCGATCTGAACACGTTTCAGCGCATCCTTGGTCGAGACCTTGGACTCCGTATACCAGTCTGGAGAATCAGACGGTTGCACCATCTTGTAGTTCGCCGGGTCATACTTGGGTTCCGACAACATGGTGACATCGAACATGTACCAGATTGCATGCGGCTTGTAGCAGTAGAATGCGTAGCCTTCTTTCTTCGCAATCGAGTCCTTGACCCGGGCGGTTTTTACACTTTCTTCCGCCCGTATCGGCTCGACAAATGACAACAAGTCATAGTCACGAACCTTGACCTCGTTTACGTTGGCCGAAGCCCAGCCCGGTGCACCGATCCACATTTCGCCCTTGCCATTGCCATCGCTATCCATCTTCATCGCCACATCGGGGCGACCCAGGTCAGCGATATCTGTAATACTATTTTGCTTGGCAAAATCCTGGGAGACACAAAATCCCTGGTTGCCTTCGTAGGCATTCTTGCTCAGGGTCACGGATTTCGCGCCATCGACATATTTTTTGGTGAAACTTTCCTGGTTGGGTAACCAGACATCGGGATGCACATCAATGTCTCCCTTACCCTGGTCCATGCCCTGAAAGATGGTGGCATTATTACCCGGCACCAGGTTCGCTTCACCGCCGATACGCTCTACGACAACCGCCTGCAACAAGGCAGCGATTGCCTGCGCCCCGGTCCAGGCCGGCGTTCCGATATTGACCTTCTCTGCACTGAATGCAGATCCCGCAGAAAGGGTAAATCCCAGCGTCAAGGCCAGGCCCAGTATAACTTTTTTCATTTTCGACTCCTCGATTGGATGGTTCTAAATATTATAAAAACTCCCTGTTCTTATTATCGCGTCCCTGGGTTATCGAGATGCATTATGCTTGTTATTGCAGCGCATAGGAAGCCTATAATCTTGCCGTCGAAGAATCTGGGCGACTCTTCCCGGGCTTAAGCCTGCGACCAGTTATTCAGGCGGTCCTGCTTGCCGTTATGCCGGGAGATTTATTTTACCTTCGAATTATAAAGTTAAATTGAAAATGCCAACGGGCATCGTGATATTATCAGGCAAAAATAAGCAGGTTAATGGATTTGACTGACATACAGATTCCAGATATTTCTCTACTTCGACGTATCAAAGTGATTTCCGATTTATCAGAAGACCACCTGATTGCACTCGCCAATCAGCTCATGGTATTCACTGCCAGGGACGGGGAGCTTCTGATCAGTAAAGGATCGACTGAAAAAACCAGTCTGTATGTCATCAGGGGGAGAGTCTCTCTCATAGCCCCCGATGACAAGACAAAAATCATCTCGGTAGATGAAACTGACGAAATAAGTCCTATTGCCCAGTTGCGACCCTGTATCTATGACGTTAAGGCCATCGGACGCGTCGACTACCTGAAAATCGACCGACAGACGCTTGTCGATTACGCCGAGTTATCAGAAGCGGTCGCGGATGACATCAGCGTACATTCACTGTTTACCAATTACGACGACGAAGACAACTCTATTGTCAGTCATCTGTACCATAACCTGATGGATAAAAGCATCAGTTTGCCGTCGCTACCCTCGGTGGCCGACAGGATGCAGAAAATTTACAAGGGTAAATCTACCAGTCTTGATTCGATGGTGCAGCTTCTGACGTCTTATCCGGATGTCTCGAGAAAAATTAACAACGTGGCCCGTATTGCCAAAAAAAGTGATCTCAGTGCGACCGAAAAAATTCGCCGCTCGATCAGGCACCTGGGTATATTGAAGGTGTATTGCCTGATTATGACCTACGCGGTTGGTAAACTTGTCAATCGTCTGCCCGATGAACACATGCAGCGCGTCAGCTCATTCTGGGATCATAGCCTGAATGTCGCTGCACTCAGCAGGATCCTGGCGAAAAAAACCGGGTCGTTTCCACCGGACCTGGCCATGTTGGCAGGACTGGTGCATGGTATTGGTGTACTGGTCATTGATGATCGTCTTTTGGATCATCGTGATCTTATGCTGGATCACCTTGAAATTGACCATGCTATTCAGGTCATGCGCCCTGAAATATCCAGCTTGTTACTGCGGAAATGGAACTTTGACGATGAATTGATTTTAGCTGCAGAAGAGTGCGGTGAATGGCAGCGCAAACCAGAGAGTCCTGCCGACTTGTGCGACCTGATCCTGGTGGCAAATTATTACAGTATGATGCAGAGTGATCGAAAACATACCTTGCCGCAGCTCGATTCAGTTCCCGCAATTGAAAAGTTGGGAATCACGCCCGAACAAAGTATTGAAGTGATCAAAGAATCAGCAATCGTACGCAAAAATATACAAAAAATATTTGCCTGAGATCTTTTGATCTGGCTGTTCGAGAAAATGCAGCTGATCGGCTTTCAAGGCAGAAAAGGGAGACCCTCCAGCATCCTGGAAAGCGGTAGCAAATAGAAAAAGGTACCCTTTAGCTGTAACTACAAAAACGTTTTCAATAAAGAATTATTTGAACTTCTTTATTTTAAGACTCACCCAATTGCAGGATATTTGAGCCTTCCGTTACAGTTGGCGGACTCACATTCAAATCAGATCCATGCTCATGTATCCATTCCCTTGCAAGCTGCAGGCTCTCGTCTGTGCCTGATTTATCCTGACATACGGTCACCGAGACACCACCATCGGCAGTGCGGACTAGTGAATAGGATACAAAGCCGGGAACAGCACGAATCAGGCTTTCCACCTCTTGTTTGCTTGCTTCGAGCAGGTCAAATAGCGCTGCCGCTCCTGAACCCGAATAGCTTCTTATAACAGTGTGCATAGTTCGCTCCGGTCGTTTAGGGGCAGCTCAGTATATAAGAATCTGATCCACACATCTCATCAATAGAGTTGATGGGGTAAAAAGGGAGAATTTATTAATTTGATACGTACGGGTACAAATGGTTGGTCTCCACCCCTGAAGCCTGAGTATCTGCTATCAGGAATCCGGACACTCAACTAATCTGTCAGATCCTGCTAATAAAACCTTATAAAGGTTAAATATCACTCGGCCCGGAGCAATTATCATACGCTCGCTATAAGGATGGTGAGTAATGCAGGGGCTTATCCGATTTGACATCACCGCGCGGTCTAGAAGATTCCGCCAAAAACCTCGTCAGCCCCTGGTGCTGTAGCCAGGGATACCTCGAGCTCGCTCCCGTCGGCCATGATACTGAACAGGTCGGTTTGAGCACTTACCTCACGTTCGAAAATTACCCGCCCGTTGGCGGTGACCCCCTTGAAGACCTCGCCCCCCGGAAGCGTCGGGGTCGGTGCCGTGGCCAGCACAATCGCCGGGGCGCCACCAGCAGCATCGATACTGAGCAGATCGGTGGTACCATCGCCGTTGTCCCTGACAATAATCACCCGGCCGTCGCTGCTGATACCTGCGAACACCTCGTTCAATGCCAGATCGCCGGCGAGGGTCACCTCGGGATCGCTGGCGTCGGCGCTTCTACTGAAGACATCGCATTCAGTCTGCAGAAAATCACAGCGGTGGTATATCACGCGACCGCCAGTGGAACCGCCATAAAAAAATTGATCTCCTGTAACCAGAATATCGGAGGTTGCGAGCAGTGTTACGCCCGGGGAACCGGAGGCGCCTACGCTCATCAGGCTCGACATAAAAAGCGGTGTGGTTCGGGTAAATATCACGAGATTACCGGCGGTAACCCCGATGGGTAATTCATTGTCGCCGGTGGCAATGAGCGGCGACTCCAGGCTCAAGCCATCGGCTTCGATAGTATAAATATTGCTCGGACCGCCCAAACCACCCACGGTTCGGGCGAAAATAACGAGAGTGCCATTTGCAATACCGCCGCCCGCCTCAAACTCTCCGACATCAGTAGCGAGCGGCATCGTGCCGCTGGAACCGTCGGCGGATATGCTATACACATCGGCCTGGAATAATCCGTCGGTGCGATCGTATACAAGCCATCCATCCGAGGTAAGCCCGCCGAAGAGCTCGATATCCGTGCTGGTCGCGAGGGGTGTTATACCGCCCCCGCTGGCACTGACACTGAGCAAATCGGTGTGCGGGGTCGGAGCAGTAAAGCTTTGCATGAATATAACTTCATTGGCCGCGGTCACCGCCACGGGTAATTCGTCGGCGGGATCGGTTGTCAGCGTTATCGGGGTGCTGCTACCATCGTCACTAATGCTGAAGATATCATTCAGCCCCCCGCCCGTATCACGGACATAAATGACCCGGTTGTCGCTGCTCCAACCACCGAAAACCTCATCACCAGGGTCGTTGGCTAGCGTCACCAGGCCACCGCTACCGTCTTCGGCGATGGCAAACAGGTCCAGCTGGCCACCCACATCGCGCGAAAAGGCGATCATTTGCAACGAAACGACCTGAGCGGTCACCGTGACAGTTGCCTGCGCGGTACCGGTATTACCCGCGACGTCAGTCGCACTGAAGGTCACCGTGGTAGCACCCACCAGGAGCAGTGGCGTCGGGGCATTGTTGCCAATGGTCACAATCGCGCCATCGACGTTATCGATCGCGATGGCGCCTCCGAGGAAAGCGACGATTGCCGGGTCTGTCACGGCAATGCCGCTCGGGCTGGTCGCCGCCACTGTGATATCCGCAGGTGCCGTCACCACCGGTGCGGTCTGGTCAGAAATCGTGATCGTCGCCTGTGCTTGCCCGGTGTTGCTCGAGCTGTCGGTTGCGCTGAAGGTAACGGTGGTAACGCCAAGCGGAAACTGTGTCGGGGCATCGTTTGTAATGGTTGCGATCGGGCCGTCCACCGCGTCGATGGCGATGGCGCCGGCGAGAAAGGTTACGATCGCCGTATTGCTCGCTGCGGTGCCAGTTGCATCGGTTGCGGCTACCGTAATATTGGATGGCGGCGTCACAACCGGTGCCCCGGCATCCTGTACCGACACGCTCCGGGTCACCTGAACAGCCGCATTTCCGGTGGTGTCACTGACGTTATAGGTCAGGATGTAAAGCCCCACCGTGCCGGTATTGACGCTGCCGCCGGTAACGATCGCCGGCGTCAGAACGCCGTCGACATTGTCGCTCGCGATCGCGCCCGGGTCGGT
>JAOTXY010000050.1 GCA_029862125.1 Gammaproteobacteria bacterium | reverse complement strand
GCTATCCAACGCGCCCATATATATTGCCGACGCGATTAACAGTGCGGCGATCAGGGCCATGGTAATACCTACCGGCAGAATGCGTTCCAGCAGCCAGATTGCAACCCCGAGTAACACCACTCCGAATACGGCCTTGACGGAATCCATCCAGCCACCCGCACGTGGCAGCAGCTTGCCTGCCGATGTGCCGATCAGCAGCAGTGGCACACCCATGCCGAGGCCCAGCGCGAACAAGGCGAGTCCACCCAGCTGCCAGTCCTGGGTTTGTGAAATGAATATTAAAGCACCGACCAGGGGTGCGGTGATACAGGGGCCAACAATAATTGCCGAGAATAGGCCCATCAGCCCGACGCCGACGAGGGTGCCGCCCTGTTGGCTATTGCTGATCGCGGTCAGACGTGACTGAATCGCGTTTGGCATCTGCAACTCGTAAAAACCGAACATCGACAATGCCAGCAATACGAACACCGCGGCGAAAATGCTCAGAATGACCGGATCCTGAAACCAGATCTGGATGTTAAACTCGGCGCCGTAGTAGCCGACAATCGCGCCTGCAATTGCATAGGTCACCGCCATCGATAGTACGTAGATCAACGAAAGCACAAAGGCCTTGCCGGTGGTGATTGAAGAACCCTGGCCCGCAATGATGCTCGACAGTATTGGAATCATTGGAAACACGCAGGGCGTAAAAGTGAGTCCGATGCCGGCCAGGAAAAATAACCCGACCACGAGTAACAGGCTCTCGTCTTTTAAAAGCTGTGCAAACTGATCCTGCTCGGAAACCGGTGCCGGCGAGCTCCCGTTATCGGAGTCAATGGCGGGTTGTGACGTGCTTGTGCTGTCGGTCAGTTCCTTTGCCACCAGGATCAGGCCTTCAGCGGCGTTAATGCTTAGGTACTTGGTAACTGGCGGGTAGCAAATGCGATCTTCCACGCAACCCTGATATTGATATGACAACGCCAGTTGGTCACTGGCGTTGGCCTCTGAAATGACCGGTATCGAGACGTTGACCTGGTCATAGATAACTTCCATGGGGCCAAAAAATTCGTCATCCTTGATTTTACCGCGGGGTACCGAAATGGCACCGAGAGCATGACCATCGCCGTTAACCATCGCGATCTTGATCTTGTCGCGATACAGGTAAATGTTATCGGCCATCAGGATATTGGTTTGAATGACGTTATTGGCGTCGAGGCGCGCGGACAATATGAATGCCTCGTCGGGGTGAAGTATTTCGTCCTCGTCATCGAGCCCGAGGTCTTCGCCGAGCGCCTGCAATATCTCAAGGGGGTCGGAGCTCTTCGAGGTTTCACCACTTTGCGCTTGCGGTTCGTTCTCCAGGTTTGTAGTGACTTCATCGAGTAGTGCCTGCAACGCTGCGACATCATCACCTATGCTCTCGCTGTCTGTACTGCTTGCAACCCAGGCCGTCGGCATGACCCGGTTACTGGAGGCCAGGTTGATTGCCAGGGCTTGCTTGAGGGGTGGGTAACAGACACCGATATCAGCGCAACCCTGGCTGGTCGCTTTAACTTTCAGGTTACTTGCGGCCGCGTTATCGAAAATCATCGGCAACACGATCCTGACGCTGTTGCGATAGGTCTCTACGTCACCAAAGAATTCGTCATGCTTGACTTTGCCATCGGGAATGACCGCTACATCGAACCGAACCGGTGCGTCGCTCGAATCAACCTGGAAGTCGAAGCGTTGCCGATACATGTAGTAACCCGGCGCTATCTGGTACTCGGCAACCAGGTCATTACCTTCGACCCAGGCGCTTAAACTAAACGCCTCTTCCGGGGGCAGCAGTTCTTCTTCCTGCGCCTGCAGCAGGGGACTGGCGATTAGCAGCAAGAAGCCGAGGCCGAGGCCAATGATTTGCTTGATGATCTTCATTGCGTCGATTGCGTTATCCAGTCCAAGTATTCGGGGCTGCCAGAGTCTATCTTAAACTGCAGTATTTCGGCTACGGCATAAGGATGAGCGGCTTTAATTTCCCGCTGTAGGGCGTCTATGCGGTCAGCACTCGTCTTGATGAAAATCTTGTGCTCCTTGCCCTGTCGAAGTTCACCCTTCCAATGATATATAGACTCCATTTGCGGCAAAATGTTTACACTGGCTGCGAGTTTATTTTGCAGCCAGGTCTGCGCCTGCTGCCTGGCGCCCTCTATATCGGGCCAGGATGTAATCACGAGGTAATGCTCCGACATCGGTTTTCCCGCAGACACAATTGAATAAATGGTATGCTAACCACATATAGTACAAATAACAGTATTACTCTGGTAATACTCCCGAATACTAAAGGATTCGATGTTAACCATTTGTTAGCCCTATGTTCCCGCTGATCGCTACTATTTTTCTGCTTGTTCCGATAATCGAAATCTACCTGCTAATCCAGGTAGGACAGGTGATTGGTGCGGGCTGGACCATATTTTTTGTGGTACTAACGGCCGTTATCGGCGTCTGGCTGCTCAGGATACAGGGATTGTCGACGTTGATGCGGGCGCAGCGCAAACTGCAGGAAAACGAATTGCCGGCGCGCGAGATTCTCGAGGGCATGGGTCTCGTAATCGCTGGCGCATTGCTGCTAACACCTGGATTCTTCACCGATGCGGTGGGTTTTTTCCTGCTGTTTCCGCCGACACGGATCTGGCTGGTTAGCCGCATTGCATCGCGCATGGTGGTGTCGTCAACGGTTAATATGCATGGGTACCAGGCCGGTGATGACGACGTAATCGACGGTGTGAAATTTCACCGGGAAGACGATTCCCGCCAAAAACTGAGATAAAAGTCAGTTTTTATCTAAATATCACTTGAATCCCCGATTTTATCCCCCATTTCGCTTGACTAGGAAAAACCGCTGAATATTATTAGCACTCGCAATAAGCGAGTGCTAACTCGCGGCTAATTAAACAGGTCCATCCTTTGAGGATGGCGAGACATTAACGAAAAATTACGGAGCGTAGCAACAATGAATATTCGTCCCCTGCATGATCGAGTAATCGTCAGGCGTAAGGAAGAGGAACGTACCACAGCCGGTGGTATCGTAATCCCCGATTCCGCCACTGAAAAACCAAGCATGGGTGAAATCCTTGCGACAGGTCACGGCAAAGTCACCGATTCCGGTGATGTACGCGCCCTGGATGTAAAGACGGGTGACACCGTTTACTTCGGCAAGTACTCCGGCACCGAAATCAAGGTTGACGGCGAAGAACTGCTGATCATGCGCGAAGATGACATCATCGCTGTTGTTGAATAATTCGGAATATTAAAGAGGTTTAACTCAAATGAGTGCAAAAGACGTAAAATTTGGTGACGACGCGCGTACGCGCATGGTCCATGGCGTTAACGTTCTGGCGAACGCCGTAAAAGTAACTCTGGGTCCCAAGGGCCGTAACGTGGTTCTCGACAAGAGCTTTGGCGCACCGACCGTGACCAAGGACGGGGTATCTGTAGCCAAGGAAATCGAACTCGAAGACAAGTTCGAAAATATGGGTGCACAAATGGTTAAAGAAGTGGCTTCACATACTTCTGATATCGCTGGTGATGGCACCACCACCGCGACTGTCCTTGCCCAGGCGATTGTTCGCGAAGGCATGAAAGCGGTAGCTGCAGGCATGAATCCGATGGATCTGAAGCGCGGCATCGACAAGGCGGTTGAAGGCGCAGTCGAGCACCTCCAGTCCATTTCAACTCCCTGTGCTGACACCAAGGCGATTGCCCAGGTCGGTACGATTTCCGCAAACTCGGATAGCAGCGTCGGCGATATCATCGCGGAAGCCATGGAAAAAGTTGGCAAGGAAGGCGTTATCACCGTCGAGGAAGGCTCATCCCTGGCCAACGAACTTGATGTGGTGGAAGGTATGCAGTTCGATCGTGGTTACCTGTCTCCTTACTTCGTCAACGACCAGTCAAGCATGTCGGCTGAACTCGAAGAGCCGGCGATTCTGCTGTTCGACAAGAAAATTTCCAACATCCGTGAATTGCTGCCGATTCTTGAAACGGTTGCCAAGGCTAGCAAGCCATTGCTGATTATTGCCGAAGATATCGAAGGTGAGGCTCTGGCGACTCTCGTGGTAAATACCATGCGTGGTATTGTCAAGGTTTGCGCGGTTAAAGCCCCGGGCTTTGGTGATCGTCGCAAGGCTATGTTGCAGGACATCGCGGTTCTGACCGGTGGCCAGGTGATTTCGGAAGAAGTCGGCCTGAGCCTCGAGAAGGCAACCCTGGAAGATCTCGGTTCAGCAAAGAAGGTTTCTATCACCAAGGAAAACACCACTGTCGTTGACGGTGCCGGTTCGGTTGAAGATATCCAGGGTCGTATTACCCAGATCAAGTCACAAATCGCCGAATCGACTTCAGATTACGATACCGAGAAAATGCAGGAGCGTCTGGCCAAGCTGGCGGGTGGTGTTGCAGTAATCAAGGTTGGTGCCGCGACTGAAATCGAGATGAAGGAAAAGAAAGCTCGCGTTGAAGACGCGCTGCACTCTACCCGTGCTGCTGTTGAAGAAGGTGTGGTCCCCGGTGGTGGCGTTGCCCTGATACGTGCGCGTGCCGCGATTACGGATCTCAAGGGTGACAATCACGACCAGACTATCGGTGTCGATATTGCTCGTCGGGCCCTGGAAGAACCAATCCGACAGATCGTTACCAATGCCGGTGACGAGGCTTCCGTGGTTACCAATGATGTCGAGGGAGGCAAGGGTAACTATGGTTACAACGCGGCCTCCGGCGAATATGGTGACATGATCGAAATGGGGATCCTCGATCCGACCAAAGTAGCACGTTCTGCACTGCAGAATGCGGCTTCGGTTGCCGGATTGCTGATCACCACCGAGGCGATGGTCGCCGATGCACCGAAGGACGATGCACCTGCTATGCCTGATATGGGCGGTATGGGTGGCGGCATGGGCGGCATGGGCGGCATGATGTAGTTTCTGGCTGCTGCGCTCGCAATAGCGGCGTTATTTTTGCCGGCGAGACGCTCACGTACTTTTAGTACGCTCGCGCCTTCGACGTCAAAAATGCCTTGCTCTTGCTTCGCTCGCGACGCCAGAAACTCTTCTGGTTTCGCAAACGTACCAATAATGAGGAAGCCCCGCTCACGCGGGGCTTTTTCTTTATGTTTGCTGCGCTCGAGCATATGGATGTGCCGGTCCGGCGCTCCGGGGTGCCGGTTGCGCCGGGAGCGCAAACCGGCCTCCGACGACAAAAATCCTTCTGGTTTCGCAGAAGTGCCAATAATGAGGAACCCCCGCTAGTGCGGGGATCTTGCAACAGCTAAAGCTCTGCTTTTTGCAGGCTAAATTGATCCAGGTCGGTATTTGTTCCTGGTGATTACGCGAGTATTGGCGTATGGCGAGCAAGAAACCAGTTTCACTGAATCACACAAAGCTCTACCAGGCCTGCAATCTGCGGCAGTTTAAATTCAAGACGACAGACGATCTTGAACCGCTGGATCAACCGCTCGGGCAGGATCGGGCGCTGGAAGCCATTGAGTTCGGTGTCGATATTGAACAACAGGGATTCAACCTGTTTGTGGTCGGCGATACCGGCCTCGGCAAACACGAGCTGGTGCAGCAAATACTATCTCGACAGGCGCAGGTCTCGGACCTTCGATCCGATTGGTGCTATGTCAATAACTTTGCCAATCCACAGAAGCCAAAGCTATTGAAATTGCCGGCTGGCATGGGCCAGAAACTGCGCCTCGACATGCAATCGCTGGTTGAGGATTTATTAACATTGTTACCGTCGTCGTTCCAAAGCGAGGAATATCGAAATCGGCGCCAGGAAATCGAACAGGAATTGCAGGATCGACAGGAACAGTCTTTCCGCGAGCTCGACCGGGAGGCCGAGGAAAAAGGAATTATCATCATGCGCACGCCGGGCGGTTATACAATGGGACCGATGGTCAACGGCCATCTGCTTGACCAACAGGAATACGCGAAACTCTCGGATAGCGAAAAGCAGCGCATCGAGTCTTTAATCGCGGACCTGCAAATCAAATTGCAGTCTATTCTTCAGGAGATGCCCTTAGTACAGCGTGAGCATCTTCAGCAAATCAAGGCTTTGAACCAGGAAATCACCCAACATACGGTTGAGCAGTTAATCGCCTGGATGGAAAATAGCTATCGTGACCAAGCCGATGTCATGGAGTATCTGCAAGCGGTTAAGGAAAATGCAATCAGGGGTGTTGATGCTTTTCTTCCCTCGGAGCGGGCCCAGGAAACCGATAATATCGCCAGTCGTGTCGCGGAGTTCCACGCTTTTAGTATCAACGTGATTCTGGATAATACGGATACTATGGGTGTCCCCATCGTTTTTGAAGACAATCCCACTTACCAGAACCTCATCGGTCGGGTCGAATATTTGTCCCAGATGGGAACCCTGGTCACGAATTTCACCCTGATTAAATCCGGGGCCCTGCATCGAGCCAACGGCGGCTACCTGATTCTGGATGCCTATAACCTGTTAAGGCATGGCTTTGCGTGGGAAGGTCTCAAGGGGGCGCTCAAATCCGGGGAAATCAAGATTCAATCGCTGGAACAGATGTTGAGCCTGGTCAATACGGTTTCGCTTGAACCCGAATCTATGCCGCTCGAGGTTAAGGTGATCCTGGTCGGTGAACCCTGGCTTTACTACCTGCTGAGGTCCCATGATCACGAGTTTGAACAGTTATTCAAAGTCTCGGCGGATTTTGCACAAACCACAAAAAGAGATTCCGAAAGCACGCTTGACTATGCCCGCATGATTGCTGCGGTGCAGCAGAAATGCGGGGCCAGACCACTAGATAAAGCGAGTGTCGGCCGCATTATCGAGGAAGCCTCGCGCAGCGCCGGCGATACGGAAAAGCTTTCATTGCATATGGATGACATGCGCGATTTGTTGAACGAGGCCAATTACTGGGCCGGCAAGAAAAACAGAAAAATCATACGCCTGGCAGATGTAGAGCAGGCAATCGATAAGCGGACCCGTCGGCAGGACCGATATCGTGAGCTCTTACAGGAGCAAATTCTGCGCGGTATAAAGCTCATCGATACTGAGGGCAGCAGGATTGCCCAGGTGAATGCGTTGTCGGTATTGCAAATTGGTGCATATCGCTTTGGCCAGGCTTCACGCATAACCGCTACCGCAAGGCTTGGACGTAGTGGGATCGTCGACATTGAGCGTGAAGCCAAACTGGGTGGTGAGATTCATTCCAAGGGGGTCATGATTCTGTCGTCCTACCTGGCTCATCGTTATGCTGCGAATCAACCGTTACCGCTAGCCGCTAGCATCGCTTTTGAACAGTCATACGGTATGGTCGATGGCGATAGCGCTTCGGCTGCGGAACTATGCGCGCTATTATCGGCACTCGGTGAGATTCCGCTCAAACAATCACTGGCGGTAACTGGCTCGATCAATCAACTCGGTGAAATCCAGGCAATTGGAGGAGTTAACGAAAAAATCGAAGGATTTTTTGAAGTCTGTGTCTCCCGCGGCCTAAACAAGGAACAGGGCGTCATTATTCCCTCGGCCAATCGGGTACACCTGATGCTGCACAAGGATGTCCGTGAAGCGGTTAAAAAGGGCGAGTTTCGAATTTATCTTGCTGAACAGGTCGAAGACGTCATGCGTTTGCTCTCGGGTCTGGAGCCGGGCCAGGCTGACGCAAATGGTTTTTATCCGCAGAAGAGCTTCAATTACCGGGTGCAACAGCGCATCGAAAAGCTACAAAAAATGCAAAAAAAGCACACCCGGCAAGACTGGGAAGGGGAATCCAGAACCGATTTAGGTAAAAAGCAGTGACGGTAAAAAATTCAAACGACAGGCAGCCAATGGTGATGCTCGCGGTCGATGTTAGCAATTACTCTGTTACTACGGTCAACCTGGCGGTAGATATGGCAGCATCGGTTCAGACCGGTTTGCTGGGATTATTTATAGAAGATGAAGATCTGCTCCAGGTCTCAGGATTGCCATGCACACGCGAGATAACCCTGACAACGACGCGTGAACGTCCTACCAGCACCGACCAGATGCAGCGCTCGCTGCGTTCAGTAGCGCAACAATTCAAACAAACATTGCAGCGGGAAGCCCAGGCATCGAAAATAGCCTGGCACTTTGACACGGTCCGCGGGCGCATGCGGGATATTGGCTTAAAATCCGAACGGGATGTGACCTATACGATTTTTGGTCGCTCGGTGTCGCATCGATTGCAACCCTCCCGGAAAATCCGCGGAATCCGAAAGATCTTGTTAATTTTAGACGACTCGCCTCGTCAAAAGCTCGCGCTAGACGTGGTCTTACGTCGCTTTCATCACGAAAAAATTGAGCTAACCGTAGTCGGAGAAGATCCCAAGCAGAAATTGTCGTCGGTGCTATCTTCACAAATTGCGGGGAAGGATAGCGAGCTTGAATTGACCAGGTATGATCGTGACGACCTTTTTGAGTTGCTCGCTCGAGCCGGCTCCAGCTTTGACTGCGCAATCATGTCGCAACACGAGAACAACGCTGATTTACCTCGCATTCTGAATGCTCTGCGTTGCCCGACAATTCTGGTCGCATAGATTTAATAACGATTAGAGCCAGCATTACCAGGGATATTCGATTCACTTGTTGAATACATACAGATCCAGCTTGTCCAGGTCCGGTTCCTTTTGATAGCTATTTTCAAATTCGAAGCCCAGTTTGCAAAGCAGTTTTGCTGAGGCTAGGTTATCCGGGGTCAGGATAGCGACTATGCGCTCTATTCCAAGCCTGGTGCGGCCGTGCTCAAGAATCGCGGTGGCTGCTTCGAAAGCGTAGCCCTGTCTTCTGTATTCAGGTAGAAGGGCAAATCCGATATCGACATCAGCAAGTGTTTCACGTTTCAGCAATCCACAGATGCCGATTGGCGTACCGTCTTGTTTGAGTGAAACGTGGTTCAGGCCAAATCCCAGCTTTCGATACATTTCGACGGGACCCGTTTCGATGTAGGTTTTGGCGTCTTCGAGGTTCGAGACATTTTTGTCCCCGATGTAGCGGATCCACGCCGGGTCGTTGACCAGGGTATAAATGAATGCCGCGTCGCCGACCTCCAGCCATCGAATTTTTAAACGGGGGGTTTCGATGACTAGCGGCGTTATCACCTGGGGTCAGGAAGGCAGGAAGTCGATCGGATAAGTGACCGTGATTTCAGCCACGCTGGAATTGCTGAACTTGAATTTTTTAATCTTGAGCATCAGTTTGCGTTCCAGTGCTTCGTCTCCCAGCTCGCTGGATAGAATTTTAACCGCGGTCACCTGCCCCCCAGGTGCGATTGTCAATTCGACGACAACCTGTCCGGCCAGCGATGGGTTCTTGCGCAATGCGCGATTGTAGATATTAAAAATACCACCCTTATTCTGCTGGAAAACACGTTCAATTTCATCCGCGCTGCGTTTTACACCCGTTCCTTGCTGGGATTTCGTCGACGATGCCTTGGCAAGCTTTTTACTGTCAGCCTCGATTTTACTTTCAACCCGGGTGGTCTGACGCTGTGTTAACTCGTTGGTTTTTATGGTTCGGTTGAGGGTATCTGTTTTAATACCGCCACTGGTTTTTTGAGCGTTCGAGGTCAGCAAGTCACTGGCAGTGGCCACTTTGACTTCCTGCTTACCGCTAGTTTGTTGTGGCAGTTTGACCACATCGTCAAGTGCGAAGCTTTCGCGCAAATCTTCGAGTTCGTCACTTAACGCGATCAGGCCACTTTTCTTGGCGACTTCGCGAGCGTCCGGCTTCTTCACTTCTTTTTTCTTCGGTTTCGGCTTCGGTTTCGGCTTCGGTTTTTCCTTCTTCTTCTCAGGCTCTTTTTTCTTTACTTCCTTGGGTTTTTCTTTCTTCGGTGGTGGTGGTGGTTTAACCTTTTGTTTTTCCAGGATCAGCTTCGCCAGGCGAGGCGATACGTCGACCAGGTTTTTCTGTATTACTTCCGGTAGCTTGATCGTATTCAGTGCCACACCAACGCCTAAAAACAGCAGCAGCGTAACAATCATGATGCGGCGAAATCTGCGATCTTCCTGGTGGTCGACCCAGGGTAGATTCGGTTCCGGTATTGCGACTGCCCGTGCCATCAGGTCTCTGCTGCCTTCTGGTTTACTGCAAACGAAATGTTGGTATATTCAGCGCCAGCACAGGTCAGCATAATCTTTTTTAGCAGCAGGTAAGGAATTTCCTGGTCACCCATAATCGTGACGCCCTTCTTGTCGCTAATATCCTTGACCTTTACCGAGGCATTTCTCAATGCAATAAACAGGGGCTTGATCGAGTTCTTGTTACCCTTAAGTGCATCCTTTACGGTGACAATGGCTTTCCCCTGCAGGCGGATGACACGTTCGTCGACCGCGATGACCAGGTTACGCGAGGGCAGTTTTTCGGCTGCTGCTTCGGGTAATACAATATTCTTGGGCGAGGGTAGTACCTGGGTACTGGTTGCATTGACGAGCAGGAAAAATACCAGGATCGTAAAAATATCCATCAACGACACCATGTTCAACACGGCGTTCCGATTCTGGCCGCGTTTGTGGTGCTGCTGCATACGTTTGGCACGTCTGGAATATTTCATTCGGTTATGACCCTGTGATTACCTGGCCGCATCGCCAATCGATATGTCCGGGAATAGTTCGGCGAAGACCCATTCACCGTCAACCTCGGCCCGATAGGAGCGCGAGCTATCCATCGCCCTGATCAAATCGTCGTAACGCGTCTTTTGTTCTGCCAGGATCGTAATGTTGGTGTGCCCCGGGATTCGCGCTTTTACCTGTTTCAGGGTTTGCTTCAATTTTGCGAAATTATGCTCCTTGCCTTTCGATGGTATCCGCTGGATGAGTCCCCGGCGGTTGTCGGACAGCACCAGCATATTCTTGCGAATGGTTATGCGCAGTTCGTAAGGCGGCTTTTTCGGTTGCTTGCTGTCTTGCGCACCTGGCGGAGGCAGGTTTAAATCGAGTATGGTGATATGGCTGAATACCGCGGTCATCAACAAAAACGGTACCAGTACCACCATCAGGTTCATGAAGGCAGTAATGTTCAGCTCAGCAGCAGGATGCTTGCGTCTGTGTACCCGTTTTGACATGGGAGTACTTACTCGGCGGTGTTTTTAACGCGGGACAAATGATTGACGAACTTGACCACAGTCATCTCGAGACTGTCGACGATTTCGGTCGTCTTGGTTTGTAACACCGTGTAAAAGAACAACAGCGGAATCGCGACAATAAGACCGAATGCAGTTGTATTCATTGCTACCGATATACTGGTCGAAAGAATCTCCGCTTTCATCGAGGGATCAACCTGGGCGACCGCGGTAAACGCCTTGATCAGGCCGATAATCGTACCCAGAAGCCCTAGCAGCGTGGCGATATTGGCAAACATCGCGAGGTAGTGGGTGCGTTTTTCCAGGCGTGGAATCGCTTCCATTATGCTTTCGTCCATCGCCGACTCGAAATCGTCCCTGCGGCGGGCGGACTTGTAGTGCTCGATGCCCTGCAGCAGAATCCGGCTCACCGTGGCGCTTGATTTGCTGGCGAGCTGGCTGGCACTGTTAACCTCACCTTTCGCCACCAAGGGCATCAGCTTGGCGATCATGTGGCGGTTTTTGGTTTTTGCTACGGTGAGGTGTAACCAGCGTTCCAAGGTGATTGCGAGGCCGATGGCCAGAACAATCAGGATCGGGTACATGAAGGGTCCACCGTCCTGGAAAAACCTTATTACTGTAATTAGCATTTCGTTCATTGCGAGAGTCTCCGCGGTCTCTGGTCTACTGCCGGTTTATTGCAGTTTTGCCTTTGAAAATATGGCGTCGTGATAGTGAATTTTTCGTTTGAAAGCGGCCCGTTCGATAGGGGTCAGTTTTTGATCCATAATACTTGTTATCGGCGGTGACGAAATTTCAAAACGTTCCGCCGATTTCCATGGAACGATGTATAAAACCCTGGGCAATTCCTTGTTTCCGGTTATCTCGGTGCCTTCCATCTGCAATCTTTCTTGAGCACTCACATAAGCACTACTTGAAATAGCAAAGATTAGGAAAAATGCGAGCGAAAGTTTTCTCATTTACTTACCCCTGGGACTTTGTGGTGGTTGATTTCAGGCGTCGTTCAATGTCGACGATCCAGCCGGCAACCTGGGTATTTTCCTCGCTAACCAGGGCCTGGTATTTCTGGTAATGCCGTAATGCCTGTTTCAGATCCTGCAGGTATATATCAAACAGGATGCCGAGGTTCAGGTGTGCAGATGCATAGCCGGAATCGATCGAAAGGGCGCGCTTATAGTGAGTACGGGCTTCGTTAAATTGCCCCTTTTGACGCTGTAGGATACCAAGGTGGTTGTGCGCGACCGCATCCTTATTGTTACGGGCGATTGCCTGCTTGAAGGCCTGTTCGGCGAAATCCAGTTGCTGCAGTTTGAAGTAAGCCAGCCCGAGATTGGTAAAAACATAGGGTTTATCGGGTGCATCGTTGCTAACTTGAACCAGAATTTCTAGTGCGCGCTCGGTCTTACCGCGCTTTAGCGAAGCCAGTGCCTGTTCATAAAATTGCTGATTAGCGTCATCTGGTCCTGATTCAGCCGCGGCTTCTTCAACCGTCGGCGATGTTGCTACCGCAGGCTTCGGCGCAGGCGCCTTGTCGGGACCACTCTGGCAGGCTCCGAGCAGCAATACGACCATTAATAGCGCTGATCTGTTATTGAATATCGACATAAATATCGGTGCTCTCTACCCTGGCGTAGCGAAACGGCATGAGTTTACCCAGAGCCTGCAGGCTCTTCTTGATGGGTTCATCGTAAGTGCCGTCGGGAATGCGTTTGAAGTTGGCAAGGTGTATATCAATCGCTTTCTCTTCGAATGGAAAGGCCTGTTCCTCCAGCAACAATTCGTACTCTTCGAGTTGCTCTTCATCCAGGCCTTTCGGTCTTTGTGAGTTCATTAACGAACTGGCGAAGTCATTATAAATTTCGGCAATCTGGAAAGTAGCTTCGGTTGTTACTTCCTGGACCTGGTATTTCATTGCCCGGCTATAGGCATCGATCGATTGCTGCATCAACTTTTTCTTTTTCTTCAGGCTGGGTTTTAACGGTATCGTCAGCCTGGCTTTTTTATAGGATTGATGCAACGGTTGGATTAACTCCAGGCTGGCGCTGGCGGCAAGATATTTGCTGCGTGCACTACGCTCAGATTTCCCAGCAGCGTCCGCGCGGATAATTTCATTAAGCCAGAAATTACGATTCTTGGTATCGTTTTTGGCACGATAGGATTCGACAATTTTATGACGTAACTCAATTGAACGCTCAAGCGGGTAGGGGTAGGCCTTGACATATTTCTTGTAGATCGCGATTGCCTGCTCAGGCTGACCGTCTTGCTGATACAACTCGGCAGCACGCCACATCAGGTCTCGCTTGCGTTCGGCTGTGCCGGGAAGGGTCGATAACGCAAGAATCTCCCGGGCCGCCTTGGACTGGTTGCCATTTTTACTATAGGCAAGTGCAAGTTTCTCGGTGACACCCTCATTGAATTTTTTATTCCCGGGATATCGCTTGCGAAAAGCTTCCAGTTGCGCGATCGAGGTTGACCAGTCTTCCAGTTGAATATACGCGTTAGCCGCGTCGTAGTCGGCTACCACGCGCTTGGGTGATTCGGGGACAACCTGTCCAAGCCGGGAGAAAGTCTGTGCCGCGAGCAGGTGATTACCGGCATCACGCGCGAGTTCACCCTGCTTGTAGATACTCGAGGCAATTTGCTCGCGCACGGCTTTTTGCTTCTTGTCCTGTTTCGGCAAAAAGGTCAGCAGTGTTAAATAAGAGGTTTCGGCCGCGGCGTAATCTGCGGTCGAAAACTGCGCATCGGAAAGTATGGTCCAGGCGGTTTGCCGGGTTGGCTTGTCGACTTTCTTGTTTTCAATCAGGCGATTTGCCGACGCGATTGCTTCGGGGTAGTTTTTCCATTCGTAGAATTGTTGTGCAGTCTGGAGTTCAACCACCGATATTCTCGAGTCATCGGGATAAGTGGTGGTGAAGCGAACTGCCGACTTGATGCGCTTCTTACGCAACGCAAGAATGTCGCTCGCATTGGTTGTCTTGAACAGGGCATCAAAAGCGATCAGTGCCGCATAGCCCGCCTCGGCACTGTTCTTATGTGGTTCATAGTTATAGGCCGTTTTCTGGTATTCGTCGATTGCCTGCGGATATTGACCGGCATCGTACAGGCTTTCAGCGAGTAGAAAATTAATCTGTGGCGCGCCCGGATCATTCGGGAAAGATCTCAGGAAACGGCGATACCAATCTGCCGAGACCCGGTAATCTTTTGCTTTCTTGCTGGCACGGGCGAGGGCATGAAAATGTGTGGCCAGCTCGGTCATATGCAGCACCAGGGTCCTGGTCAGTGTCTGCTGGGTGCTCTCTTCCTGCAGAGCCCAGTATTCACTGTTTACATCGTAGCGGTTCACGAACGCGATCTTTTCTTTTAGTACTAAATCCGAATACCCGGCTTGCTGGAAGGTCTGGATGGCGCGCTGGTGAAAAAACGGCGTATGCGAAGAGTAGGGATATTGCTTGGTGTAGGCCAGGAATAGATCCGAGCCGTCAATGATCCGTTTTTTATCGAGGTACAGCTCACCCAGCTCTAGGTAAAGCAGTGGTTCGTAGTCGCGTTCGCCGGTTTCTTTGAAATAACTTGAAATATAATATTTCTCTTCCTGGTAGGAAAAACTGAGCGAGACGACACGCAATACATCGTCAAGCAGTTCCCGATCGGCCCGGGGTAGCGAGGGATTGAAATCAATTTCATTAATTTTATCTTGTGCAAGATTCAGGTCGAGCAATTGCGTATAGCTGTCCAGGGCTTCACGGTAACGACTTTGCTTGAACTGGGTCCAGCCGTACTTGTACAGTGCCTTTTCGAAAAACAGCGATTCCGGGTAATCGCTAACGACCTTACCATAGGCCTGTTCCGCTGCCTGATATTCACGCGCGACAAACAGGTTTTCGCCACGGCGAAACTGGACTTCATCCATGTATTGAGAATCGGGGTATTCGCGAGCGATTCGATTTAATGCCGCGAAAGATTTTTCAGTCTCTGCTTCGAGCGCATAAGCGCGTGATAACTGGTACAGGATCATGTCGTTAGTTTCGCGCGCGGGATACTTCTCCAGGTAACCTTCGTAGATTCCGATCGCATGCAGGGCGTCTTGCTGCCCCATCTGCTGGGTTGCCTCGTCATCCGAGATCCGGTTGTCCAGGCTGGCTTCAAGTTCGAGATCGGCCAGGCGGCGCAGTTCATCGCCGGTTCCTCCGCCTTCCGCGGTAATGGCCACCAGGTCGCGAAAACTTTGAATGACCTGCTGGGGATCGACATCAAAACTGGCCTGTGGTTCCAGTTCCGCAGTCTCCAGCAAGGGCGGCAGATCCTCGAGGTCGGCAATCGTCGGGCCAAAATCGACCCCGTCGTAACTGCATGCGGTCAGTGCGGCGACGAACAGAATGACTTGTAAGCGATGGGCCAGGATTCTGATCATTGCTCTGCCGCCATCCTGTCGTAAAGTTTGGCCAGTTCGAAGCGGGCATTCAGGCGCAGTTGCACGATATGTTGTTGTTGCCGGCGAATCTCGTTAATCGCCATTTGATTGATAAGTTTTTCCTGCGCCGTTAACAAGGTGGTAACCCTGTTGCGCAGATCTCGGATTCGTTGGGTTTGTCCGCTGATTCGATCGTCGAAAAAGCCGAATTCCAGGTCGGTTCGCTCGCTAATGCCACGCAAGTCCTTGGCCCTTTGTTCAGATTCGGATAATGCTCGATCCAGCAGTATCAATTGCTTTTTTGATTTCCAGAATCTAACCGGGAAATCGGTAGCCAGCTCGTAGTTTAATAATCCTGACAACAACCGGAACATATCCTGCTGGTAAGCCGTGTTGCGTTCAGGCGCAAGCTTGTCGATTGTCGAGGCAACACGCTGCAGTCGCGACAAATGTTCCTGCTCCCCCGGGGTTGCGAGTGCCGCGTAATCCTGGTTCGACTCAATTGCATTGACCTGCGTGGCAAACTGGTTCCTGCGCTCTCGCAGCTGTTCGAGCTGATCGAAACTGCTGGATTTCTGCAAGCGCGGTAAATTTTGTTCGAAGCCGCGGCGACGTTCCTCCAGCATCAGCTCCAGGGCGGGAAAGTTAGTACCCCAGTACCTGAGCGAGTTACGGATATCGAGTAACTCCTGGTAGCGTTTAATTTCACGTTGAAACTCGGTCGAAGCCAACAAGATATGCAATTGCGGGGTCACGTCCGAGCTTGGGGGTAAGCGCTGCAGACTACCGCGATCGTAGAGAATTGTGTTTTCGCGCAAAGCTGCAATTAATCCATCATTTTCTATCGACTTGATCGACTGATCGAGTACCTGCAGCTGTAAATCAAATTGCTGTGCCGCAATTTGATAGTGATGTACCGCGAGCTTGTCCTGACCCGATTCGGCATAGTTGGTGGGAATTGCCAGGATCGCTTCCTGTGTCGCCGCATCTACTGCATTACGCTGCAATAGCACCCGCCAGGGGATCATTGCCTTGTCGAATTGCTCGAGTCGGTACCATGCCCAGCCGGATGCGAGTAGCGCCTGGTTGCTCAGGGGCCCTTCAAGTCGGACACGGGACAGGCTCTCCAGCGCAGGCTCAGGCAGTTCCATGCGCAGCTGTTTGAGCCCGAGTGACAGATTTGAGCGATCACGCAATGCCCTCAGCTCCGGCGAGTCGATAGTTTTCATCTGCCCGATACTGTTGAGCAAGTAACGGCCAGGCTCGTAGCGATCATCTTCAATCATTGAAACGCCCAGGTTATAGCGCGCGTAAATTTTCCAGATTGACTTCGAACTGATCGTATCGCTCAGATCGGCGGCCTCGTCGTACTCACGCGAGCCCAGGTGAAGATTGGTTAGCAGATATTTTTTTTCTGATTCGATGCCGCCAGGCAGTTTGTTATTAATACGAGATAGCAAATCTCGGGCGGCTTCAAAATATCCCTGTTCATAGCGTAACCGCGCGAGATTGAACCAGATTCGATTTAGAATTGAATCGGAAACCTCTGCAGCTAACAGGCGCGCAAACAATTCGCGTGATTCCTCGTAAAGCCCGTACCCATAATACAAATCGGCGAGTAGCAGGTGGGCCTCGTCGACCTGAGCGCGGGTGCGGGGCCTTTCCTCGGCGATCATCAGGTGGGTGATCGCCGACAGCTTGCTGTCCTGGAAAAACTGGTAAAGCGCGCGTCCGTAATCTAGGTCTTCGACCCGGTGTTCCGCCGTTTGCACAGCGTATAGCTGGCCGCAGACGCAACTCAGCAGTAGCGCGTAAAGCAGGCGTTTAATGCTGCTTGATACACGCCCCGTGTTTTGTCGATGGCGTTTATTCCCAAACACGCACATCAAACTGGGGCTGTTCTTTACCGGTGTCATCGGCGATCATGAACTCCACAAATTGCGGTTCGGTGGTTTTTTCTATCACTATTGATTCACCGAGACGGTAGTCTCGACCCTTGGGTCCGACCCCGGTGAATATGATGATGACCTCGTGCTCACCCGAAGGCAGGTTACCGATGTAAAGGCGCTGTACCCCGCCACGTTTGAGCGCAGCCAGTTCACGCTCGGTGTACAGGTGATTGGCGATGTTCTTGTCGTCAATTTTTAGCTGAATAGAATCGAGGCTGAACAGGGCGCCGGCATTCATCGACAGAAAAACACTGAACTGGGTGTTCGATGGAAACAGCAGGTCTTCCTCGAGAATGAACAGGTCGCGGTTTAACGACAGCACTTCCTTTTTCAGGGCTTCGATATCGGTATCGAGCGATGTTTCCTCGGACCCGTCTTCGTCAAGTGAACCGGCATCCGCTTCGGTTGCTTCATCCTGTTGCGGAACCTCGATCTCGCCCTCGATCAGTTCCGAGGAAGTATCCTGTGCCAAAACAGGGAAGGCGAGGTAGACAAGAAGGATGGCAGTAAGGCTGAGTGTTTTCATAGGTCTGCTGATTTAATGGACTACTGTAGTTTGGCTTCAGGGTCTTCGAAGCCAGAAGAATAATGAACCTTTCCGGCGTTATCGATAACGATAGCGTCGAATCCTTCCAGGCTCTCGATCATGGCTATACCGTCAATCGCGCCCAGAATAAAAATACTAGTCGATAAAGCGTCAGTTGCCAGTGCATCAGGGCCGATAACGGTGGCACTCCAGCTCGCCGTTGCAGAACGTCCGGTAGAAGGATTGATAATATGGTGCACACGGTTGCCGTTTTCGATAAAAAAACGCTCGTAATCACCAGAAGTTGAAATCGCGCTTTCACTGAGCGGCAGGCGCAGTGCAATGCCCGCAGGATCACGTGGGTGCTGGATACCGATGACCCAGGGATGCCCTTCACGATCTCCAATAATGCGGCTGTCACCACCCGCGCTGACCATGGCTTTGGCGATGTCACACTGGCGCACGATATCGACCGCACGGTCGACGGCGTAGCCCTTGGCGATACCGCCAAGATTGATACGCACCGAGTCGTTGCCAAACTGAACTTTATTGCCCGAAATCATAATATGATGATAGTCGATAGCCGGCAGTTTCTCCGAGATAGATGCATCGTCAGGCTGCTGACGTTTGCGATAATCGTAGGCATAGCCGATGCTGGCATAGGTGATATCGAATGCACCCCGTGATATTTCCGAAAAATGAATCGATTTCCTGATGAGATGCATCATTTCATCGCTGATTTCAACGGCGCGCAAGGCCGCGTTATTATTGATGTAGGTGAGTTCGCTATCTTCCTTATACGAGCTCATCAGCGCCTCTATACGGCGCATCTCGGCGAAAACCCTTTCGCTGCATTCATTTGCGAGATCGGTTTCTTTATGCCAGAGCTCGACCGAAATCCGGGTGCCCATGAGGTCGCGCTGCTGTTGTTGCCAGTCCGCGAGCGCGGGTGCCTGGCTAAACAGCTGCAGGGCCAGGAAGATGAGCGGGGCTAAAACCTGCTTAGGCAAACCATAGGTTTTGCCTGCCAGATACTCCGACATGAAAGCGTACCTAAATGAGGTAGCTTATACCAAAGAACCAAATGAAATAAAGCTGTCCAGGTTTGCCTGGTTACCCAGGCCGTGATTCGGAAATATATTGGTGAAGGCGGTTGTGTTTCCGGGCGACACCTGTCCGTTCAATGCCATGTAGTTAAGCATGACCATGTTGACCAGCAGGTTGACGTTATTCGCCGCGGGCGTGGCCGAGGTGACCACGGAAGCGCCTGCAGTCATACGTCCGATCTGGCGTGTGCCGACCAGCGTAGGTGCGGCTGTCGGATCAAACACGAGGAAAAATGAACAGGCGGTCGAAGAATTATCGCCGGTCCATTCGCCTTTACCGCCGCCGCCGACGGTGACATTGCCGTTGCCGTCGGTACCGCCGCCTGGCGCTGCGGTATCGTCGATCCGGCCGTTGCTCGCCACTGAGCCATCGCTGAACACGTAAATCATCAGCGGAGACGCCAGCAGGCGCGCATATTCGAGGCAGGCGCCGATGCAGCGTCCGGCCCGCAGATCCCGGTTTTCGCCAACGATTCGATCGCCGGTATGATAATCGTAACCGCCCATGGTGATGCAGCCACCGGCAGCATAACCATTCATGACCATTTTCATGACCGAGGCGGTTTTTCTGAACTCACCATCGTTGGCCAGTTCGGCTGCCGAAAAGATCGGACCGGCAATGTTGGTATCGAGTGTCGGATCGACTTCGACACCGGCAAAGCGGTCGGCGATGTCGGAGGCCTTGAGGTAGCCGCAACGCACCAGGTCCTTGACCACGTCGTCATTGGTCAGCCCGGTGTCGATCGTACCCAGCTGGAGTTTCTTGTGGGTTATGCGGGTGATGGATTCCATCACCGCGGTGACATCGTCCGGTCCCAGGATCGTGGTTAGATCCCCGACATCCACAAGCCCGGTGACATCGCTGGGGCGGTCTACCTTGGTGGGTTGGAAATTGGGGTCGATGTACATTGCCGGTGCCATCGAGTTGCCGCCCGAGACGCTGCTGCGTGAACCGATCAGGTCGACCACGCTGCCGCGCGCGCCGGCCATTGCCAGCGGGTAGAGCGGATTATGTGGATTGTTACCGGTGTCGTTGTCCGAGCGGGCCGGAATCACGGCGCCATCGATGTTGCCGATCGCAGCGCTGGCTTTTTCGAGAATGCCAAGAAGCATCGGGCTGTCCGCGTGAAACATCAGGTTCAAGTCACTATTGGTAAAGTCGCCGTTGCTAGTGTTAAGCAGCGTCACCCCGGTATCATCCTGTCCGGGTAGCATATCGCCGGGTAGACCGAGTTTGCTGTAACCAGCCGTGGATAACAGATCCATCTGGCCCCCACCTTGCCCGACCAGCACGTTGGAGCCGGCAAAATTAGCTCCACCGGCCAGGTCAAAGCTGATAAACGGTACGCTTTGTCCCGCGCCGACACCGCCCAGGATGCAGCCGATATCGGTGGCGAGGGCGTCAAGGTCGGGCGCGACCGCCGCACGCGCCATATTCGGATTCGCGAACATACTGAAGGCGCCGGCCGAAAGTACACTAGCCGAGCCGGTCATCAGGCCCTGGCGGATAAACTGCCGTCGAGTGACAGGACGTCCGTGGTCTTCATACAACAACGGTGCCTGGGGTGGGATATACTGGTTCTTTTTGAATCTGGCCATGATATTCGAATCCTATTGTACTAGCATTACCGCGCCACCAGTGGCGACGGCACATACTGCTTTTACGATTTGAGCGGTTCTAGCGGTAGTGTTAACACCGTCTGAGAGCATTTCTGTAATCAGGCTGCTGTAGGCATCGCCCGACAGCGCCGGGTCGAGGTCCTGCGATAACAGTCCCGGTGCGCTCAGTAAATCAGAGATTTCCAGTTCCGCCGGTTGCGTATTCAGATTATTCGCGGGCGCGCCCTGATCGACGTTCATCGCCGCGGTCAACAGCGGTTTGATGATCGCATCGCGCTGCGCTTGGGTGACAAACGCGTTTTGCGCGGTATCGCCGAAGCTGAAGTTGAGCAGGTCGAAATAGCCCGGGTTGCTGTCAACCAGTTCGCTACAGGAAGTCAGCGCGAGTTGCGCGATCGCCATCTGGTGCGATGGCAGGAAGGAACCGATCGTCTCTGCCGTCGGCAGCTGCTGGATGTAGTCGTCGTAAACCGCATCGACTGCCGCGTTGGTGACTGGAACGCCCGTAATTTCAGCAATTGTGGCGTTGATTTCCTCGAAGGTACGCATACCGATATCGGAATCGACCGGGTTGGCCGGGTCGCCCGGGTCGGCAGCTACTGTCGGAACGATATCACTAAAGGCCTTGGTAACGCCGTTGAAATCCTCGAAGGTGAGGAAGAACTCGTCGCTATCGGGACCTTTTTCGAGCGAAATAATGGTGCCCTTTGGAGACAGCTCCTGGCCGGTCGCCGGGTCGTAGGTGGCCGCGATGACGCTGGTGTCGAGGCTGGAAAAAGACTGGCCTGCGAGCGCCTCCTTGCCGTTGATGCCGATACGCAGGCCCTTGATGCTTATGTCTGTGCTTGGAGCACTGCCATCGAGGGTGACAAACGTGGGCTTGTTGAACAGGTAACTGTAGCTGTCGAACTGGGCCACTTCGAACACGATAAAGCTGTTGGGATTACCGGTTTCGCCCAGATGATGGCCGACATAGAATAGCAGCAGGAATTTCTGGCCGACGCCGAGGTCGAAGTTCTGCAGAATATCCGCTTCGGGAAGCGCCCTACTGTGCAACGCGACCAATTTAACCTGACCCATCCACGGGCGGTTACCCGAAATTTCGTTACCGAGGATGAAGGCGAAGGTATCGTCCCAGACATTTGCGATCGGTAATCCCGCCGCGGTATCGGTCAGGTTATTAACCCGTTGGCCGTTGACGTAAATGCTGCGGCCAGCGCCATTGCCAAGGCTATCCAGGGGATCATAGTTGATCACGACATGCTGCAGGCTGGCCTGCGCCAACTCTTCGTCGTCTTCCCCGGTGGACATAACGGGTTCGCCGTTCGGTGCCGGAATAACTGCGTCAATCCGGTTGAATGACTCGTAATTGTACATATCCTGGCCCAGAGTAAAGTTACGCGAAAGATCACCGCCAGAGTAACTGACAATATTGGCGTCTTCCTGGGTGACGTTGTTCGGGATTACCCAGGCCTCGATGGCATAATCAGGCGCGCCAGCATCCTGGAGATAGGTATAGATTTTGTCGCTGCTAATGGTATCGGCCTGCGCCCGTCCGCCGGTGAATTCAAGGCCATAGCCGCCAACCCAGTTGACGCTGCCGATCAGCGACAGGTTGATCGAGGCGCCGACACCGCTGGTGTCGAACGCGGTCAGTCCGGAGCCGGTTTTGAATTCCCAGATGGCGAATTGATTGGTTTCAGCGCGATTACCACCCGAGGCAATTATACCTTCGCCGAGGGTTAGTGCCTTACTGGTGACCAGGGTGGGGTCGATCGATGAAACCGCAATACCGTTGGCAAAATCAGTGATCCTCTGCACCATCAGTGTTTCGTTGGGGCCACAGGTACTCCAGCAGTTGTGCTGTTCGAACAGGCGCAAGGCCAGTCTCGAGTTAGCCGGCGTATCTATGTCCATTTTAGACTTGGCGGCCTCGTAGGCCACGTCGACATCGATGTGGGCAAAAAACGGCGCCTGCGACAAACCCGGTCCTTCGGTGTGGCAATTCTGGCAGTTATTGAGGTTAATTACCGGATTCGTGCCCTCCACCAGCGGATACACGGTGTTCGCGAAACTGGTGCCGTTGGTACCGAGAGTTGTCGCGGAGGCGGGAAACGACTTGGAGTCGCCCGGATCCCTGATATTGGCTGGAGCGGTCAGGTTAATCTGGCGCGCAACAGCGCCGCCATTGGCCGCATTTTTCCAGTCGTCGATCCAGCCAGCTATGAGCGTGGCACAGATCGTGTCATTAGTCTCCCAGCAAAAGTGGCCATTGTTGAGCTTGTCGACAAATACCGCGTTTAATGGATTAACCGTCGTCATGTCCAGAAGTGCCGGATCCCGAGCTACTGTCGCGTCGTAGGCCACGTTAACATTGGAGGTATCGAAGAATAACGGGGTAACCGGCGAACTGGCTTGCGAGTTGTGACAG